>JAZTYO010000031.1:0-64153 GCA_045636945.1 Acutalibacteraceae bacterium | reverse complement strand
ATATAATACGTTTGTTTAAGCCTATAACAAATAAAAAAAGTAGAATTAAATCGTTTGGAATTTTAAAAGAAAGTGGAACCATTGCCAAAACTGGAAATAAAAAGATGTATCAACTCGTTGCTGAATTAGAATTAAAATAATTATTTATTCGTTATAAAAAAACAAAAATCTCTCAGACATGTGTCTGAGAGATTTTTTGGTGCCGCTGACCGGACTTGAACCGGTACGGTATCGCTACCGAGGGATTTTAAGTCCCTTGTGTCTGCCTATTCCACCACAGCGGCAAATGTTTAATTGTTACTAAGATATTATATATTCAAACTGTCTGAATGTCAACTGTTTTTTCAACACTGAACCAATTAAAAAATAGGACGCTTTGTTGTGCTTTTAGCCCTCAATCCATCTTGCGCCTGAATAATATATATGATACAATTATATACAGTATAAAACCAAAGAAGAGGTTGTGCTTATATGGAAACTACAAATGCTTTTGAAATTTTGGGATTAACTCCTGCCGAAGGGAAGCCTACCAACGAGCAGGTTATGGCCGTTAAGGGTTTGGGCTGTCTTCGTGACAAGCGTTTCCCCGATATTTTTAACGTCAGAGTAATTACCCGCAACGGTAAAATCACCACCGATGAATCGCGCGCCATTGCTGAGGCTGCCGACCGTTTCGGCTCGGGTGAGGTTGCAATAACCAGCCGTATGACGGTTGAGATTCAAGGTGTTTCGTATAACAATATTCCGTCCTTGGTGCTTTACTTAAAGGGTAAGGGGCTTGAAACCGGCGGTACGGGTCCTAAGGTTCGTCCTGTTGTTTCCTGCAAGGGTACAACCTGCCAATTTGGTCTTATTGACACGTTTTCTTTAAGCCTTAAAATTCACGAGAAATTTTACGTTGGCTATCATAACGTTACATTACCTCATAAGTTTAAGATTGCTGTCGGTGGATGTCCTAATAATTGCGTAAAGCCCGATTTGAACGATATCGGTGTTGTCGGTCAGAGAATCTTTACACCCGATGTGGACAAGTGTCGAGGCTGTAAGGTTTGCTTCGTGGAAAACGCCTGCCCTATGAAAGCGGTAAAACTTTCGGACGGTAAGATACATATTGATCCTGCAATCTGCAACAACTGCGGAAGATGTGTTGCAAAATGCCCGTTCGGTGCATTTGAAAACGCGAGCGAGGGTTACAAAGTATGCATCGGTGGACGCTGGGGCAAAAAGACGGCTATCGGTAAGCCTTTGAGCAAGATTTTCGCTTCAGAGGAAGAGGTGCTCAACGTTATAGAAAAGGCTATAATCCTTTTCCGCGACGAGGGTATCAAGGGTGAACGCTTTTCCGACACTATCGAAAGATTAGGCTTTGATTATGTTGAAAAGAAGCTCATCGGTTAAGTTTATTTGTATTGTTTTGGTTGCGGTAATCGGTATTTTTGTGTTTTCGGGATGCAAGGGTAACGGTGATAATTCCTCGTTGCCTAAAGCCGAAACTGTGACCTTTGTCGATGCGCTTGACCGAACTGTGTCGATTAAAAAGAATCCTCAAAAGGTTGCAACCCTGCTTGGCAGTTTCGCCGATGTGTGGTTGCTTTCAGGCGGAAACGTATGTGCCGCAACCGAGGATGCGTGGGATGATTTCGGCCTGACTCTTGACGGTTCCGTTAACATCGGTGGTGCTCATTCACCAAGCCTTGAGGCTGTGTTTTCATCCAATCCCGAGCTCGTTTTGGCAAGTGCTTCAACTGCAGCCGACGTTAATATGCAACAGTCACTTCAAAATGCAGGTATTACGGTTGCATATTTCGACGTTGATTGCTTTGACGATTACCTCAAAATGTTGAACATCTGCACCGATATAACCGACCGTAAGGACCTTTATGAAAAGAACGGTCTTGCGATTCAAACCGAGATAAATAAAATCAAGGCAGAGGTTGAAAAGGCCAATATTCCTTATGAACAAAGAACCGTTTTGTTGCTTCGTGCATCATCAGGCTTTGTAAAGGCCAAGGGAAGCAAAGGCACGATACTCGGCGAAATGCTCAATGATTTAGGGCTTACAAATATTGCCGACAGCGATAAAACTTTGCTTGAAAATCTGAGTGTTGAAAGCGTTATAAAGGCTAATCCTTATCGCATTTTCACCGTCACAATGGGTGATGATACCGAAAAGGCTATCGGCAATTTAAAAAAGCAGATAACCGAAAATCCTGCATGGAGTTCACTCGAGGCGGTGAAGCAAGCAAGAGTCCATATTATGGATCGTAAATATTTTAATCTTAAACCTAATGCAAAATGGGCGGAATCTTATGAACAGCTTAAAGGTATTTTGCTCGGAAAATAAAATATCAATGCTGTATACGGCGGGAATCCTTGCTTTTTGGGTGTCCGCCGTTTTAGGCGTGATGTTCGGTAGTACGCATCTGTCGCTTTCGGATATAGTCAATGCTATTAGAAACGGTTTTGATTCATCACCTGAAGCACGTATATTCGGATTTGTCCGTCTGCCGAGAACCGTGGCTTCACTTGTTTGTGGTGGTGCATTGGCGGTGTCGGGTGCCGTTATCCAGAACGTACTCAATAACCGACTTGCATCCCCAAGCGTTATAGGCGTGAATTCGGGTGCTGGTCTTGCTGTAACACTTTGTACCGCATTCGGTATTTTTGGTGGATGGCAGTTGCCGTTATTCTCGTTTATTGGTGCTTTTTTAACCGTTATGTTGGTCAGCTTGGGTGCTAAAAAATGGGGTGCTTCAAGGGGAACGGTTATCCTTATCGGTGTCGCTCTAAACAGCCTTCTCGGTGCTATCTCGGATTCTATCGTAACCTTTATACCCGAGGTTGGCGTTATGAGTAACGATTTCAAAATCGGTGAGTTTTCCGCTGTGACCTATTCGGTGCTTTTGCCCGTTCTGTGTGCTGTTGCAGTTGGCTTTATATTTCTGCTTTTGCTTTCAAACGACCTTGATGTTATTCAACTTGGCGAAGGCAGTGCCAAAAGCCTCGGAATGAACGTTAAATTTACAAGAACCGTTCTTTTGATGCTTGCAGCATTGCTCGCAGGCTGTGCCGTCAGCATTGCAGGACTTTTATCATTTGTGGGACTTATTGTGCCTCATATTGTACGTCGACTTTCGGGCGGCAAATCAATCCACCTTATTGCATTAAGCGGTCTTTTCGGCGGTGGGTTTGTTTCACTTTGCGATACCTTTGCGAGAACCGTGTTTTCGCCCTACGAGATACCCGTCGGCATCATAATGGCATTCCTCGGTGCACCTTTCTTTATCTTTCTCTTATTGAAGGGAAAAGGAGGTCACAAAAATGCTTGAACTTAAAAACATTTCTGCAGGCTACGGCAAAGCATCGGTTTTACAGGACGTTTCAATATCGGTAGAAAAGGGAAGCGTTCTGTCGATTATAGGTCCAAACGGTTCGGGCAAAAGTACGCTTTTAAAGACGGTTGTGGGCATTTTGAAACCTACCAAGGGTACAATTACGGTAGATGGTAAAACCGCTTTAAATATAACCGAAAAGCAGTTTGCACAGCACGTGGCCTATCTGCCCCAGGGCAAGGATGTACCCGATATGACGGTCGGACAGATGGTGCTTCACGGAAGATTCCCGTATCTTGGTTTCCCGAGAAGATACACCGAAAACGACCGCAAGTTGGCAATAGCTTCACTTGAAAGAATGGGAGTTGCCGACCTTTATGACCGCCCTTTGAAAACCTTGTCGGGCGGTATACGTCAGAAGGTTTATATTGCAATGGCTTTGGCACAGGATACCGATTACATTCTACTCGATGAGCCAACGACATATCTTGACATTCAGCATCAGCTTGAACTTATGAAGATACTGAGAGAGCTTGCCAAATCGGGGAAGGGTATAGTCGCGGTTATGCACGACCTTCCGTTGGCCTTTAATTTTTCTGACAGAATTGCGGTTATGAATGAAGGTAAGATAGTTGCCGAAAATACACCTGAAGCGTTGTGCAATAGCGGTTTGATAGAGGAGTTTTTTAACGTGTCGGTCATCAAAGCACCGAATGCCGACACGTACTGCATTGGCTATTAAAAAGGTAGGTGTCCTTATCGGCACCTACCTTTACAAAATCCAAATCAAATGGAATCAACGGTTAAAACTGCGGTTATATCATCAACACGGCCGAGTGTGTGCAGCATTTTTTTACCGATTTTGCTTTTTTCAAAGAGAAAAAACTTTGAGTTGCGTTTTTCAGAATGATTTTTCTTTTTGATATTGTATACCTTAATGGTATATGATATATTTGATACCGCAAAAACCTTTTGGAGGGGATAGGTATGAAATTCGAAGGATTACTGCTTTGTACCGACCTTGACGGAACACTTCTTTGTGATAACAAGCACATTTCAAAAGAAAACAAAGATGCTATTGAGTATTTTAATTCGGAGGGTGGACGTTTCACTTTTATAACAGGTCGTCCGCCGATGATTGCAAGAGATATTTACGAAATGGCCAAGCCCAATGCACCTATCGGTTGCTTCAACGGTGGCGGTATTTATGATTTTGAAAGCGGTAGATACCTTTGGTCGGCTCAGTTGCCGAATGAGGCCATTGAGCTTGTGAAATATGCCGTCGGTCAATTTCCGGATATGGGTGTTCAATTTAATACCAAGGACAGAATAATATTCACCCATGAAAATTCGGCAACCAAGTGGTTCAGAGAGGTAACCCACATCCCGAACGACGCCTGCGATATAGATGACGTGAACGAAACGGTAATAAAAATACTGTTTTGTCACGATGATTCTGCCACTCACGAACGGTTGGCAGAGCTTTTGAAATCACATCCGAAATCACAGATGTTCGATTACATCCGATCCGAAAAAAAGCTTTATGAAATATTGCCAAAAGGTATCAGCAAGGGCAATCTTCTGATTAAGCTTGCTGATATATTGGGAATTGACCGCAGAAAAACCGTTGCGGTTGGAGATTATAACAACGATATTTCGATGATAAAGGCGGCAGGTATAGGTTATGCGGTTGCCAATGCCGTACCTGAAGCAAAGGCTGCTGCCGACCGTGTAACGGTTTCCAATGAAGAACACGCTATTGCAAGGATTATCAACGATTTGGAAAAGTACGGCATCTGAAGCACTGAAAACTGAATTTTAATTCAAAAAAAGACAGTCATTTTGACTGTCTTTTTTTGCGTTTTGATTACTTTTCTCACAATATTTTGTGGTGTGACAAGTTGCACAACACAACTTTGAAAATTTTGTTTAAATTTGCGTAAAAAAACACTTGAAATATTCTCAAATGAGGCTTATAATGTAATTGCAGTGGTGCAAAGTGGAGTAAATGTTCACTGAAAGGCCATAAAAGTGGTGTGAAAGGAGCGGTCTTTATGTTTTTTGGACAACATTATCATAACGTGGATAAAAAAGGCCGCGTTTTCGTGCCTGCAAAGTACCGTGAGGAGCTTGGTGAGGAGTTTATGCTCAGCCGCAGTCCCGACGGTAAACGTTGCCTCTGCATTTATCCTATGGTTGAATGGCAGAAGATTGACGAAAAGTTAAAGGCTTTGCCTGCAGTTCAGGCAGGTAAGCTCATCCGCTTTATGTATTCGGGTGCTGAGCAGGTTTCCTGCGATGCACAGGGTCGTGTTCTCATTCCTCAGAATTTGAGAGAATATGCCGAACTCGATGGCGAAGCTGCTGTTATCGGCATGTCCTCAAAGCTCGAAATCTGGAATGGTGAGGCCTTCCGTGCCGAGGAAGCAGAGGAAACCCCCGAATCTATTGCAGAGCTTGCACAACTTTTGGGATTCTAAAAGATTATGGAATTTGTACATAAATCGGTGCTTCTCGATGAATGTATCGAGAATCTCGATATTAAACCTTGCGGAATATATGTTGACGGTACTGCAGGTGGTGCAGGTCATTCAAAGGAGATTGCCAAAAGACTTACAAACGGTCATCTCTTTGCGCTTGACCGTGACCCTGATGCCGTAAAGGTTGCCACCGAACGCTTGGCAGGATTTCCTGCAACGGTTATCCATACCAATTATGCTGATATGCAGTCGGCATTGGCTGAAAAGGGAATAGATGCTGTTGACGGTGTTTTGCTTGACCTTGGAGTTTCGTCGTGGCAGTTGGACAACGGTGACAGAGGTTTTTCGTATCACGCAGATGCTCCGCTTGATATGAGAATGAGCCAAAGTGGCACATCGGCTGCCGACCTTGTCAATACTCTCAGTGTGCAGGAACTAACCGATATTTTAAGAGATTACGGTGAAGAAAAGTTCGCTTACAGAATAGCCTGCAATATTGTCAAGTGCAGGGAAAAAGCTTCGATAAAAACCACGTTGCAGTTGGCCGACATCATTTCAAATTCGGTTCCTGCGGCAGTAAGACGTGACGGACATCCTGCGAGAAAAAGCTTTCAAGCTATCAGAATTGCGGTAAATCAGGAGTTTGAGGCCGAAACAGATGGCATAAAGGCTGCATTTGATATGTTAAAGCCCGGTGGAAAGCTTTGCGTTATAACCTTCCACTCGTTAGAGGACCGATTGGTCAAGAATTTGTTTAACGAGTTTTCAAAGGGTTGTATCTGTCCTCCTGAAATACCGATATGTGTATGCGGAAGGAAGCCTCGTGGCAAGCATATAACACGCAAGCCGATAATTCCAAGTGATGTAGAAATAAAAGAAAATGCACGTTCAAGAAGTGCAAAATTAAGGGTAATAGAAAAATTGCCGTAAGGCAGAGGGGATAAAGGGTAATAATGGATAATCTCAAGTATTACAACGACAGTTTCGCTTACAATTACGATATTTTTGCCCCCGCAGAGAAGAAAAAAGCCGAGATACACAAGTATCCCAACAACGAAACCAAGCAAAAGCAAAGGTCAAAGGCAAAGGCGTCCGACCGAGCTGTTCTTATACGTAATTTTGTTATTTCGGCATTGGTAGTAGCCGCAGTATGTTGTAGCTTGTTTTTACGTGCCGAGATATCCTCAATGAGGTCTCAAATCAATGAGCTTAACGAGGAAATTACTGCTCTTGAGAGTGAGTCTACAAGACTTTCGGTTGAAATGGAAAGAAAGATTTCGGTTGTAAATCTTGAGGAAGCTGCCGCTGAACTCGGTATGCAGAAGTGTGAAAAAAGTCAGGTCACATACATTCAGACCAACAATATTGACACAGTTGAAACCGAGAATGGCGGAACATCGGTTAAAACTGAATAAATCATAGCAAAACAAAATATAATGGTATTCAAACAGTAAATAAAACGGCGAGAGTCGGACAAAAGTCTGACTCTCGTTGAGGCGTATTTAAAAGAAGAATTTTTAGGAGTGAGACGATTGGCCAAGGGACCGAATAAAAGCATGATTGTCAGAATCATAACCGTTTGGGCGGTTATGACTTTAACTATGCTCGGACTCGTTGGGGGTCGTCTTGTTTATTTGATGGGAATAAACAGTGATTTCTACCAGCAGAAGGCAGCCGAGCAACAGTTGTATGATGCAGAAATCAAGGCCGAACGCGGTAATATCTACGACCGTAACGGTGAGCTTTTGGCAACGAGTGCTCAGGTGTGGACCATTTATATAACTCCCAATAGCTTTAAAAAGGTTACTGACGAAGCAAAGCTTAATGCAATCAAATCTGAAATTGCAACCAATCTTTCGGCGATTCTTGGGCTTGATTATCAGACCGTGCTTGATTATACCAACAAGAAAACAAGCTACGTTAAGGTAAAGCAGAACGTTGAAAAGCCCGAGGCAGACCGTGTTCGCGAGTATATTGCCAACAGTTCCTACAAGGTTGGTGAATTTATCGGACTCGACGAAAGCAGTAAGCGTTATTATCAGAACGATAGCCTTGCATCGGTTGTTCTTGGTTTTGTCGGAACCGATAATCAAGGTCTTTCGGGTCTTGAACTGCAATATGATGACGAATTGACGGGAATCCCCGGTCGCGTTGTTGCCGCTAAGGATGCAACAGGTAACGATATGCCCTTAAGCTATGAAATAGAAATTGAGGCTCAACCGGGTAACTCGTTGGTTACTGCACTTGACTCTTACGTTCAGAATGTTTGTGAAAAGTATCTCCAGCAAGCTTTGATAGATAACAAGGTTTCCGAAAGAGGCGCTGTTATCTGTATGAACGTCAACACGGGCGAGATTTTGGCTATGGCTGTCAAGGGTGACTTTAACCCTAACAGTCCGTTTACTCTTTCCGAAACCGACCAGGCAGTTGTTGATGCCCTTGAGGGAGAGGAAAAGACCAAAAAGCTTGCTGAACTTCGTAATATGCAGTGGCGTAACAAGGCCGTTTCTGATACCTATGAGCCTGGTTCGGTATTTAAGGTTGTTACCGCAGCTATGGCTCTTGAGGAAAATATCACAACTCTCGGAAATCACTACAACTGCAGCGGATATATCGTAATTGCAGGTCGTCGTTACAACTGTCATAAGAGAACAGGACACGGTGCTGAAACCTTTACTCAGGCGGTTCAAAACTCCTGTAACCCCGTATTTATTACCTTTGGTCAGCAGTTGGGTGCTACTACCTTTTCAAAATATTTCGAGGCATTCGGTCTTGGACAGAAAACAGGTATCGACCTGCCAGGTGAGTCAACTCCCGTTTATCACACTGTTGATAAAATGGGTATAACCGAGTTAGCTTCGTCATCATTCGGTCAGACCTTTAACGTATCTCCGATTCAGATGATTACTGCAATTTCTGCCGCAGTCAACGGTGGATATCTTGTTCAACCTCACATTGTCAATGAGGTTGTCGATGCCGAAGGTAATACCGTAAAATCTATCGGAACTACCGTTAAAAGACAGGTAATTTCAACCTCTACATCTGAAACAATACGTACTGTTATGGAAGCGGTTGTTGACGGTGGTGGCGGTAAAAACGCTTACGTTCCGGGTTATCGTATAGGCGGTAAGACGGGTACTTCACAGAAGGTTTCTAAGATACTTGAAACAGGTGAGCAAGGTCTTTACATCGCATCGTTCTGCGGTGTTGCACCTATAAACGACCCCGAAATCGCATTGCTTGTTATGCTTGATGAGCCTCACGGTGACGCATACTACGGCGGTACCATTGCGGCACCTGTCGGCGGACAGATAATGTCCGAGATTTTACCGTATCTTGGCTTTGAGCCGCAGTATAGTGAGGATGAACTTAATAAAATGGCGGTTAAGATTCCGTCGGTTACAGGTCAGTCGGTTGATTTTGCTAAGAAGGCTATTAAGGAAAAAGGCCTTACCTATAAGGTTATCGGTGGCGGTGATACTGTTCTCAAACAGTTCCCAACGGCAACCGAATCACTTTATAGTGACGGTGTTGTAATGTTGTACACCGAAGAAGATGTAACCGTTAATAAGACAGTTGTACCGTCGTTCAAAAACCTTACAATAAGTGCCGCAAATGAACTGGCAAACAGTAAGAATCTTAACATTCAGTACTCGGGTATTTCCACATCGGGTACAAGTGTTGTGGCATACAAACAGAGTATTGAAGAAGGCACAGAGGTTGATGAGGGTACGATAGTTACCGTATTCTTCAGAACAACAGAAACGGCCGAATAATTGGGTATAAGGGAAATATGAAAGGAAGCAAATATGCTGTTATCTGATATATTAAAAGAAAAATCGGGCAAATTTGCCGATTTGGAAATAACGGGTGTCACCTGCGATTCGCGTAAGGTAGGTAAGGGTAGTGTTTTCGTGTGCATAAACGGAGCACTTGACGATGGACATAAGTATGCTAAATCAGCCTACGACAATGGTGCTGCTGTAATCATTTGCGAAAAGGATACAGGTCTGCCCAATCAAATTTTTACCGAGGATTCACGCAAGGAATATGCACGTCTTTCGGTGAATTGGTTCTCAAATCCTGCAAAGAATCTTAAAATTATCGGTGTTACGGGTACTAACGGTAAAACTTCGGTATCTTATATGATAAAAGAGATACTCGAAAACTGCGGTCATAAGGTTGGACTTGTAGGTACTATTCAAAATATGATAGGTGATGAGGTACTGCCTTCTAAAAACACAACCCCTTCCTGCTTTGAATTGCAGTCAATGTTCTCACTTATGGTTGCCGCAGGTTGTGATTACTGTGTGATGGAGGTATCATCTCACGCACTCGATCAGGACCGTGTTTACGGTATTGAGTTCGAGGCGGGTATTTTTACCAACCTTACCCAAGACCACCTCGATTACCATATTACAATGGACAATTATCTCAAGGCTAAGAAACGCCTTTTTGATATGTCCAAAATAGCCATTATGAACTGTGATGACAGCTATTTTACCGAAATGTCGCAGGGTCTTGAGGATAAGACTGTCACATTCTCGGCAAAGGGTAATGATGCCCATTATAATGCCCAAAACATCGTTTTAAAGCCCGACGGCTCGGAGTTTGATTTGGTAAGCAAAACCGAATCACATCACATCAGAACTGCAATAGGCGGTAAGTTTACACCGTATAACGCAATGGCTGCAGCAGTTTGCCTTATCGAGCTTGGCTTCTCCTTTGAAACCGTTGCAAAAGCTTTTGCAAAGATGAACGGTGTTAAAGGTAGGGCGGAGGTTGTGCCTTGTAACCGTGATTTCACCGTTATTATTGACTACGCACATACTCCTGATGGTCTTGAAAACATCTTAAAGACCTTCTCAGAATGTGAGAAAAACCGTCTTATCGTATTGTTTGGTTGCGGTGGTGACCGTGATAGAACAAAGCGTCCAAAAATGGGTGCTATCGCGGTAGATAATGCCGATTACGTTATCGTTACAAGCGATAATCCGCGTAGTGAAGAACCTATTGCGATCATCAACGATATCCTTGAAGGCATGAAAAATAGCAAAACTCCTTATGAAGTTATTGAAAATCGTACCGAAGCTATAAAAAAAGCCGTGCAAATTGCTAAAAAAGGTGATATAATCGTATTAGCAGGTAAGGGTCATGAAACTTATCAGATACTTAAGGATGGCACTATACACCTTGATGAACGAGAAATCGTTGCCGAGGCTCTGCAATAGTTGTAATTATTGGAGGAATAGAAAATGAGTGGTATGATACCCACCATAGCGACACTGGTTGCTTTTTTGGTATGCTTTTTTATTGGTATTCCGGCAATTCCGTTGTTAAAACGATTGAAATTCGGCCAGACTATCCGAGAGGAAGGTCCCGATTGGCATAAAGCAAAGGAAGGAACACCTACAATGGGCGGTGTAATGATTGCTATTGGTGTTGCTGTTGGTGTTGCCGTTGGTATGGGTATAAGTAAAGCCTTTGGCGGAGACCTCTCTTATGAATTTGCCCACAACGTAAGCTTTACAAAGCTGTTTGCAGGTCTTGGTCTTGCTTTTGGTATGGGTCTTATCGGTTTTATCGACGACTATATCAAGGTTGTAAAAAAGAGAAATCTTGGTCTTACTGCAAGTCAAAAGACATTTTTGCAGGCACTTGTAACGGTTGCTTATCTCATAAGCCTTGCTTTGGCAGGTCTTGATACAACCCATCTGCCTTTTATTGGTGAGATTAGCGTTGTAAAGGGCTTTGGCATAATTTTCTGGCCTATCGCATTCTTCTTTATTTACGGATTTACCAATGCCGTAAATCTCACCGACGGTATTGACGGTCTTGCTTCGAGTGTTACATTGGTCGTATCGGTTGCGTTTATGCTTATGGCAGGCACACTCGAAATGCTTGGTTGCAATATTATTGCCGCATCGTTGGCCGGTGCTTGCATAGGTTTTATTGCTTGGAACTGGCATCCTGCCAAAATATTTATGGGTGATACAGGCTCGATGTTCCTCGGCGGAATGGTTGTAGCCTTGGCTTTTTGTATTGACCGTCCCGTATACCTTATTCTGATGGGTGTTGTGTACCTTATTGAAGCACTTTCGGTAATGCTTCAGGTATTTTGGTTTAAGAGAACGGGCAAGCGTCTGTTTAAAATGAGTCCTATTCATCATCATTTTGAAAAATCCGGTTGGAGTGAGGTGAAAATCGTTGTAATTTTCTCACTCGTAACCTTGGTTGCTTGTGGTATCTGCTTTGCCGCAGTTAAATATTTCTGAAATTAAAAGGGAGTGTCTGTTTTGTCTGACCGTATCAAAAAAGAAAAGAGCAGTTTCTGGTCTAAGCTTTGGATTGATGGCAAAATGGACCTCACTTTTTTGTTTTTACTGCTTATCATTTTAACTATCGGTCTTGTAATGCTGTTTTCGGCAAGCTATATCTATGCCGAAACATATTACGGCAACAGCTATCATTTTATAACCAAGCAGGCAACCTTTGCCGTTTTCGGTGTACTGTTGATGCTGTTGGTATCTAAAATTGATTACCACGTTATCAGAAAATTTGCTATTCCTTTCTATCTTTTTATGGTTGGTTTTCTGATAGTTATGCTCATACTTCCGCCGATGGTAGCGGGTACAAGCGTAAAACGATGGTTTTCGGTAGGTCCTATTAACTTCCAACCGTCTGAGCTTGCAAAGTTTGCGGTAATCCTTTTGTTGGCACATCTTATTTCGGCTAATCAAAAGTTAATGAAAACCTTTAAGTTCGGCGTTTTGTTTTTGGGGCTTGTAATCGGTGTTGTTTGTGTTTTAGTTGTACTTGAACCGCATCTTTCGGCAACGATACTTATATTCCTTATAGGTGCCGTTATGATGATTGTCGGCGGTATTAAGCTGAGATACGTGTTCTTTGGTCTTGGTGCAGCAGCAACAGGAATTATCATTGTTTTGAGTGGTGTAATATCCTACGCGCAGGATCGTATAACCTATTGGCTTGACCCTTGGTCGGCGCCGACGGGTGAGGGCTATCAGACAATACAGTCACTTCTTTCAATTGGTTCGGGCGGATGGTTTGGCAGAGGTCTTGGTCAATCAAGACAAAAATACCTTTGGGTACCTGAGCCTCATAACGATTTTATATTCTCAATCGTTTGCGAAGAACTTGGCTTCATTGGCGCAATGATTATCATTATCCTTTTCTGTCTTTTGATGTGGAGAGGTTTTGTTATCGCGATGCGTGCTCCCGATAAGTTCGGTTCACTTATGGCTCTCGGACTTACCTTTCAGGTTGGACTTCAGATGGCACTGAACGTGCTTGTTGTTACTAACACTATTCCTAATACGGGTATCAGCCTTCCGTTCTTCAGCTACGGCGGTACGTCGCTTATAATTTTGCTGGTTGAAATGGGAGTAATACTTTCGGTTTCACGAAGCTGTAATACACAAAAAACTGTTTAGAGGTGTAGAGTATGCACATAGTTTTTGCAGGTGGCGGTACCGCAGGTCATATAAACCCTGCCATTGCCGTAGCAGGTTATTTGAAGCAGGTCGACCCCGACTGTAAAATCAGCTTTGTCGGGACAGAAAGAGGTATGGAAAGCCGTCTTGTACCGTTGGCAGGCTATGATTTTTATACTATTGACGTTTCGGGTTTTCAAAGAAAACTAACCCTGAAAAATATCGGACGTAACATCAGTGCCGCATATAAGGCCGTTACCTCGTCCTTTGCTTCAAAGAAGCTTTTAAAGCAACTCAAACCCGATGTTGTTGTCGGTACAGGCGGATACGTTTGCGGACCTGTGCTCAGAACAGCAGCTAAAATGGGCATAAAAACTGCCGTTCATGAGGCAAATGCATATCCCGGTATCACAATTAAAATGCTTGCACCTATTGTTGATTGCGTTATGATAGCTATGGAGGATGCTGTAAAGAATATTAATGCTAAAAATCTTCCTGTTATTACGGGCAACCCTATAAGACAGTCGTTGACTGCCGTTTCGAAGAAGCAGGCTAGGGAAGTGCTTGGTATACCGAGTGATGCTAAAGTGTTGCTATCCTTTGGCGGAAGTCTTGGTGCTAAGGCTATTAACGATGCAATGTTTGATGTTATAAAATGGAATCTTGAGAATAAAGAGTTTATGCATTTCCACGGCACGGGTAAATCGGGCTATAATGCATTTTTGGACCGTGTAAAAGATGTAGGATATACCGAGGATAACGGTACGGTCAAGGTTTTGGAATACATAGATAATATGGATGTTATGATGGCTGCGGCAGATATTGTTATCAGCCGTGCAGGTGCAATGTCGGTAAACGAACTTCAGATATGCGGAAAGCCTGCTATACTGATTCCGTCGCCGTATGTTGCCGAGAATCATCAGTTCCACAATGCAATGTCGCTTAAAAAGAACAATGCAGCCGAGCTTATTGAGGAGAAGGACCTTAGCGGTGAATTGCTACTGCAAACTGTTCGCGATATGTTCAGTGACAGAGAAAAGCTCATAGCTATGTCTGAATCGGCTAAAGCTACTGCAATCCCTGATGCTGACCGCAAAATTGCCGAAATTATAATTAATTTGGCTAAGAAATAATTTCATTTAATCGGAGTTGAAAAATGAAGATCGAATATAATGAAAATGATGCGAAACCGGTCAAAAATAATCGTAAACGCAGAAAAAAAAGAAACAGAATAATTGCGGCCTTGGTTGTTATCGTTGCTGTTATCGGTGTTACCGTTGCTTTAATGCTGACCGTGTTTTTTAACGTTAAAGAAATCAAGATTATCGGCAGCAGTGTTTATTCCGAGGAGCAAATTATCTACGCTTCGGGCATTATGAACGGAGATAATCTTTTGAAAATGTCGGTCGAAGATATTGAAATACGTATCGAGGAATCTTTACCCTACATAAAGGATGCAACCGTCAAAAAGAAATTTCCCGATAAGGTTGGCATAGAGGTTACTCCTGCGACCGAAAAATACACACTTGAAATGCAGGACGGTATGTATGTTTGCGACGAAGAATATAAAATATTGCGTAATATCACAACCAGACCTGAAGGTGTCTTAAGAGTAAAAGGTCTTGATGTAGAAACATTAGAGGTTGGAAAGACATTAAAATATAAAGATAATCAACAAAGAGATGTGTTGACAGAATTGCTGAATATTTGCAGTGACAATAATTTGGAAGTTACCTTCGTTGATATAAGAAGTTTGGTCGATATAAGATTTGCAATAGGGGATAAAGTGTATGTAAAGCTTGGCAGTTATACCGATCTTGGAGGTAAACTTACTCATCTTAAAACGATGCTTTTAAAGGTCGATAAGGATGCTATGGTGAGTATATCACTTGATTCGTGGTCTTTGGAACACAAGGAAGCAGTTTCAAAGTACGAGAATATTGATAAATACCTCGAATAATTGCTCGAAAATCCAATATATAGCGTTTTGAATAAAAAAAATTACTACATTTTTGGTTTTTTTCGATTTTAGGTATTGCATTTTATAGAATTACGTGGTAGAATTATCTACGGAATACTGCAAGTATAGGCATTATTATATATAAAATTGGAAGGATGATTAAAATGGCATTCGAAATTGACAACGAAACTGCTGATGTAGTACAGATTAAAGTCGTTGGTGTTGGCGGCGGCGGCGGTAACGCTGTTAACCGTATGGTAGACGCAGGTGTTCGCGGTGTTGAGTTTATTGCAATCAATACCGATAAGGCAGCACTTTTGCTCTCCAAAGCAACACATAAGATTCAGATTGGTGAAAAGCTTACTAAGGGTCAGGGTGCAGGAGCTTCTCCCGATAAGGGTGAAAGCGCTGCTCAGGAGTCTAAGGAAGAAATTGCAGCAGCACTTCGCAGTGCAGATATGGTATTTATCGCAGCAGGTATGGGCGGCGGTACCGGTACCGGTGCGGCTCCCGTTGTTGCTCAGATTGCTAAGGAGCTCGGTATCCTTACTGTTGGTATCGTAACCAAGCCTTTCGCATTCGAAGGCAGAAGAAGAATGATTCAGGCTGAGGAAGGCATTGAGCAGCTTCGTGCTCATGTTGATAGCCTTATCGTTATCCCTAATGAGAGACTTAAGTTTGTTTCTGAACAGAAGATCACTCTTAAGAACGCTTTCGAAATTGCGGATGATGTTCTCCGTCAGGGTGTTCAGAGTATTTCTGAGCTTATCAACGTTACCTCTATGGTCAACCTTGACTTTGCTGACGTTACCGCAGTTATGAAGGATGCAGGCTATGCTCATATGGGTGTTGGCATTGCTTCAGGTAGAGACAAGGCAGAACTTGCAGCTCAGAAGGCTATTTCCAGCCCGCTTATCGAAACCAGTATGGAGAATGCTCGCGGTGTTATCATAAGCATTATCGGCTCTGAGGACATCGGACTCGAAGAGGTCGAACAGGCTTCTACCATCATCTCCAATATGGCTCATCCTGATGCAACTATTATTTGGGGTGCACAGCTTGATCCTAACCTTGAGGATGAGATGCGGATTATCGTTGTTGCTACCGGTCTTGGTGACGATGGTAAGGATGAGAAGAGCCCTGCAGATGATATTCTTTCTTCGTTTAATGCTGGCGCTCAGGCAGAGGATGATGGCTATATCACCATTCTTGACGCACTTAACAAGTAATTTATAACAGATTATCTAGAACATATAATCCCTCCCAAGCGTATGCTTGGGAGGGATTTGTTGTGTACAGATTTTATACCTTTTGTAGGGAATGTATTTATCCATTCCGCAAAAATAGATTTATATATAAATGTAGTGAAGTGGCTTGCTTTCGACGTTGTGTAGAGTGAGATGAAAAAAGATTTTGTATATCTATTTATAAAATGTTAAAAACTGAAGCGGTTTTTTATATTATTGTATTAAGTTAAAATCCGAACAGACCGGGTATGAAATAGGAAATAATAAGCATCAGTACACCTGCTGTTACTACACCCAAGGTGATTATCGGGAGTGACTTTTTCATTCGTACGTCGAGCATTGTTGCCGCCAACGCACCCATCCATGCACCTGTTCCGGGGATGGGGATAGCAACAAAGGTGTAAAGTCCCCAGAAACGTCCTTTGTTTATCTTACTGCCTTTTTCACCCGCTTTTTTCTCAAGCCTCGGGATAATTCGTCTGAACAACGGCTTATCTCTGAGGAAGTCGAAAATCTTGCGGATAAACAACAATATAAAGGGGATAGGAAGCATATTTCCAATAACACATATCGGCAAAGCAATATACCACTCAACTCCCAGAAGCGATGCAGCGATAAGTCCTCCACGAAGTTCAACAATCGGGAGCATTGAGATAATAAAAATTATCAATTCGTCGGGCATACTGCCGAAGAATTCAACTAAAGATTCAACCATATAACACCTCTTAATGTTTTACTAAAGTAGTTCCTGGGAAGAAGTGAAGCAAAATCTGCTCACAGGTCCAACCCTGCTTGGCATAAGCCTTGGCGCCTCGCTGACTTAATCCGACACCGTGTCCGTAGCCTTTGCAGGTTACGGTAAACATATCGTCGTCCTCGTTATAGACGATTTCGTACGCCGTTGAACGGATGGTCGCAACTCCTGTATTGGATTTGGCCAAAAGCGTATCTCGAACATACTTACCCTTATATTCCTTACCGCCAATTTCAATCTTCAAGCAGTATAGTCCGTTGGCATCGTACTGTGTGGGTTTAAGCCACTCTGACTTTGGCATATTGCTAACGTCGATATTGCAAAGCTTTTTAATAAGCTCTTTAATTTTATCTGCGGTATAGGTTGTTGAGGTTTTAAAATCCTTCAATTCTTCGTCAACGGGACAGTCAACGCTCTGAAGGTATGGATATCCGCTACCACCCCAAACGTCAGAATAGCTTGAAGTTTTACCTGCCGAGTATGCGTGGCAATAGGTCTTTGCAACGGTGTTGCCATACATAAGTACCATACCCTTTGCCGCAGTTGCATACTGTACTGCCTGTGGAGTAGGGTTGGGGTCAAGAGCGTTACTCGGCGCCTTGTTAGGGTTCATACCGTTGTTATTTAACAACCAATTATACTTGACAACAGCCTGTGCAATCAAAGCTTCGGGAGGGTCAATCGTGGGACTCATTTCGTCTTCAATAATCATTGCAACTATATTGACCGCACTACCAGTATACTTGATGCCTGTTGCGTTATCGATGCAGGACAACTCAACGTTCCAAGTGTATATCGGGTCAACAGTCGGTTTCGGTTGCTCCGACGACGTAGCCTCGGATGAGGTAGAACTTACTGTTGAGGACGGTGTTGTCGAAATGACGTTGCTTGAAACCTCGGAAGAAGGCGTATTGGAAGTCGAAGGCTCGGTTGACGTAACCTCAGAAGAAGTTATTTCAGATGAAGCTGATTCGGTGCTCGAGGTCACAGAGGAGGTGATGTCTGATGAGCTGTCAACCGAAGATACACTCGAAGAACTGCTCTCTGAGGAGGTGGTTGACGTATCACTTGAACTGCTCGGTAAAGACGCATTCGACGATTGAGCAGTTGAAGATGACGGCTTCGATGCTGAACTGTCAGATGTTGTCGGCGCTGATGAATTTGTTATCGGCGGAGGAAGAATAATATCAGGCGAATCGCCGTGAAAATCGTTATGGTCACCCGTATCAGGCTCGTCCTCGGAGGAGGTATCCTCAGATGAGGTTAAATAGGAAGAATCGGGGTCCGAAACATTGCCGATAGCACTGTTTATGATTTCATTGGTAACCGACAAAACGCGTACAGAACCAAGACTTGCGACCAAAACGAATTTGTCGTTTGGCGTTATGCCAACGATTATGAGAAGCTTTTCGTTTCCGTAAATCGTTTTTTCAAAATTACCGACCGAAAGATTCTGCAAGGCCAAAAGATGCTCTTTGTAGGCTTCGTCGTTTTCAAAAGACGTATTTACATAGTCGTAACCGTTGGCAGAACTGTGAGTAAATACTGAAAATACCTGCCAGGTTGTCAAGAATCTGGCGTCTGCAGCAGTAAATTCCTTGCCAAGCAATGAAGTAATGTTTGAGATGTTTTGCAAAAGTCCCCCGTCAGTTGCATTACCGTATATAACGGCATTTTCACTCGACGAGGTGAGAGAACCGACAAACTCTGAATAAAGTGTGCCGCGGACATCGTCTTTACCGTCGGGCAGTTTGTTTAAATATTTATTTTGAGAAGCATTCACCACGCTGAAAACAGGGTGGTTAATATCGATATCGTCAAACTTAAGCCAAGTAAAAACGGCATTGTTATGTTGCTTGACCTTTTGGAAGCCACTTGCAATATCGTCGCCGTGAGAGTGATAAATATCGTTGAACTCTTTGTAAAAATCAACGCTGTTGTTATTGGGTCTTGGATAAAAATACAAACCACCAGCGGTAGAAAGTATCACAAGCAAGGAAAGGATTATACACCAAATGCGTACTGCTCGCTTTTTACGACGAGAACAGTGACGTTGAGCGTGGTAATTATCGCAATAATATATATCGGACTTGGTTTCACATTCTTCGGTATCCTCATCTTCATCATCTTCCGACTCAACAAAATCCGTTTCGTCGTTGAATGTCGGTTCTTGCTCTTCAATATCGGTGCGGATGTCGTTTGCAACTAACATATCAGACTCATACGAAAAGTCGGCTGTTTCAGAATCGTTTTCATAATCGGAAGATGATTCTTCAACTGTGCTGTTAACCGATTTGGTATCACATAAATCATTTTGTATTACAAAGTTATCTTGATTTGAGATAGTGTATTCTTCATCGGTATTTGATTCTGTATCGTTGGACTCGTGAATTTCGACGCTTGCCTCAATATCGTTGCCTTCTGATACGACATCATCTGCGGATTGGTTGTTTTCAATGATTGCATCATTCTCGGTCGGCAAGTCGTTACCGATCTTCACACCAAAAGGCTGATTATAAACTCTATGATGTTCGGATATATACTCGACAATAAACTGATTTACGATATCAAGTCTTATTTTACGGTCATCAACAAGGCTTATGATAGTTTGTGGACCGCTTTCTATCAAAAATCCGCCGAATAAACGACTTTTGGGTGCAAGTGGAACAGAACCGTCAGGGATAGGGTATTTAGATTTAGTGATTATATTTTGCTTACGATAGTCAGGGGTAATGCATTTCTTACTGATAGAGCAAGCAATAAATTCGGGAAGATAATCCTCATCGGAGTAACCGCCGACTGTAAGAATAATCTCACTGCGAGAAATTGCACGTTTTAAAGCCTTAAAAAACTCTTCTATACTATTGCAGTTGGAATGTAAAATGCGCAAAGGACAATCACCGTGCAGACCAAACTCTAAAGAGATGTCTGTCGCGGTTTTATAATAAAGGATTTCGATTTTCACATCCTTTGCCATATCTTTTACTCCTTAATATTATTTGCTGGCATTTATTTTATTGCTAGAATCAGTAGTGGAGGTTGTTGAAGAACTGATGTTGGGGATAGGGAGTTTCTTCTTGTTGTAGTACTCCTTGGAATAAATAACGTCGGTATTCTTGACAATCTTCGAGGCATCAACGGTGGATTCTTCACCGTTACGTACAAGTCGGGCAAGAATAACAAAACGTGCGTTTGTGTAATCATAGCAGCAGGTCGAAAGGGTGATTACCTCGTCCTCTGCCTTTACATCGACAGGGAAGTCATACAGACTTCTTTGTTTACTGCGATCGACCCACTGAAGGAAGTCGGTATCACCGGTGAATTCAGAACGGTAAGCAGTGTAGGAATAACCAAATGTCTCATCTTCGGTATCGTTTACAATCATAATAGCAAAAATCTTGTAAACGCGTTGCTCATATAGAGAGTCGAATTTTACGATACTACTCTTTTTAGCAAACTCAATATCGCGGTACTCGTCAAGGCTTCCAAACATAGCGCCATAACGCATATTGTGACCGTAGATAATCTGATTCTGGGTCAGTGCCTTGGGGTCAATGTCACAACGGTAGTCAAGGAACAAAGCACCGTAGGTGTTCTTCTTCTTGTCCATATCGTGGTCGACGTAGTATTGATTATCGGTGGTCTGATATACAGGGTTATTGACCTCGGTGTTATCAATGCTTATCCAACCGATAATATCAGGATTAAGCGTTTTAAGATAATCAAATTTGGAAAACTGATTGTCTTCGTTACGGGTGTAGTCATCACGGTTAAGCTCGTAGTTGTTACGTACGTTTTCAATCTTGCCGTTCTGAACACTAAGGTCACCGAAGTAGGTTGCAAGATATACGGCACTACCGATAAGAGCAAGTGCGGCAACTAATGCAACAAGTTTTACGATAACGGTCTTCTTGTTGTCACGCTTGGAAGGAATGATTTTGCCGACAGTACGACCAAAAAATCCAACCTTTTTCTTGCTTTTGCTTACAGCTTCAACATCTGCTTCGGTTTCCTCAATGGCAGAAACCTCAATATTATCTTTCTTGAGAGCCTTGCCTTCTGCAAGAACCTCCTCATCAGGAACGTACATAATCTTTTTTCTCTTGGTATCTTTTTCGTCACTCATAAATTTTCTCCGTTCATCGATTTATATTTAACATTCCGTGGCAAAATTCTTCGGGGTTCAACGGAATGGGGGAATCAGGATTAGTATATCCCGACATTTTGTCGGGTAAATGTGCGAGATAACGTCTTACAAAGTCCAACGCTACGGTTACGGCATTGTTTCTGACTCTTTCACGGTCGTTGTTGGCATTCCCAACCATAAGACGCGTTACCCAGGTATGTTCACCGTCACAAAGTGAGATAAAAACCAAACCCGCTGGCTTGTTTTCGCTTTGACCAGGGCCTGCAACACCCGTTACCGAAAGACCAAGGTCAGAACCTGAAAATCCGCGTATGCCTTTAGACATCTGACAGGCAGTTTCAGCACTTACAGCACCAAATTCCTTTAAAGTTTCAGTCTTTACTCCAAGTAGCTTCTGCTTCATTTCGTTGGAGTAGGTCGATGCACCGAAATCAAACACGCTTGATGCACCCGAAACCGATGTGATAGCGGCAGAAATCTTACCTGCAGTGCAGGATTCGGCCGTTGCCAACTTCAAGCCCTTTTCTTTAAGCAGGTTGACAACAACATTTTCCAAATTTCCGCAGTCAACACCGCAGACGTTTTTGCCTAAAATGTCACAAAGTCTCTTTACAGTATCATTACATTTTTCGGTAGCCTCTGTGACAGATTTTGCTGCCGATGTTACTCTCAAAGTGACTAACCCGGGTTTGCAATAAGGCGAAACGGTCGGGTCGGTTTGTTCAAAAAATTCGGGGATAAGCGTTGTCAACATCGATTCGCCGATACCTGCAACCAACACGTTCTTTGAAACAAGCGTTTTATCACTCATTTTAGCAAGATATGGCTTGGCACTTGTTTCGAACATCAGCTTCATTTCGTAAGGTACACCAGGCATAAGGATGACGACAGAACCATTTTCGGCGGTCATTGCACATCCCGGTGCAGTACCGTTACCGTTGGGGAAAATAATACAACGTTCTTTAGGGAACAAGGCTTGCTTGCGGTTGGCTTCGACCATTGTGCGACCCGTTTTCTTAAAGTAACCCTCAATAGCCTTGATACTTTCCTCGTCCTCAAAAAGCTCGAGTCCAAGAGCCTGGGCGGCGGCTTCCTTTGAAAGGTCGTCGGGTGTTGGACCGAGTCCGCCAGTAATAATAACGGCGTCACTGCGGTCAACTGCTTGTTTTATGCAGGCAACTACTCGGTCAAAGTTGTCGCCGACCACCGATTGATGGTACATATCAAAGCCCAGCAAAGCCAACTCCTGCGAGAGGTACTGTGCGTTGGTGTTAAGTATGTTACCAAGCAAAAGCTCGGTTCCGATTGCAATAATTTCAGCTTTCATAATGTCAGTCAATCATCATAAACTGTGCACTCTGAACAGCACGCTCAACGAGTCCGTCAATATCGAGTACACTTTCGGCATCGATAACCTTTTGTAATTCGGGTCGGGTTTTGGGATGCTTGGGGGTAAATACGGTACAGCAATCCTCAAACGGTTCAATCGAAATATCAAAGGTATCAATCTTGCGTGAAATTTCAATAATCTCGTCCTTATCCATACCAATCAACGGGCGGAGCACGGGCATCTCAACAACGCTGTTGGTAACGTTCAAGGCAGGTAAGGTCTGGCTCGCAACCTGACCGACGCTTTCACCCGTGATAAGTGCACCGCAATGCTCCTTTATAGCTATTTTCTCGGCGATACGCATCATAAAACGACGCATAATGAGGGTGAAATATTCTTCACGGCAATGCTCTGCAATCTGCTCCTGAATTTCGGTGAACAAAATTGTGTGCAGACCGATAGCACCGCTGTATTTAGCAACCTGCGACAACAGCTTGTGTACCTTTTGCTCGGCACGTGCGCTTGTGTACGGAGGGCTTGCAAAATGAACTGCCGCCAACTGAACGCCTCTTTTTGCCATCATCCAGGCGGCAACGGGACTGTCAATTCCGCCCGAAATGAGAATCCCGGCACGGCCTGAGGTGCTGACCGGCATACCGCCTGCGCCTTTAATCTGTCCGCAACGGACAAAAGCGTATTTATCGCGAACCTCGACAACTACAACGGCATCGGGATTATGAACGTCAACCGAAAGGTGGTGGTATTTAGCCAATAAAGCACCGCCGAAGTTGGCACTGATTTCGGGCGAGCCGAGAGGGAACTTTTTATCAGAACGTTTGGACTCAACCTTAAAGGTCTTGCAGTTTTTGAGTGCATCCTCTAAGTAGGGAACACCTAAACGGATGATTTCGTCCATATCCTTAGGCAATGCCGCGGCTCTTGAAAAGCCTGCAATACCGAATACCTTTTCGGTCGCCTTCAAAGCGGCTTTAAAGTCAAAATCCTCATCCAAAGGCTCAACCATAATGGTGGACTGCGATTTCTTTATTTCACAGGCGCCACATTTCTTGATACGGTATTTGAGGTTCTTGACCAATACGTCTTCAAATGTAGAACGGTTGAGGCCTTTTAAGACCAACTCGCCGTTTTTAATAAGTATAACTTCTTTCATTTCAATGTCCTTGCTTTCTGCGAAGTGAGCTTTGTGCTTCAATCAATGCTTCACACAGTTTATCAATTTCTTTGGTAGTGGTGTTTTTAGAAAAACTAATTCTCAAAGCACTGTCGGTAAGGTCGGGATTCAGACCCATCTCGTTTAAAACATGACTGCCTTTGCCTTTAGAACAGGCACTTCCGCTTGAAACGAAAATATCGCGAGTTTCAAGAAAATGCAACAGCGTTTCGGAACGGTATCCCAAAACCGAAATGTTGATAATATACGGCAGGATGTTTTTGGTCGGTGAGTTTATCACAACACCGTCTATTGAACCCAAACTTTCAACAGCATAGGAATGCAACTTTTTAACCGCTGAAAGGGAAGAGGTAACACTTAATTCGTCCAAAGCACCGCCCAAAGCGGCAATCAACGGTACCGATTCGGTTCCTGAACGAAGTCCTTTTTCTTGGTTCCCACCGTGGATAATAGGTTTAAGGTTGTTTATTTTTTTTGATTTATACAGAAAACCGATGCCCTTGGGCCCGTGGATTTTGTGACCGCTTGCAGTGAGTAGGTCAACACCGAGTTCCTCAACGTCAATATCCATTTTACCGAAAGCCTGAACCGAATCGCAATGAAGCAAAACTCGGCTTTTTCTTTCCTTTAAGCCTTCCGCAACCTCTGAAACGGGGAAGATACATCCGGTTTCGTTGTTTACAAGCATCATTGTAATAAGTATTGTCTTATCGTCAACAGCGTTGAGTATATCTTCGGCCGAAACGTAACCGTCGTTTTGAGGCTTTATATAGATTACTTCAAAACCGTTTTCCGAAAGGTGCTTACAGGTGTTAAGCACCGAAGGATGCTCAACCGATGTAGTGATGATTTTATTACCGCGACGTTTCATACTTTCAGCTGCACCGATAAGGCCTAAGTTGTTGGCTTCAGTGCCGCTTCCGGTGAAAAACACCTCATCCTCACGACAGTTTATAAGGTCGGCAATCTTTTGCCTGACTTCGTTTACTATTGCCTCCGCCTCGACACCCAATCGGTGCAAAGAGGAGGGATTTCCCCAAGTGTCACACATAGCCGATTGCATGGCCTTAACAGCCGATTCGCAAGGCTTGGTTGTGGCACTGTTATCAAGATAAATAAGACCCAAGAAACAATCCTCCGAAAGCAACTGCACAACATACGCGCAATTACTCATATTAATCTATGTTATTATACAATATATTGCGCTGAATTACAATATATTTTTTCAAAATTTAACGTATTTTGTGTGAATAAATATTTAACAATTTTTGTGGCAAAATAATCCTCGGTAAGTTTCTTTATAAAAGGAGTTTTAATATGAAATTCAGCAAAAGAGCCTTTGTGAGAATTATAAGCTTTGCAGTGGCTGTGGTACTGTCGGTAGTGACCTTGACGCTTGTGACTACCGAAAAACTGTCGAACTACAAAACGCAGATCGGTTATAACTACAGCATGAATCTCAGTGAGCTCGACGGCAGTCTTTACAATATCAGTGTGGCGTTGCAAAAGAGTCTGTATGCTTCGTCACCGACACAGCTTAGCACTATCGCGGTTGAATTGTGTACAGAATCCACCGTTGCTAAAAACGCGTTGTCACAGTTGCCTTATTCGGGCGACGGACTCGAAAACGTCAATAAATTTCTGTCGCAGGTGGGGGATTATACCCTTTATCTGTCGCGAAAGGTTATTCAAGGCGGCGAGATAGACGATGACGACCGAGAAAATCTGCACAAGCTGTCCAAAACCGCTCAGTCGGTATCCTCGTCGGTCAATTCGGTAAAATCTGAGTATGACAAAGATGGTGTGTGGGATAAAGAGATAGCAGAAGGTATTGATGCTTCGGTAGAGGGTGGGTTTGCCGAAAAGCTTGACGGATTTGAAACGTTGCTTGCCGATTATCCAACCTTGCAGTATGACGGACCGTTTTCCGACCACTTGTTGAAAGGTGAAATGAAGCTCTTGAACGGACAGAAAACCTTGACGTCCGACGAGGCATTGCAAAAAGCAGGCGAAATATTGGGTCGTGACGTAGCAGACTTTGAAAAAGAAACTGATACCGAGGGCAATGTGCCTTGTTATAATTTTACCGATGGAGAAATGTCATTTTCGGTAACAAAACAGGGTGGATATATCATTTATATGAGGAAATTCAGGGAAATCAAGGAACAAACTATCGGATATGAAGATGCAGTGAAAAAGGCTAAAGAATATCTTGAGAAGCATTCCAATCAAGCCTTTGTTTCGACCTATTATTTTGCTGATGAGGGCGTTTGTACCGTGAATTTTGCATATAAAGAGGGAGCAACCGTCTGTTATCCCGATCTCATCAAAATCGGAGTGGCTCTGGATGACGGAGAAATAGTTTTTATTGAGGCGGGAGGATATATTGCAAACCATTATACGCGAACTATCTCAACACCCAAATACTCGGTTGACGAGGCAAGGCAAAGACTTTCCAAGGCACTTAAAATCAACGATGTAAGCCGTTGTATAATCCCAACCGAGGGCAAACACGAAAAGCATTGCTACGAGTTTAACTGCACAGGCATCGACGGTGAGCAACTGCTTGTGTATGTCAACACTCAAAACCTTGAAGAAGAGCAGATTTTACTTTTGCTCAAAACCGATGGCGGAACACTGACTAAATGACGGCTAAATCAGATTTTGGCGTTTGTAAATTGCTCGCGTTTATATGCATTACGTTGATTTTTAACGGTTACAAAAAACTTTTCGAAAGGGTAAAAATAATGCTTGACAAATGGCAGCTCTTGTGGTAAAGTATATGAGCCGCATATTGTGGGTTGAAGTGGATTTTCCCACCCACCGTAGCGAGTCTTGAATTAAGGCAGGTGCCAGAAAAATGTACGCAATCATTGAAACCGGCGGTAAGCAGTACCGTGTTCAGAGCGGTGACGTTATCTTCGTCGAAAAGCTCAATGCAGCCGCAGAAGAAACTGTAGTATTCGATAAGGTTATTGCAGTTTGCGATGACAACGGAGATCTCACTGTAGGTGCTCCTTATGTTGACGCAAAGGTTGAAGGTGTCGTTCTTAAGAACGGTAAGGGTAAGAAGATCACTGTCTTCACCTACAAGCCCAAGAAGGGTTCCGCTCGCAAGATGGGACACAGACAGCCGTACACCAAGGTTCAGATCAACACGATCGGCTAAGGTGCATTATGACCGAGATAAGATTTTTCAATGAAGGCAAGCTGATTACGGGATATGAGATCTCGGGTCACAGTACTTCTTCTTATGATGATATTGATGGCAAGCTTGTTTGCTCGTTTATATCATCGGCGGCATATTTGACCGCCAACACGTTATCCGAAATCTTAAAGGCCAAGGTGGAAGCCGAGGTTGATGACGGATATATGAAAATAGATGTAAAATCAAAGGTCTCGGAATCGCAGATTACTTTAAAAGGTTTTCTGCTCCACGCAAGGGAGCTTGCAAAGGATTATCGTAACTACGTAAAAGTTTATTCGGAGGTGTAACCATGTTAAAGTTAAACATTCAGCTTTTTGCTCACAAAAAGGGTGTTGGTTCTACCAAGAACGGCCGTGACAGTGAGTCCAAGCGCCTCGGAGTTAAGAGAGCAGACGGACAGTTTGTTCTTGCAGGCAACATCATCGTTCGCCAGAGAGGCACACACATCCATGCCGGTGAAAACGTTGGCAAGGGTTCTGACGACACTCTCTTCGCTTTGATTGACGGTAAGGTCAAGTTTGAGCGTATGGGACGTGACCGCAAGAAGGTCAGCATCTACGCTGTCGAGCAGTAAAATGCTATCTTAACCCGGGGATTATCCTCGGGTTTTTTCTTTGAAAAAGCAGATTATTTTAATATTGTTTTTGTAAAAGATATAATTATTATCCCCCTTTAGAACCTCCCTTTGATGAGGGAGGTGTCATGTCTTTGATATGACAAAGGGAGAGATACGAATAAAACGGAGAAAAATATGTTTGTAGATATTGCAAATATTCATATAAAAGCAGGAGACGGCGGAAACGGTAAGGTATCGTTCCACCGTGAAAAGTTTGTTGCGGCAGGCGGACCCGACGGTGGTGACGGAGGCAAAGGCGGAAATATTGTATTTCAGGCCGATTCTAACCTTTCAACACTTGCTGATTTCAGATATAAAAGAAAATACTTGGCAGAAAACGGTCAGCCCGGCGGTACCAACCGTTGCAACGGAAAATCCGCTCCCGACCTTGTTTTGCGTGTACCCAAGGGAACTCTTGTCAAGGATGCCGAATCGGGACGCATTATTGCCGATATTTCAGACGATGAGCCTGTTATTATCGCCAAGGGCGGTAACGGTGGTTGGGGTAACAGCCATTTTGCTACATCAACCCGTCAGATTCCTAAATTTGCCAAGCCCGGTATCCCCGGTGAAAAGCTTGACGTCACTTTGGAATTGAAATTGCTTGCTGACGTAGGCCTTATCGGTTTTCCGAACGTTGGTAAATCCACCTTTATTTCGGTTGTCAGCGAAGCCAAGCCCAAGATTGCCAACTATCATTTTACAACCCTTGTTCCTACCTTGGGTGTTGTCCGTATTGCCGACGGAAAATCCTTCGTTATGGCCGATATTCCCGGTATTATTGAGGGTGCAAGTGACGGTTTAGGCTTGGGTCACGAGTTTTTGCGCCACGTTGAGCGTTGCCGTCTGCTTGTTCACGTTATCGACGTTGCAGGCAGTGAGGGAAGAGACCCCATTGAGGATTTCAACACAATAAATAACGAATTAAAATCGTTCAGCCCTGAGCTTAGCGACCGTCAGCAGATTATTGTTGCCAACAAGTGCGACCTTACCGATGAGGAAACACTCAAAACTGTTCGTGAGTACTTTGAATCCAACGGATATAAGTATTTTGAGTGTATGGCCGCTATTGCTGAGGGCACACGTGAAGTTATCAATTACGTTGCATCCGAGCTTGATAAGCTGCCTCCAATTTTGAAATATGAGGCCGAGCCAGCACCGGTTGAGGACTTTACTGTTGCTAAAAAACGCGATTTTCGTCTTACTGTCGAGGACGGTGCGTTTATTATCGACGAGGCACCTTGGTTGCTCAAGATTCTTGAAACCGTTGACCCCGACGATTACGAGTCGTTGCAATATTTCCAAAGGACTTTGCACGCAAGTGGTATTATCGATGCATTGGAAAAGGCAGGCGTTCAGGAAGACGACCTTGTCTGTGTATATGACATCGAGTTCAATTACGTACCTTAATGCTGTCTGATGGGTGATTTTTAATGGATAAAGCAATTATGACAAGCCCTTCGACGTTGGCTTTTGTCGGTGATGCGGTTTTCGGACTGCTTGTTAGGACAAAATTAGCGGAGGTTGAACGCCCCATCGGTCAACAGCACAAGCTGTCGGTCGATTACGTTAACGCTAATGCACAGGCCGAAGGCTTTGAAATGATAAAAGACCTTTTGACCGAACGCGAAATGTCGGTTTTTAAAAGAGGTCGCAATAATCACGTGGGCGGTGTGCCCAAAAGCACTACTATCGGCAATTATCATGCCGCAACAGGCGTTGAAGCATTGTTTGGATACCTGCATTTATCGGGTGAAACTGCTCGTATAAATGAACTTTTTGAGGTTATCTGGAACGGCATTTCGTCAAAAAATATGTAAACACAAACGCCATAACTTTAATTGTTATGGCGTTTGAAATAAGCAGAATTTATCTCTGATTGTCGTCTTTCTTGTTCTGGTCGTTCTTCTTGTTCTGATCGTTCTTCTTGTTCTGATCGTTCTGCTGTCTGTTCTGATTGTTGTTCTGCTTGTTCTGATCGTTTCGGTTCTGATTATTCTGGTTGTTATACTGGTCGTTCATTATTGTCACCCCGCTTTCGCAATATTATTGTTGACGGCTACGAGAAATTTATACAAGGTGGAAAATATGTCTTTACCTCTAAAATTTACTGAACGAATGAAGCTCATCTTAAAGGAAAAATTTTCCTTGTTTGAAAAAGCTTTTCAAAACGATGCCTTTCGCGCTTTGAGGGTTAATACTCTTAAATCCGATGCAGAAGTCTTGAAAACCGTTTTTGGTTTAAAAGAGAGTACTTACTTTTGCAAAAATTCATACTATCTGCCCGAAGATGTTACAAAACCCGGTAATCACCCTTTGCATCACGCAGGTGCGTTTTATATGCAGGAGCCTTCTGCAACCTCGGTCGTTGAGGCTATCGGCATCGAGGAAGGCGATTTTGTGTTCGACCTTTGTGCATCTCCCGGTGGGAAATCTACCCAAGCAGCGGCATATCTTAACGGAAAAGGACTTATTGTGTCCAATGAGTTTGTTTCTTCTCGTGTTCAGCCGTTGGTTTCAAATATTGAACGAATGGGTATTACAAATGCGATTGTCACTTCGGCAAGACCCGATGCTTTGTGTCTGCAGTTGCCCGAGTTTTTTGATAAGGTTATAGTTGATGCACCGTGTTCGGGTGAGGGAATGTTCCGCAAAGAGGCAGCAGCTTTGGAAAATTGGAGTGTTGAAAACGTTTTGTCCTGCGCTGAAAGGCAGAAAAAGATTATCGACTGTGCCGCAGAGTGTGTTAAACCCGGTGGTAAGTTGGTTTATAGCACCTGCACCTATGCTTTTGAGGAAAACGAGGGTGTTGTTGAGTACTTTTTGAAAAATCACCCCGATTTTCACCTTGTTAAACCTCAAATTGAGTTTGGTGAGGATGCCGCCAAGGAGTTCGCACCTGATGTTGAGAATATTGAATATGCTCGTAGAATTTTCAATTTCAATGGGGGAGAGGGTCACTTTGTAGCCGTAATGCAACGTGACGGAGAATGCGAAAAATCGCAGACGGATGATAAATTCATAAGAGATAAAAAATCAGAGCCGATTTATAAAGCATTTGCAGAGTATTTCTCGGAAATTTTCCTTGGAAATGTACCTCAAAACGTTGTAATCGGCGGGGATAAGGTTTACATAACACCTTTGAATTTGAACTTGAAGGGTGTTCAGATAGTCCGTTCGGGTGTTTTTGCAGGAACAGTGAAAAATAACCGTTTTATACCCGAACACGCATTGTTCAACAACACACAATTTGTTGCAAAGAACGTTGTTGATTTGGCTTTGGACGATGAAAGAGTGTATAAATTCCTGCACGGTGAGGAGATTGCCGTTGATTGTGGTATTAAGGGATATACACAGGTTAAAATCAATGGAATTCCTTGCGGATTCGGTAAAGCATCAAACGGCACGCTTAAAAACCACTATCCTAAAGGACTTCGAATACTGTAAATATAGGACAACCTACCGATTTTGGTGGGTTGTTTTTTAGTGTTTTATTTATATACTGTTGCAGTTGTCGAATTAAAGTGCTATAATCGCATTATCAGATGTGTATTTAGTTAATATACGGAGGTTGGATTATGAAAGATTTTGTAACCCGTTTATTCAGCGAGAATAATAGTGAGCTTCAGATTGGCTTGTTTGACATCTGGCATTTTCTATATTTATTTATAATTTTCGGTGGCTCTGTGCTTTTGGCATTTCTATTCAGAAACCGTACTGCTGACAGTAAGCGTAAGGTCATAAATCTGTTTGCTTATCTTACTGTTGGACTTTACGTTGTGGATTTTCTTATAATGCCGCTGTCCGACAGTTATAGCGGTATCAGCGTTTATAAGTTGCCGTTTAACGTGTGTACCATAATGGCTGTTTTGGTACCGTTTGCTCAGTTTAATAAGTGTTTTGGCAAAATAAAGTCGGTTATCGTAACACTGTCGGTAGCATCCTCTTTGATGTGGATGTGCTATCCGGGTACAGCGCTTGGCGGTCAGCCTCCGTTCTGTTATCTTATTTTCCAGACCTTTATGTATCACGGATTCTTGTTCTGTTGGGGATTTTTGTGCCTCGCTTTGGGTGATACAGTACTTAAAATTAAATCAATTTGGAAAGAATTTATCGCGATACTTTGCATACTTGTGTGGGCTTGGTTTGGTAATACCGTTTATGACGGAGAGCAAAATTGGTTCTTTATTGAAAAGAGCATTTTCCCGTTTTTGTCGGACGAAATAATGCCGTTTATGGTTGTTTTCAGTGTTTTCGGCACCTGCTTTGTTGTCTATATGCTGTACTTCCTTTTCAGAAAAATATTCAGCAAAAAGGCACCTGAAGAGGTTGAAATAGCCTTAGAAAAAGCACAAGAAACGGTAGAAATTAAATAGTGTAAACTCAAAGCACAACTTAAGTGTTGTGCTTTTCTTGTATAGTGCGTGAAATCATACAGAAAATAATAAAAAGGAGAGATTTTATGTGTACCGCAGCATCATATAAAACCAAGGATTTCTATTTCGGAAGAACTCTTGATAACGAATTTTCGTTTGGTGAAACCGTGACGGTTACTCCAAGAAACTATCCTTTTGATTTTAGATTTTCAACGACAAGTTACTCACACTATGCCATAATCGGAATGGCCTTTGTGTGTGAAAATTATCCGCTTTATTATGATGCAATGAACGAGAAGGGTCTTTGCATGGCAGGGCTTAATTTTGTGGGTAATGCCCATTTTAACGAGGTTTGCCACGGAAAAGAAAACGTTGCGGTTTTTGAGTTTATACCTTGGATTTTATCGCAGTGTGCAAACGTTTCCGAGGCCAAGGAAAGATTGAAAAAAATCAACCTTGTAAACGAGTCTTTCAGCAAGGAACTACCCGTGGCTCAGCTTCATTGGATGATTGCTGACAAGACAGATTGTATAACGGTTGAATCGGTCAAGGATGGATTGAAAATACACGAAAATCCTGTTGGTGTACTGACAAATAATCCACCCTTTTCAGAGCAGATATTTAACCTTAACAACTATATGCATCTGTCGCCCAAAGCACCTCAGAATAGCTTCTCAAAAGACCTTGATTTGAAACATTATTCAAAGGGAATGGGTGCTATCGGTTTGCCTGGTGACCTTTCCTCAATGTCGCGTTTTGTACGTGTAGCATTTGTTAAATCCAACTCGGTTTCGGGTGAGTCGGAAGTGGAAAGTGTCAGTCAGTTTTTCCATATTTTAAACTCGGTCGACCAACAAAGAGGCTGTAACCTTGCCGACCGTGACGAATATGAGATAACGGTTTACACATCCTGTATGAATGCTGATAAGGGGATTTATTATTACACGACCTATGATAACCATCAAATTTCGGCGGTGAATATGCATAATCTGAACCTAGACACAGCCAATTTAAAATGCTACCCCTTAATAAAGACGGAACAAATTTACTGTCAGAATTAAAATGCTATTTTTTATTTGTATGTATTTATGTTAGTAAGAACGGATGGAGTATTACGCTTCATCCGTTTTGTTTGATTTTAAACTAAATTTTTCACGCAAAATATCTGTAAAAATCAGCATTGGTGCCGATAATCCGCACCACAAAACCGTATAGGTCAAGCAAATTTGTCCCAAAAGGTTAAACGGCATAAGGCTGTAATCCCACACACCTTTGTGTAACCACAGATTAAACACGCCACCGAATATCAACTCAATAGCGGTTATCGAAAGTCCCGAAGCAATACAACGGTAGATAAAATTAAGGGGTTTTAATTCTTTTTGAATGATAGCCATAAGGCAAAACGCCAGCCCACCTGCCAAGCCCATTGACGGATGTGTGCGACCTCTCCAAAGCAGTTCAATAAGGCAATATCCAACTGCACCGACACTGAATAAAAGTATATAAAATTTCGATTTTTGAAGCATTTTGAATTTCCTCATAAATTAACAATATATTTGTAATATTATTCTACTTTTGTCTTGAAAAATACACTCATTTGTTGTATAATAAATCAAATATTTGTATTAATATGGGATAATGTTTAATATAAGGCAGGTGAGTACGATGAATTACAAAAAATGGGTGTTTCCAGAGGTTGATAAACAGATGGTTGCAGAGATTGCCGACGATTGCAGATTAGACCCTTTGGTAGTGTTCATTGCTCTTGCCCGCGGACTCGAAGACCCTTACGAAATAGAGCAGTTTTTTGAGAAAGAGCTTGACTTTTTCAACCCTTATGAATTAAGCGGAATGAGTGAGGCTGTTGAACGTATCAACATTGCTATTGAGGAAAAGGAAAAGATACTTGTTTTCGGCGATTATGACTGTGACGGTGTTACTGCAACAGCCTTGCTTACAACCTATCTGAAGAAGAGGGGAGCCGATGTTGACTACTTTGTGCCTGACCGTGAGAATGACGGTTACGGAATCTCGGTAAAGGCTATCGAAAAGGCTCACGAAGACGGCGTTACTTTGATAATTACCGTCGATAACGGAATTAATGCCGTGAATGAGGTTGAACGTGCCAACGAGCTTTCGGTCGATGTTGTTGTAACCGACCACCATTTGCTGCAGGATGAATTGCCTAATGCCGTGGCCGTTGTTGACCCTCATATTGACGGGGATTGCGATTGGATATTCTCCGACCTTTGCGGAGTCGGTGTTGCCTTCAAGCTTGTTTGTGCTTTGGAAAGTCGTCCCTGTGAAGAGGTTATTTATGAATATGCTGACCTTGTAGCCCTTGGCACCATTGCCGACATTGTACCCTTGGTTTCGGAAAACCGTGCTATCGTAAGTGTCGGTCTTCAGCTTATCAACCGCCGACAGAATCTTGGTGTTAAAGCGCTGATTGAGGTTGCAGGGGCAAAGTTTGTCACCGCAGGAAACGCGGCATTTACACTGTGTCCGAGAATTAATGCAGCAGGCAGAATGGCTAATGCAGATATTGCTGTCAAGCTTTTGATGTCGGAAAATTATGATGATGCTTTGTATTATGCAGGTTGCCTTGACCGACTTAATGCCGAGCGTCAGCAGATTGAACAGGAAATTTTCCAATCGGCATGTGACATTATTGAGCAAAACGGTTATCACCGTCAGCGTGTAATAGTTGTCAGTGGTTTTGGTTGGCACGTTGGTGTTATCGGAATTGCCGCTTCAAAGTTGGTTGAAAAATACGGCAAGCCTTGTATTGTTATCAGTGCTTCGGGTGAGCGTTCGGTAGGTTCGGGACGCAGTATTGCAGGATTTTCTCTGTTCGAAGCCTTGAGTGCATCGTCAAGTGTTATTGTTAAATTCGGTGGCCACGAGCTTGCTGCAGGTCTGACAGTTGAAGAAGAAAAAATTGACCTTTTAAGAAAAGCCATAAACGAATATGCCTCAAAATGTGAGGTCCCGTTCCAGAAAATTAAGGTTGATTGCCGCTTGAAGCCGAGAGCCTTGACCTTGGACGTTGCTAAAGCTTTAAAGGCTTTTGAACCTTACGGTGCAGGCAATCCCACACCTGTTTTCGGTATAATGGAATCACAGCTTGTTGGTGTGCAACCTTTGGCTAATGGCAAGCACGTTCGCCTGAAATTACGGCGCGAAAACACAGATTTTGGTGCCGTTATGTTTGGAGTATCGCCTGAAGACCTGCCGTTTAAGGTGGGCGATTTACTCGATTTGGCGGTTACTTTAGATGTTAACGTTTATAATAATACTGAGTCGGTGTCGGTTATTGTCCGTGCTTTCAGAAAGAGTGGATTGGATGACGAGGATTTGGAAAAGCAGTTGTCCTCGCTAGAAAAATTCTATTGCAACGACGCAAATATTTCTGATGCTCAAAATATCTGTCCTACCCGTGATGATATTGCCGTTGTGTTCAGGTATCTGCGTTCAAACGACGGCGTTTTACTAAAACGTCTTGAAAATGACCTTTTGAGTTGCTTGCCGATTGGCAAGATTACCGTAAGTATAGAGGCACTTTGTGAACTGAAATTAGCAGAAATTAGTGACGGAAAGTTAAAACTTTTGCCGTTCCAAGGCAAAACCGACCTTGACAGTGCCGAAATCCTTAAAAATCTTAAATCAATGATTGGAGGTGAGCGTTGATGAGTTGTAGTTGTGCTTGTGATTATGATAAAAATTTACAGAGTATTTTCGAACTTATAGATGCTCAGCCTCAACCCGAGCTTTACGATAAGGCTGTTATCGAAAAAGCTTTCAAAAAGTGCGTTCAAGCCCACGGTGAGCAGAAAAGAGCATCGGGCGAGCCGTTTTGTATGCACCCCATTGCGGTCTCCAAAATCGTTATTTCATTGGGTATGGATTCTGAATCGGTCTGTGCTTCGTTGCTTCACGATGTTGTTGAGGATACCGAAGCCACCTATGACGATATTAAAGAAGAATTCGGTAAAAACGTTGCTGAGCTTGTTGACGGTGTTACAAAGCTTGGTAAAATCCCGCTTGAATCCAAGGAAAGCGTTCAGGCTGAAAATATCCGCAAGATGTTCATTGCCATGTCGCAGGATATCCGCGTTATTATTATCAAGCTTGCCGACCGATTGCACAATATGCGTACCATCGACGCAATGCCCGAGCATAAGCAGAGAGATAAAGCAAGAGAAACCTTGGAGGTCTTTGCACCTATTGCTCACCGTCTTGGTATCCGCGGTGTTAAGGAAGAATTGGAAGACCTTTCCATTATGCATCTCGACCCGATTGCATACCGAGAAATCGAACAGTCGTTGGCTTTAAAACGCGACCGAAGCGAAAACTTCCTCAACGAAATTCAGGAACGACTCAAAACAAGAGTGGAAGAGTTTGCACCTTGTATTAAAATAGAAGGTCGAATTAAGTCTATACACGGAATTTACCGCAAGATGTATATGCAGGGTAAGTCCATCGATGAGATTTACGATATTTATGCGGTACGTGTTATAACCGATACTGTTGCCAACTGTTATAACATTTTGGGTGTTGTCCACGATATGGCAAGACCTATTCCCGGTCGCTTTAAGGACTATATCTCGACTCCGAAGCCCAACCTTTATCAGTCGCTTCATACCACCGTTATCGGTCGTGAGGGTATCCCTTACGAGGTGCAGATCAGAACCGAGGAAATGCACCGTACCGCAGAATACGGTATTGCAGCACATTGGAAATATAAAGACGGTGTCAACAGTAGTGATGCAAGGTTTGAAGAACGCTTGCAGTGGATTCGTCAGATTCTCGACAACCAACGCGAGGCTGACGACGTTGAAGAACTTGTTCAGACCATTAAAACCGACCTTGCTCCCGAAGACGTTTTTGCCGTAACACCCCGAGGCGACGTTATCAACCTGCCTATGGGTTCAACGGTTATCGACTTTGCTTATGCAATTCATACCGTTGTCGGGAACAAAATGACGGGCGCAAAGGTTGACGGCAGAATTGTGCCTATAACTCATGAGGTTAGAACAGGCGAACTGATTGAGATAATCACAACAAATCAGCCGGGTCACGGACCGAGTAGGGATTGGCTAAATATTGTCAAAACCAATCAGGCTAAAACCAAGATTCGTGCTTGGTTTAAAAAGGAACGCAGACCCGAGAATATCGAAGAGGGCAGAACCGAGCTTGAACGCGAGTTTTCCCGAAACAATATCAGACTGTCGGACGAGGATATGGAAAAATTCCTTGGTGATATTGCCACAAAAATGCGTTGCAATAGCATAGATGATTTCTATGCCGCAATAGGTTACGGCGGAATTTTGGTTTCCAAGATAATGCCACGAATCAAGGATTCGTATCAAAGATTCGTCAAGACCGAAAAGCCTGTTGAATTAAGCAATAACACACAGACAAGAAAAGTTTCAAAATCTTCTGACGGTGTTGTGGTCGAGGGTATTGATAACTGTCTTATCAAGCTTGCACGTTGCTGTACGCCTATTCCCGGTGACGATATTATCGGATTTATCACCCGCGGTCACGGTGTTTCTATCCATAAAAAGGATTGTAACAACGTGCCTAAAGATACATCGCTTGCACCCGAGCCTGAGCGTTGGATTCCTGCCTTATGGGATGCAGGACGTACCTCAAGGTTTGATTCTACCATTACAATTCTCGGTCTTAACCGTGACGGTATGGTTGCCGATTTGTCAATTTTGCTCGGCAATCTTCACGTTTCGGTCCACGCTATTATGGCTAAGGAAACCAAGGACGGTAACTGCAGTATTATTATCACTATTTCGGTTGAAAGCCGTGAGCATCTTGACAACGTTATCACAAGAATCAAGAAGTTGCAGGGTGTTTTTAGCGTAGAAAGGACTTGAATTTATGAAGGCTGTTGTTCAGATTGTGACAGCATTAGAGGTTAAAGTAGAAGAGGAGTCTGTCGGCAAAATTGCCGACGGACTTTTCGTGTTGCTTGGTGTGACCGAAGAGGATACAAAGGCAGAAGCTGAATTGCTTGCCCGAAAGATTTGCAGTTTGCGTGTCTTTTGTGACGAAAACGACAAAATGAACCTTTCGGTGCTTGATATTGACGGCAGTGTGCTTGTTGTTTCAAACTTCACGCTTTGTGCAGATGCCAAAAAGGGTAACCGACCTAACTTTATGAATGCCGCAAGACCCGAAACGGCCGAGCCTTTGTATGAATATTTTACCGAATGTGTTAAACAAAACGGTGTGAAGCAGGTTGCCAATGGACAGTTTGGCGACGATATGAAGATAGAAGCACATCTTTCCGGACCTGTTACCATTCTGCTTGATACCGATACCTGGAGAAAATAAAATGAACGTAATTACTATCCCTAACGGCACTATGCAGGCAAACTGCTATATTGTGGAGGCTGATAATGCCGCTGTTATAATTGACCCCGGCTATTTGGAAAGACAGATTTCACAATATATAGCCGAAAACCCCAATAAAATTAAGTTTATACTTTTAACTCACCGTCATTTTGACCATCTTAATGCCGCCAATGCCGTAAAGAAAATGACAGGTGCAAAAATCGTCATTCACGAGCTTGATGAAGGCGGTCTTTACAGCGACCTTTTAAGCCTCGGAAATATGGCAGGCGGATTTTACGGCAAGGCCGACCCCGATTCTCACGCTGATATTTACGTTGACGAGGGCGATACTGTCACTGCCGCCGATATGGTGTTCAAGGTGCTTTATACACCCGGTCACAGCGAGGGTGGTGTGTGTTATCTTTGCGAAAATATGCTTTTCAGCGGTGATACTTTGTTTAAAGGCTCAATCGGTCGAACTGATTTCCCAAGCAGTAATAATGCCGAAATGAGAGCATCTTTGGACCGACTTTGTACCTTGCCCGATGATGTGCTTGTTTATCCGGGTCACGGTCCCAGCACCACCATTGGTCACGAGAAGCAGACCAATATGTTTTTGAAACGGTGACGTTATGATATTTTATCTTAATGACGAGCGGTTTAAATACGAGCTTGAAAAGTTAGCCCGACTGTTTCTGCCGTTTGAAAAACTTACCTTTACTGACTGTGAAAAAGATGTAAACACACAAGAGGACTACATTAAGGTGAAATACGGTTCTACCGTCGTTTCCGAACTGAAACTTGAGGGTAATATCCAAACGAATAGCCTTCTGTTGCCCGACGGTTGCGACTTTTTAACCGAGGAAGTAACCGTTGCACGGACTCTTTATAACTGCTTTGAAAAACTGACGGGTTATACCTTGCCTTGGGGTATGCTTACGGGTATACGTCCCGCAAAATTGTTGGGCAAGCTGATTGCAACCGACGGACTTGATAAGGCAACTGATTATTTCAAAAACACATTGCTTGTGAGTGACAAAAAGACCAAGCTTTGCCTTGAATGTCACCATTCTGAACGTGCTATTGTTGAAAAATCAAGACCCGATTCCTTTAGTCTTTACATTTCGGTACCGTTTTGCCCAAGCCGTTGTAACTATTGCTCTTTTGTTTCGCATTCGGTTGAACAGGCTAAAAAATTGATACCGCAGTACGTTGAACTGTTGTGTGAGGAAATAGAGCAGACGGCAAAAATGGCTAATGAAATAGGTCTCAATTTGCAGACGGTTTACATAGGCGGAGGTACTCCGACAACACTTTCGGCCGAACAACTGACCGAGGTTATGAACACTGTCAAGGAATGCTTCGATTTGAGTAATTTGATTGAATATACCGTTGAGGCTGGACGACCCGATACAGTAACGCGTGAAAAACTGCTTGCCATAAAGCAGGGAGGAGCAACACGAATTAGCATAAATCCTCAGACTATGAATGATGAGGTGTTGAAAAACATCGGTCGCAGACATACTGTGGCCGAAATGGTTGACGCCTTTAAAATGGCTAGGGAAGTGGGTTTCAATAATATCAATACCGACCTTATTGCAGGACTTTCGGGAGATACCTATGAGAGCTTCTGCCATTCGGTTGATGAGATTATCAAATTAAACCCCGAAAACGTTACGGTGCACACGCTTTCAATGAAACGCGCTTCTAATCTTACAAAAAGCCGTACCGTTTTTGAAGCAGAACAAGGCAAGCTTGCGAGTGATATGGTTGAGTATGCATATAACCGTCTGAGCCAAGCGGGCATAGTGCCGTACTATATGTACCGTCAGAGCAAAACGGCAGGTAACCTTGAAAACGTAGGCTACGCCCAAAAAGGCTTTGAGGGACTGTACAACGTCTACATAATGGACGAAACGCATACAATTTTAGCCTGTGGTGCTTCGGCAGTTACCAAACTGCGTGAACCGAACGGACCGTATATTGAACGCATTTTTAACTACAAATACCCGTATGAATATATTGAACGCTTTGATACCATAATGGAAAGAAAGCAGGGTATAAGAGAGTTTTATGCCCACTATGACTTCTGATTATTGCATATTCAGAGGTTTTGTGGTAAACTGTATTTGTTAATGTTCTAATGTTATCATCTTAAAGGAGAGAGTTATGGAAATGTTAGAGAAAGCAAAAGAGTTGTTTAGTACTGCATCAGCCAAAACAAGCGAGTTTGTATATACCCAGAAGAACAATATTAAAATTGCACGCGTTTGCGGTGAGTTGAAGAAGCTTTATGAACGTCTTGGTCGACTGACCTACCGTAAGATAAAGGGTATCAAGGTTGACGATAACGAGTTTGACGGACTTATTGATAAAATTGAGATTCTCAAAATGGAACTTGCTGCAATTCGCGAGGGCAAGGTTGAGGAGCCTCAGTGTAATGCTATCGTTTTTGAAGACGGCGAGCTTTTGGATAAATAATATTGATTGACGGTGATTATATGGAAAACGAGCTTTTTACGGTCGGTATAGTTATTGCTGACAAGGATGAGTATGTTCATATTGACAAATATATAGGCTCCGATGCCACTGCGTTTGAGATGTGTGGCATTATCGGTCACACCGCCGATATTCCTGCCAACGGTCACGATATCCGTGTACGTACTATTTGCAGCGGTATCGGTAAGGTCAACGCTTCGGTTGCTGCAACGTTGCTTGCCGACGGTTGTGATATGCTGATAAGCGCAGGTCTTTCGGGTGGCTTTGATGATGCCAAGAAGCACGATATTGTTTTGGGAACAAAGTTCTTTGAGCACGATTTTGACCTTACTGCAATCGGCTATAAGCTTGCTCAAAAGCCCGGTGATACCGAGCCTATCGTTTCAGCTAAAGAGCTTAATGACGACATTTTAAAGAAATTCCCCTTCGTGAAGAGAGGTGCTTTTGTTACGGGTGATAGCTTTGTAAGTTCTAAAGAAAAGCACGATTTTTTGAAGGAAAACTTTGACCCTATTGCCTGCGATATGGAGTCGGCTGCTGTCGGCTATGTTGCAAGCAGATTTGATATTCCTTTTGTTTCCATCCGTATGGTTTCCGACGGTGCCGATGACGATTCTGCCGCAACCTATACCGATACCTTGGGTTGCGACGTTGCCGACCGTTGGGTAAAATTGACGTTTGATTGGATAAAATCTCTGTGAGGTAGTTTATGGGTAAAACACTTAAATCAGGGAAGGCAAAAGAACAAAGCTTTTTGCAGGGCTCGGTAATACTTGTCGTTGCAACAATGCTTGTTAAGGTTATCGGAGCTATATACCGTATCCCATTGGGCGAGCTTCTTGATACAACGGGTATGGGTTATTATTCTACTGCCTATGACCTTTACGTTCCAATGTACTCTATCGCAATGGCAGGTCTGCCTATTGCAATTTCGAGAATCGTTTCGGAACACGTTGCCGCAGGACGTTTTAAACACGTTAAAAAAACCTTGAACGTTGCCAAGGCAGCATTTGTTGTTACGGGTGGCACAGGTTTCCTTCTGATGGTCGGTCTGGCGTTTCTGCTTACCGGTAATACTATTACACTTTTCGGCCATTCGTTAAGCTTTGAGGTCTTTAACAGAGGAACCTTGCCGGGTATACTTTGTATTGCTCCGTGTCTTATCTTCTGCTGTATAATGTCGGCCTATCGCGGATACTACGAAGGTCTTAGGAATATGACTCCTACCGCCATAAGTCAGGTGCTTGAGGCTTTGGGCAAACTGATTTTCGGCTATGGTTTTTCGTTTGTCATACTTAAAATAACCGATAATTATTCTTATGCCGCCGCAGGAGCATTGTTGGGTATTTCCTTTGGCACGGTCATAAGTGCTTTGTACCTTGAGATTAAATACAGACTCATCGGTAAACATACCTTTACCGATGAGCAGATTGCATCTGCTCCCGAACCGTATACCAACGGCAAAACCCTTAAGGTTTTGGTTGCGGTTGCAATTCCTATAGTTTTAGGCTCGTTGGTCAATAACGTCAGCAGTCTTATCGATGTTGCGATGGTTCAGAGTCAGCTTGCTAACGCCATTGAAAAATCTCCCGAATACTTTAAAGAGGCTTATTCCGGTTTAATTGCTTATGAAGTTGAGCAAGCTGCTAAAAGCGATCTTGCTTTTGAATGGAGTAAGGATTTGCCGAACTCGTTGTACGGTGCACACCGTGGTTTTGCTTTTTCGATTTATAACCTTGTTCCGTCCTTGACCTCGGTTTTGGGTGTCAGCGCTATTCCTGTGTTGGCTACTGCTTGGACCAAGCGTGACATTGTTGAAATCAGAACCAACGTCAATACAATGCTCAGAACTACTGCACTTGTTGCAGTTCCTGCAGGATGCGGTATTATCGCATTGTCAGAGCAGATACTGTCACTTCTTTACTCCAATCCCTACGCTATCGAAATTGCAACGCCTAACCTTCGCGTTTTAGGTCTTTGTGCTATCTTTGCAGGTCTTAACGGTCCTTTGACCAATATGCTTCAGGCTATAGGCAGGCAGGGAGTACCGCTTCGAAATATTGCGGTTGGTGCTGTTTTGAAAATAGTAATTAACTTTGTCCTTGTTGGAACACCCGAGATTAACATTTTCGGTGTGCCTATTGGAACTACCGTTTGCTATGCCTATATCTGTGTCGCAAACCTTATTTGCTTCGTTAAATATTCGGGTGTATTACCAAATCTTTTGCTGTCACTTGGTAAACCTTTGATTTGTGGTATCGGTTGCGGAGCATCGGCTTTTGGTGTGAATCTTTTGCTTAATAAACTTGGTCTTGGCGGTTCTTTATCAACGCTTGGTTCGGTTTGTGTGGCTGCTGTTGTTTACGTGTTATTGCTGTTTTTAATCAAGGCTATTACCCGTGAAGATATAATTTCTTTGCCAAAAGGCAAAAAAATAATAAAAGTACTTGAAAAATTGAGACTAATGAGGTAGAATGTATATAGGTTCATTAAATAGTTGAAGGATTTTAGTGAATCTGCACAATGTTCTGCGCGTTTAGTTGTAGAGGGTTACAAATGGTAACAAAAGAATCGTTTAAGAAATTAAAATATTCGGTAGAAGATTTGCGTGATATCGTAAAAATTCTTCGTTCACCCGGTGGTTGCCCTTGGGATGCCGAGCAGTCGCATAAGTCTATCAGAAGAGACCTTTTGGAGGAGGCTTATGAGGTTGCCGACGCTATCGATACCGATGATGACGTAGCATTGTGCGAGGAGTTGGGCGATCTGCTTTTGCAGGTTGTGTTCCATTCTCAGATTGCAACCGAGGAAAAAAGCTTCACCTTGGACGAGGTTGCTGACGGCATCTGTAAAAAATTGATACTCCGTCATCCTCACGTTTTCGGTGATGTCGTTGCCGAAACCTCCGAGGAGGTTCTCAATAATTGGGATGCGATAAAGCGTAACGAAAAAAGTCATACCACCTTCACCGATACTCTTGAAAGTGTACCGAGAGCATTTCCTGCATTGATGCGTGCCGCCAAGGTACAAAAGAGGGCAGCAAAAGCAGGCTTTGATTGGGATAACCCTGAGGATGCCTTTAAAAAGCTTCCTGAGGAATTAGCCGAATTCAGTGAAGCTGTAAAGCAGAATGACCGAGTCAGTATGGAAGAAGAGTTTGGCGACCTGCTTTTTGCCGCAGTTAACGTCTCAAGATTTTATAAGATTGATTCCGAAAGTGCATTGGCTTCAGCAACCGATAAATTTATGAACCGTTTTAAATTGGTTGAGCAAGAGGTGCTGAATAGCGGTAGGCAAATGACCGACGTTTCGTTGGAAGAACTGGATGCTATTTGGGATACCGTCAAGCACAAGAGTGAATAACTTTGTTTCAAAACCAGGATTATTTAACCTGTTTGAATAATATTTTTTAGGAGGATGTTCAATATGAACAAGACAGAATTAGTAGCAGCTATCGCCGAGAAGGCAGACATCAGCAAGAAGGATGCTGACAAGGCAGTTGCAGCCCTCATCGAAACCGTTACCGAGGCTCTCAAGGCTGGTGACAAGATCCAGCTCGTAGGTTTTGGTACTTTTGAGGTTCGTGAGCGCCCCGCAAGAGTAGGCCGCAATCCCCAGACCAAAGAGACCATCACTATCCCTGCATCTAAGGTTCCTGCATTCAAGGCAGGCGCAGCTCTTAAGAACGCTGTAAAGTAAGTTTTTAAAAAGTTTAGGGCCGCTCGAATTTCGGAGCGGCTTTTCTTTTGAGTTTTTAATTGATTTGGAGTTATAATGAGACTTGATAAATATCTTAAGGTATCGCGTATTATAAAAAGACGTACTGTTGCAAACGAGGCTTGTGACGCAGGCCGTGTTACGGTCAATGGCAAGGTTGCCCGTGCATCGTATGACGTAAAGGTCGGAGACGTTATGGAAATCGCTTTCGGCGAACGTACCGTCAAGGCTGAGATTCTTGATGTGAGTGAGGTTGTCCGCAAGGAAAACGCTGTTATGATGTACCGCATCATAGAACAGTAATAATAATTTTTGAAATTTCATATTATTCCCTAAAGATTTTTGGGGGATGATATTGTGAACGAGCAGAATAAGACCAATCAAAACCACGGAATAATTCTCGAAAACCGCGAACGTTTGAGCATTTCGGGTGTTCTTGATGTAATAGGCTTCGATGACGAAACCGTTTTGATGGAAACCGAACTTGGTCAACTTACGGTAAAAGGACAAAACCTTAAGGTTTTAAGCTTTACGGTTGAGGCAGGTAGTATTTCGGTCGAAGGCACCGTGTCGGCACTTGTGTATACGGGTGCTACCAAAAAGAGTGGTTTGAGAAGGTTGTTCGGCTAATGGGATATATTGACGTTTCGGCACAGGCCTTGACCTTTCTTATGTCTTTAGGGTTGGGGTGTGTGCTGTGCTTACTTTACGATGTTGTTAGAGCATTGCACAAAACTTACATAAAAGGATTTTTTGAGGTCTTTGTGTGCGACCTTATGTTTTGGATAGTTGCAGTTTTATTGACGTTTTGTTTCCTTGTGATAAGGTGTAACGGCTCGGTAAGAGCTTTTGTACTTATAGGCGAGCTTATTGGTGCCATACTAACAAGATTGACTGTTTCACGTTTGTTTTTACCAGTTTTAAACAAGGTTTTTATTGCTTTTGAACGTATATTTTCTTGGTTTGGTGGCATATTTGGAAAACTTTTGAAATATATTGAAAAATTTTTCAAAAAAATGCTTTTAAATGTAAAAAAACACTTGCAACCTAAAGCACTACTGTTGTATAATCAACTAAAAGTTAGAAAGAAACGGAAAGTTGTACTTTCAGATGATATAGATAAGGAGATGTGACGGTGGCATCGGGCACTAAAAGACAGAGCAGTATAATACTTCGTGTCGTTCTTTTGTTATTTGCGGTCTGGATGATCTACTATCTTGGTTCTCTTATTAAGGATTACAGTTCTTTGCAAAAGGAGTATGAAGTTACTTTGGCAAAGCGTGACGAATTGGCTTTAGAGGTTAAGGAAAAGGCCAATTTGCTTGAAAACGGTAACGATGCGGATTTTATTGAGCGAGCAGCTCGTGAAAAGTTGGGATACGTTTATCCCGATGAACATAAGTATATTGATATTTCCGGCAACTGACGGAGATATTGTATATAATTTCCATAAAGGTTCTTTGGAGGATTGGGCAATCAATGCAGATCGAGGTAGGACAAATTGTAGAGGGCAAGGTAACCGGTATTACCAATTTCGGTGTATTCGTTGATTTAGGCGAAGGAAAATCGGGTCTTGTTCACATTTCAGAAATCGCACAGAGCTATGTAAGCGATGTTCGTGAGTTCGTTAAGGAAAATGACACGGTAAAAATGAAGGTTCTAAGTGTTTCGGACGACGGAAAAATCAGCCTTTCGATTAAAAAGGCACAGCCTCAACCTGAGGCGCCTCAGCAGCGTCCTAAAAATGCAGGTCCCAAGAATAACGGCCCCAGAGCACCCAGACCTCCAAGACAGGAGCCTGATTATACTTCTCCTGCCGCAGTATGGACTCCCAAAAAGAGCGAATCTACCTCTTTTGAGGATATGATGGCCAAATTCAAGCAGACAAGTGACGAGAAGTTCTCGGATCTTAAGCGCAAGAATCCCGACACAAGACGTCCGAAGCGTGCTATAATGAAATAACCTACGGTTTATTCAAATACCAAAACGGCAGACCGACAGCCTTGTTACATATTACGGGTGTCAGGTCTGCTTTTTGAGTTATTATAAAAAGGATAAGAAATGAAAAAGTATAATTTGATTGCTCCGTGTATTTTCGGAGTTGAGGGAATTTTAGCTGACGAGCTTCGACGCTTGGGTGCTGTGGATGTAAACGCTGAAAATGGCCGAGTTTTGTTCTCAGGCGATGCTTCTATGATAGCCGCCGCCAATATCAATTCTCGCTTTGCAGAGCGTATAATGCTCAATTTGGGCACTTTTAAGGCTATGACCTTTACCGAACTTTTTGATGGTGTAAAGGCTTTGCCTTTGGAGGAATATATTTCGGTTAAGGATGCATTTCCTGTTAAGGGTTGGAGTATCAACTCACAGCTTCACAGCATTCCCGATTGTCAGTCTATCGTCAAAAAGGCTTGTGTCGAGCGTTTGAAATCGGTTTATAAGACTAATTGGTTTGAGGAAACGGGTCCTGTTCATCAGTTGCAGTTTTCCATTATGAAGGACCAGGTTACTTTGATGATAGATACAACGGGTCACGGTCTGCATAAGAGGGGATACAGAGCCAACTCCAATGCCGCACCTATAAAGGAAACCTTGGCTGCCGCAATGTGTGATATTGCGAGAATTTACCCTGATACCAAGATTTTCGACCCGTTCTGCGGAAGCGGTACAATTTTAGTTGAAGCCGCATTAATGGCTAAAAAGCAGGCTCCCGGTTTAAGACAGCATTTTGCCGCCGAAAGATTTTCGTTTATTGATGAAAAGGTGTGGCGTGAGCAACGTGCTGCTGCAATGGACAGAATTTTACCCAATATCGAGTTTGAGGCTGTTGGTTATGATATTGACCCCGAGTGTGTTAAACTGACTCTTGAGAACGCCAAAAAAGCAGGTGTTGAAAAGTACGTACGTGCCGAGGTGCGTGATGTACGCGATTTCAAACTGCCTGAGGGAAGAACCTTGGTTATAACCAATCCGCCTTACGGTGAGCGTTTGCTTGATATCCGCGCCGCCGAGGAGCTTTATAAGGTTATGGGCAACGTGTTTCCTAAGGAACAGGGCAAAAAGTATTACGTTATCAGCCCTCACGATGAGTTTGAAAAGTATTTCGGTCGTACCCCCGACAAAAAGCGCAAGCTTTACAACGGAATGATTAAATGCGATTTAAATATGTATTTTAAATAAATACAAACATTACAAAAAGCCACGGCTACAAAATGTAACCGTGGCTTTCGCTATTGTGAATAGTTTTTAAGACAGTATCTTATTTAAGATAAAGCTCCTCGCCGTCTTTCTGATAAAGAGCAACGTGGTCAACCTTCATAGTCCACTTGAAGGGCTCTTCGGTGCCGTCCATACTGCAACCGAGCTTTCTTGCAGGGGTATAGAGGTATTCAGACATAATAAAGTAAATCGGGAGTCTGAAGGTATCGAGGTCAACCTCACTGTTCCACATGGGCTTTGCATCATGGGTCAGCGGTGCGTGGAAATAGACCTCACCATCAACACCGAAATCTACGTATTCGGGAGTCCACTCCATAAAATAGGTGTGGGTCTCGGTGCGGAGAACCTCGGGTTCACTCTCAAAGGTGTGGCTACGCTCTGCACGGGGAACAGTGCCGTCGTTGGATGCATGAGGCTGCCACTGATGAAGGTTAGCAACGACGTTACGCTCACTACCCAACTGTTCAACCATATCAAACTCGGCTTTTGAACCGTTCTTTGTTGTTTCGGTGGAAACAAACCAATACGCACCGCTGTTACCCTTATAGAAAGGAATCTGACCTTTAATCTCAAAATAGCCGTACTTGAACTCCATACGGTCTTTTGTGGTAAGGAATGCAGGTGCGTAATATTTCTTTTCGCCCTGATATTCCTCAGGCTTCATCTTAGAGGTGAACATAACAAGCTGACCGTCTTTAACATAATAGGTCTTGTCCGACCATTCGTGGATAATGTCAGCTACGTTCCAGATGCCGGGAGTCCAAAGCTCTTGGTCTATGTCGTTGCCGTTAAAGCAGTCGCCCCAGACCAGCTTACGGTCGCCCTTTACCTCAGGGATGTCCATGTTGATTCCATATCTTTTACTCATAAATATACCTCCTTATGCCAATCGGCATAATTTGTACCGGTACTGTATGAATTTTTATGTTTGCAGCACCGGTTGCGAAGCCTCTAGTGCCTGCAAGTTCATTATATTTTTTGGTGCTGTAAAAATCAACACAAAATAGTAACTTTTTCTGTAATTTTGAGTTTAAGTTCGGTTTTATAAACATATATTTAGTTCGGAGGGATGATTATGGATAAGGCGATTGATTTTATTAAGAAAAACAAGACCAAAATAGTGTGGATAGTACTTACGCTGATTATAGGAGGAATAGGAGCCTTACTGTCGGGCAATTATGACGTCTACAAAATGTACGAAAAACCCGCATTGTCACCACCCGGTTGGCTCTTTCCAGTTGTATGGACGGTTCTTTACGCGTTAATGGGCTTGGCGGCAGGAATAATTGCCGAATCGCGTGATTTAGACAAGGGATTTGCGTTAAAACTGTATGTGTTACAGTTAGCAATAAACGTTATATGGCCGATTATCTTTTTCAGGTTCAATGCACCGAAGTTTGCTTTGTTTTGGTTGGCACTGCTTATTGTTGCGATTGTTCTCACGTTTAAGAACTTCCGTGCCATTAATAAAACGGCAGGAAATTTACTCATTCCGTACCTTTTATGGTGCTTGTTTGCGTTCTATCTCAACTTTGGAATAGTGGTGCTTAACTCTTAAAATAAATTTTTTTCAAAAATATTCCAAAAGTACTTGATTTTTGAAAAATACGTGCTAAAATATATATTAGCACTCGGAACGCAAGAGTGCTAACCATGATTTTAAACATAAAATTACAGGAGGTAATTATTATGACTATTAAACCTTTGGCAGACAGAGTTGTTATAAAATCTGTTGAAGCAGAGGAGACCACCAAGAGTGGAATTATTCTTGCAGGTGCTGCAAAAGAGAAGCCTCAGATTGCTGAGGTTGTAGCCGTCGGTCCCGGTGGACTTGTTGACGGAAATCAGGTTGAGATGTATGTAAAGGTTGGCGACAAGGTTATCACCAGCCAGTATGCAGGTAATCCCGTTAAGGTTGACGGTGTTGAGTATAGCATTGTCCGTCAGTCTGACATTCTTGCTATTGTTGAATAATTTGGAGGCGAATAAAAATGGCTAAGGAAATTCTTTTTGGCGAGGAAGCTAGAAAAGCTTTGCAGGCAGGCGTTGATAAGCTTGCCGATGCCGTTAAGGTTACTTTGGGACCTAAGGGCAGAAACGTTGTTCTTGATAAAAAATTCGGCGCACCGCTTATTACCAACGACGGTGTTACCATTGCTAAGGATATCGAGCTTGACGACCCGTTTGAGAATATGGGTGCATCTCTTGTTAAAGAGGTTGCAACCAAGACTAACGACTGTGCAGGTGACGGTACCACTACCGCTACCGTTCTTGCTCAGGCTCTCATCCGCGAGGGTATGAAGAACGTTGCAGCAGGCGCTAACCCTATGGTTGTTAAGAAGGGTATCAATATGGCTGTTGAAACTGCCGTTAAGACGGTTGTTGGCAACTCCAAGAAGGTCAACGGTGCTGACGATATCGCACGTGTTGCTACTATCTCCGCAGGTGACGAGTTTATCGGCAAGTTGATAGCCGAGGCTATGGATAAGGTATCAGCTGACGGTGTTATTACCGTTGAGGAGTCCAAGACTGCCGAAACCTACTCCGAGGTTGTTGAAGGTATGCAGTTTGACCGCGGATACATCACTCCTTATATGGCAACCGATACAGATAAAATGGAAGCCGTTATCGACGATCCGTTTGTTCTTATTACCGATAAGAAGATTTCCAACATTCAGGAGATTTTGCCCTTGCTTGAACAGATGGTTCAGGGCGGTGGTAAGCTCGTTATCATTGCCGAGGACGTTGAGGGCGAGGCTCTTTCTACCCTTATTGTCAACAAGCTTCGCGGAACCTTTACCTGCGTAGCAGTTAAGGCTCCCGGTTTCGGTGACAGAAGAAAAGAAATGCTTCAGGATATCGCAATCCTTACCGGTGGTCAGGTTGTATCTTCTGAGCTTGGCTTTGAACTGAAAGAAACTTCTATCGATATGCTTGGCCGTGCACGTCAGATCAAGATTGGCAAGGAAAACACCATTATTGTTGACGGTGCAGGCGATTCCAACGAAATCAAGAACCGTATTGGTCAAATCAGAAATCAGATTGAGACTACCACCTCCGACTTTGACCGTGAGAAGTTGCAGGAAAGACTTGCAAAGCTTTCGGGCGGTGTTGCAGTTATCAAGGTTGGTGCTGCTACTGAGGTTGAGATGAAGGATAAAAAGCTCCGTATTGAGGATGCACTTGCCGCAACCAAGGCTGCTGTTGAAGAGGGTATCGTCGCAGGTGGCGGTGTTGCTCTTGTCAATGCTATCAACAGTGTTAAGGATATTCTGAATTCTGTAGATGGTGATGTTAAAACAGGCGTTGCTATCGTTCTTGCTGCTTTGGAGGCACCCATTCGTCAGATTGCTTACAATGCAGGACTTGAGGGCTCTGTAATTGTTGACAAGATTGTCTCTTCGGGCAAGGCTAACTATGGCTTTGATGCTTATAATGAGATATATACCGATATGATAGAAGCAGGTATTGTTGACCCTACTAAGGTTACTCGCTCTGCTCTTCAAAATGCTGCTTCGGTTGCATCTATGGTACTCACTACTGAGTCCATCGTTGCCGAGAAGAAGGACCCTAACGCAGCTGCGGCTGCTGCTGCCGCTGCAGCCGGTGCCGCAGGCGGTATGTACTAATATTTAATTGAATTTAACGACCCTGCCGAAATTAGGCAGGGTCGTTTTTGTGTTGACTTTAATTTGGCAATGTTGTAGAATAATATTAATAATAAATGTTATCCTTTAAACGTGAAAGGAATTGATATTATGGTTAATCATGCAATGCTAATGGACTTTTATGAGTCCACAATGGCCAACGGTGCGATTTTGCAGGGTCACGAGGATACTGTTGCATATTTCGATATGTTTTTCCGCCGTGTACCTGATGATGGCGGTTTTGCCATTATGGCAGGTCTTGAGCAGATGATAAATGACCTCAAAAACTTCAAGTTTTCCAAAGAAGATATCGACTATATGCGTTCTCAAAATCTCTTCAATGAGAAGTTTTTGGATTATCTTGAAAACTTCAAGTTTTCTTGTGACGTTTGGGCAATCCCTGAGGGTACACCGATTTTCCCGCGTGAGCCGATTGTTACAGTCAGAGGTCCTATCATTCAGTTGTTTTTGATTGAAACCTTAGTGTTGCTTAATATCAACCATCAGTCACTTGTTGCAACCAAAGCCAACAGAATTGTCCGTGCCGCACAGGGGAGGGCTGTGCTTGAGTTTGGTGCCCGTCGTGCCCACGGTGCAGATGCTTCAATTTGCGGTGCTCGTGCTGCATATATCGGTGGTTGTGTTGGAACCTCCTGCGTTAAGGCGGGTGAAGATTTCAATATTCCGGTTTCTGGCACAATGGCACACTCGTGGATTCAGTTGTTTGATACCGAGTATGATGCCTTTAAGGCCTATGCAGAGGTTTATAAGGAAAACTCGCTTTTCCTGGTTGATACCTATGATACTTTAAAATCAGGTATACCTAACGTTATCAAGATTGCCAACGAAATTTTGAAGCCTATTGGATGCCGTCCCAAGGGTATCAGAATTGATAGCGGAGATATAACCTATCTTTCAAAAAGGGCTAGAAAAATGCTTGATGAGGCAGGCTATCCCGACTGTGCTATCTGTGTTTCCAATGCGTTGGATGAGTATCTTATCCGTGATATGCTTATGCAGGGTGCTAAGGTTGACTTTTTCGGTGTTGGTGAACGTCTTATAACTGCATCAAGCGAGCCTGTTTTCGGCGGTGTTTATAAGCTAACAGCCGTTGAGGATAGGGATGGTAATATCACTCCCAAAATCAAGCTTTCGGAAAACACGTCAAAGATAACCTTGCCCGGTTTCAAGCAGTCGTGGAGATTGTTTGACCGAGAAAGCGGTAAGGCTATTGCTGACGTTATAACCTTGCAGGATGAGGTTATCGATGATACAAAGGAGTATGAGATTTTCGACCCCGAGTTCACCTGGAAGCGTAAAACAGTACGCAACTTTATTGCAAGACCGTTGCAGGTGCCGATTTTCAATAACGGTGAGCTGAAATATAAGTGTCCTACAGCAACTGCAATCCGTGACTACCGCGAACAGCAGGTTGAGTCATTGTGGGAAGAGGTTCAGCGTTTTGAAAAACCGCATAAATATTACGTTGACCTTTCGCAGAAACTTTGGGACCTACACCGCGAGTTAATTAATAAGGTATCTAAACGTTAAACTAAATCTTTCCGCGATAGTATATTCTGTGTTATTTTGAGTTGTTGCGGTATTTAATAGGGGATACACCTGTAAGGTCTTTAAATACTTCTCCAAAGCGTTTGTAGTCACTGTAGCCGACTTTTTCGGCTATTGAATGTATTTTCATTTCGGTTGTATTAAGCATCATACAGGCTTTTTGAATGCGTGTTTGTTTAAGATAATCACTGAAACAAACTCCTGTTTCTTCCTTGAATTTTGAACTTATATAGGGAACGCTGATGAACATTTCATTTGCAATGTCGGTCAACTGCAATTTTTCAGCAAAATGCTCCTCTATATATTTAACAGCTTTGAGAACTGGTGCTGAGTAATTTATCTCAACACCAACCGACAGGGATCTTACTGTTTCGATAATAATCTGTATTAAAAGGCATCTCATATAGTCAATATACCCCGGATTTTTCTCTCCGCATTCGCAACACATTTCATTTAAAAGTCGACCTATTTTGCCGTTGTCATCGTGGAAGAAACGGTTTACCGGGGTATCTTTAAGTATTATTTTGTTGAGCCTTAAATGATAGCTCTTAAGTAATTCGTTAAAATTACAGCAATCGGGCATGGTTTTGTCAATTCCTTTTGAAAGAAAAAGGCAGTTGATTACGGCAAAATCATCGGTTAATGCTTCATATTCGTGGAAGGTGCTGTAGTCCATAAACATATAGTCACCCACTGATATCTCACGTACATCATTATCTTGTTTGTGTAGACCTCTGCCTCTAGCAACATATACAAGTTCGAAAAAGTTATGGTTATGGTAAGCAGAACGTTTTGTATCACAGTAAAATGCATGTATATATGTTTCGGAGAAGAAGGTCATTTTATCAAAATCTGTAAAAGATTTTAACATTAAAAATCACCCCATAAATTGTAGGATTTATCTACAAATATTATACCAATAAATTTACGTAAGTCAACATAAATCAAATTCTTTTTTTATATATAGATTGTGGCTTTGTGGGAACGAAATCCTGATTTTATAAGTTTTTGTATAAATATCGTGAAAAAACAATGCATTTTCAACTAAAACACTACCATCAATTTGTGATATCTCATAATTTCGGCAAAATTATCAAAAATCTCTTGACATACTATTTAAAACAGTTTAAAATGAATAAAAATGGTTAATTGTGTAACGATTTTAAATTCACAAGGAAGATGTCTTTTGAGTAGTTGCAAAAAAGGTGAAAACAATGGATTTTCTGCCGATAACTGTACCTTGTCTGCAGTTGGAATCGTTACCGAGTATGCTCCGCTCGTCAAGTCACGTGCTTTGAGTTTTTTAACTTCCGAGTGTGAACTTGATGACCTTATCCAAGAAGGGAATATTGGTCTTTTGTCCGCCTCAATGAGATATAACGAGCATCTTTCGAGCTTCGCTACCTTTGCAAGAAGATGTATCGATGCCGCCATAATTGATTATTTGAGAAAGTCGAGCAAGCTGTCCAAGATACCGTCGAAGATGCTTGTAGATATAAACGACGTACAGATAGCTGATTCTTCGCTTGACGTTGAAAGCTTTGTGTTGGTCAAGGAGGAATATGCCGAGTTGCTGAAGAAAGCAGAAACATCGCTTTCAAAGCTTGAGTATGCTGTTTTTTCGGATATGCTCAGAGGTTATTCCTACGATGAGATGGCCTACCGTAATTCTATTAATTTAAAGTCGGTTAATAATGCGATACGTCGTATCCGTGTTAAATTGAAATAGTTTATATGCCCTTAGTAGCTTAAATTAGGCAGAGCGTTGTATTCCAAAGATGTCGGTGCGATTCCGTCCGGGGCTAAAAAATACTCATATTGAGAGAGGTAAAAAACATGTTCGAAGACAAGACCCTTAAGTGCAAAGATTGTGGCGAAGAATTCGTATTCACTGCCGGTGAGCAGGAGTTCTATGAGTCTAAAGGCTTTGTAAACGAGCCCCAGCGTTGCAAGAAGTGCCGCGATGCACGTAAAAATGCAGGTAGAGCACCCAAGGAGATGCATGAGGCTGTTTGTGCATCTTGTGGCAAGCCCGCAATGGTGCCTTTCGTACCCCGTGACGACCGTCCTGTATATTGCAGCGAGTGCTTCGCAAAGATGAAGGAAGAACAGGCATAATCTAAATTTTAGAGTATGTGGCCGTTTCAGGTTAGCCTGAAACGGCTTTTTCTTAGCAGTTTTATATTTCTCTCTCAAATATTTCCGATGCCATCACAGTTTTTTAATACTTTGTTCATATATTTCAGGTTTATTGTTTTAAAATAGTATTGTAGAAATTCCAATAGGAGGTAATCTTATGTCTAACAAAAAGGTTCTTATCGTTGATGATGATACCAATATATGTGAACTTTTGCGCCTTTATCTTGAAAAGGATGGCTTTGATACCATAGTTGCCAACGATGGTGAGGCAGCAATCGTAAAATTTAATGTTGAAGAGCCTGATATGGTGCTTCTCGACATAATGATGCCCAAGCTTGACGGTTGGCAGGTCTGCCGTGCTATAAGAAAGAACTCCAACGTTCCGATAATTATGCTTACCGCTAAGGGCGAGACCTTTGATAAAATTTTAGGCCTTGACCTCGGTGCAGACGACTACGTTACCAAGCCTTTCGACTCAAAAGAGGTTGTGGCACGTGTCAGAGCAGTCCTTCGTCGTTCTTCAAATGATGAAAGCGCTGAAAAGATTGTAAAATACGATAAACTCACTATTAACCTTACAAACTATGAAATGATTGTAGACGGTAGGGTAGTTGATACTCCTCCCAAGGAGCTTGAATTGGTTTACCACCTTGCAAGCAATCCCAACCGTGTATATTCACGTGACCAGCTTCTTGATGAGGTCTGGGGCTTTGAATATTACGGTGATTCAAGAACGGTTGATGTTCACGTTAAAAGACTTCGCGAGAAGCTTGAAGGTGTTTCCGACCAATGGTCTATCAAGACGGTATGGAGTGTCGGTTACAAATTTGATTTGAAGCAGAACTGATAAAATGAAAAAAAGTCTATTTCAAAAAATATTTTTTTCGGTTGCAATAGCCTTGATTATCATTATAATTCTTATAATGATACTTCTCAGTGTTTCGGTCAATAATTACCTTGTCAATGATAAAAAGCAGCTGTTGACCGATAACTGTAATACCATATCAGGAGTTTTGACCGAGCAAAATCACGACAGTATTAATTTCCACGTAAGTCTTCAAGGTATGATGAGCGTTGTATCAAAAGCAGTTAAGGGTGAGGCTTACGTCTGTGATTCTAAAGGTAATGTATTTATCTGCAGTTGTGCCGATTGGACTGCTGACCAGACCTGTGTGCATTCAAAGAGTACAATACCAAGGGATATACTTGATAGTACTACAAATGAAGGCTTTTTTGAGGTTGGTAATCTTAATAAACGCTTCTCAAGTATGTATTACACAGCAGGAACACCTTTTTATTCACCCAAGGGTGAATTGAGAGGATACGTGTATATTTCTTCTCCTGCGTCATATTTACGTGATATGTGGTCGGAATTGGCCGATATATATATCTTTTGTGCTGCAATTCCGATAGCTGCTTTGTTTATCTTCCTTTATGTTTTATCCAAGCGTATGACCAAGCCGATAAACCTTATGTCGCAGGCTTCAGTAAAGATGGCAAAGGGAGATTTTTCACAACGTATACCTGTAAAGGGTGATGATGAAATTGCCAACCTTGCTGAAACCTTTAACGCAATGGCTAATTCGTTGTCACAGCTTGAGGGTATGAGAAGAAGCTTTATAGCCAACGTTTCCCACGAATTGAGAACACCTATGACCACTATCGGTGGTTTTATCGACGGTATACTCGACGGAACGATACCTCCCGAAAAGCAGGAACATTATCTGGGTATTGTATCGACTGAGGTTAAGCGACTTTCACGTCTTGTCCAATCTATGTTAAGCCTTGCACGACTTGAGTCGGGAGAGCAAAAGCCTAATCCAACCGAGTTTAAGATTTTGGACCTTTCGTGCGACATACTTTTATCTCAAGAACAACGTATCGAGTCTAAAAATATCAATATTGAGGGTCTTGACCAAGGCTCAGATATTAAGGTTTTTGCCGACCGAGACCTTATCTATCAAGCAATCTTCAATCTGGTTGATAATGCAATAAAATTTACTCCCGACGGTGGAACAATCAGTGTTAAAGCGACCGAGGATAACGTCGGCAACGTGTCATTCTCGATAAGAAATGACGGAAAGGGTATAAAGCCTGAAGAACTGCAGTATATTTTTGACCGATTCTATAAATCGGATAAAGCAAGGTCAGCCAATAAAGACGGTACGGGATTGGGATTATATATTACCAAGACCATAGTTGATATCCACCACGGTAATATAACCGTCAGCAGTCAGCCCGACAGCTTTACCGAGTTTGCTATAATAATTCCCCGAATTGAGCAGTAAGAAAGGAATCTATATGGAAAACAACAATAATTTCAGACCCGAGGATGAGGTTAAGACTTCAGCACCTCAGAATGTGGAACAGCCGACGGTTGCCGAGCCTGTTAATAAAGCAATACAGCCCGAGCCTCAGCAGGTCTATACCTACACGGCATCTACCGATAGTGTAATACCGACCGAGCCTACAAATGCACCTGCACCTCAGTATAATGAGCCTACGCAGACCTTTGCAGCAGTTGAAAAGTCCGAGAATAACACCTCGAGCACAGGCTTAAAGGTCTTTTTCTCAATACTTGCGGTAACGGTTGCGTTGATAATTGCCGTTTCGGCAGGGTATATCTTCGGAAATCGCGGAGGCGAGCCTTCATTCCACTTTAATTCGTCAACACCGCTTGCCGATAAGGGTGATAATCAGCTTTCGAGTAAGGCTGCAGTGTTTGATGCAGTAGACCCATCGGTTGTTTCAATAACCGTTTATACCGATAAGGGAATAGCAGGCTACGCAAGCGGCGTTGTATACACAGAAGACGGATATATTGTTACAAATGACCATATCTATGCTGAGGTGCCATCGGCAAAGTTCCTTGTGACTATGAATAACGGCACCGAATATGATGCAGTGTTTGTCGCAGGTGATACAAGAAGTGACCTTGCTGTATTGAAGGTTGAAGCCATTGGTCTTAAAAAGGCACAGTTTGGCAATTCTGAACAGGTTGTTATCGGTGAAGAGGTTATTGCAATAGGATACCCGTCAGGTGCTTCGGGAAGGTCTATTCTGACTTCGGGCACTATTTCGTCCGATAGCATCAGATTCACCTCAACGTCGAGCTACTCGGTTAAGATGATTCAGACCGATACTGCAATCAATCCCGGTAATTCAGGCGGTGCATTGGTAAATATGTATGGGCAGGTTATCGGTATCCCGTCGGTCAAGATGGCAGGTACACAGTATGATAACGTTGGTTATGCCATACCGTCGAATACCGTTGTGAAAATTGCCGATTCGTTGATTGAACACGGCTACGTTGTAGGCAGAGGAAGACTCGGTATTCAGTATACTGAGGTCGACGGTATCATCGCCAAACTTAATAACGTTCCGACAGGTCTTATGGTTCAGGAAATCACCGTCGAGAGTGACCTTTACGGCAAAGGTATCGCAGTTAAGGATATCATTACCCACATCAATGACGTTGAGATAACCAAAAGTGCCGTTGCACTTGATATTATCGAAAGCACCGAGCCAGGTAAGGTGATGACCTTTACGGTATACAGTATGGCCGACGGCTCTACGAAAACCTATTATGCCTCGTTGATAGAGGACCAAGGTAATTCAAGCTATACCAACACAGTTGCAGAGGACGGAGATTTGAACAATCCTTTTGGCAACCTAAATCCTGACGATTTCTTCTCTGATAATTAAAAATAAAAACGCTTGGCTTTTGCCAAGCGTTTTTTGATGCTGTTATTTATTTTTTTAGAATAAGAGTGCCGTAAGAGGGAGTGTAAACCTTCCTGTGAAAGGTTTTCCTGTGTCGACCTCGGCCCAATTAATTGTAGTTTCGGTTTCAAAAAAATTGGGAATGTAGTTTTCAAGGAAAACGTAGGTGTTTTCACCGTCGGTTCTTGAATGTGCAGTAACACCAGTTAAATATAACATTTTTGTCAACTATAAAAATATTGTAAATTTATCTTTTTGCGGTATTTTGCAATGTGTTAAAGGTAATAATCATATTATCAAAATTTGGAGATGATATGATTGCAGTACAACAAGGTTGAAATTTGCAACGTTAACACCAACAAACTTCCTGTTTTGAAGGAGGCAGAAAAAGAGGAATTGCTGAAGCTTGTAAAGCAGGGTGACAAAAATGCAAGAGATAAGCTTATAGGCGGCAATTTAAGGCTGGTTTTAAGTGTTGTGCAGAAGTTTACCAATCGCGGTGAAAATATGGATGACCTTTTCCAGATTGGATGTATCGGACTCATCAAGGCAATCGACAATTTTGACCCTATACACGAGGTAAAATTTTCAACTTATGCAGTACCAATGATAATTGGGGAAATACGAAGGCACCTTAGGGATAACAACTCGGTTCGTGTCAGTCGTTCAATTAAAGACGTGGCTTATAAGGCTATGCAGGTTAAGGAAAAACTTATTGCAAATAATCAAAAAGAACCTACCGTTGACGAAATTGCCAATGAACTGCAACTTCCAAGGTGTGAGGTTGTTATGGCACTTGAAAGCATCGTAGAGCCTGTGTCATTGTTCGATTCAGTCTATTCTGATTCAGGGGATACCGTCTACGTTCTCGACCAATTAGGAGATAAGAGCGATGACTCCGATTGGTTGCAGGAAATTGCTTTCAGGGACGTTATAGCTTCTTTAAACGAACGTGAAAAGAAGATTTTGGCATTACGGTTTATGCACGGAATGACCCAGATGGAGGTATCGAGAGAGATAGGTATATCCCAAGCTCAGGTATCGCGTATTGAAAAAGGTGTTTTGGATAAAATCAAGGGAGAATAATAGGACAACCGATACTGCACATATAATAAAACAAAAATAGTATGGGTGATTGTATGTGTTGCAGGCTGGTAGAAATGCGCGAAAAACAGGTTGTTTGTATCAAGGATGGGTCAATACTCGGCTTGGTGGGAGATGTTGAAATAGATTCCTGCTCAGGAAAACTAATTAACATCATAGTATGCGGAAAACGGCATATTTTAGGCCGTGATGATGATTTTCGCATCCCGTGGAGTTGTATTGAGGTTTTTGGAGAAGATTCGATACTCGTCAACGTAGACAACTTTCCGACTGCTCCCAAAAGAAGAAGATTTTTAAGAGAAATTTTCTTTTCAAAATAATGCAAAAATTTGAAATTCAAACGACCGAATCACATTTGGAAACGGAATTTCAAGAAATTGAAAAAGTTGAAAAATTTTTTAAAACTTAAACCGCCGAAATCTTGGAATGTTAAATAAGAAAAGTTTTCGGAGGATGTGACAATGAAAAAATTTATAAAATTATTGTTTTCAATATGCCTTTTGTTATCAAGCATTTCGCTTTTGGCAGTAGGGTATTTTGATAACATTATCGGTGACACTTATAACGTCGTTAAAGGGTCGGAACTGATTATAGACAATACCTATAATATTGTTTCGGCAAGGTCGGAAAATCTCATTTCGGTCGGTAAAAACGGCACACAATCGATTGGCGGACATCGGGCTAATATTTCAATCTTCGGGATTATTCCCATAAAGACAGTTAGCGTTATTGAGGTAAAAAGTATCGAGATATGCGTTTTGGGTACCCCTTTTGGTATAAAAATGTTTACAGAGGGTGTGCTTGTTGTGGGATATAGCGATATTGATACTGATGACGGAGTGAAAAATCCGTCAAAAGATGCAGGAATCAGAAAAGGGGATACTATCCTTAAAATCAACGGTAAGGATGTTCAAAATAATTCCGATGTTCAAAATATCATCAGAAGTACAAACGGTAAAGCTATAGATGTATTGATTAAAAGAAACGAGAGTCAATTTTCGGTCAAACTCACACCGATATACTCAAATACCGATAAGGTGTATAAAATCGGTATCTGGATAAGGGATAGCTCGGCAGGGATAGGCACCTTAACCTATTATGACCCCGAAACAAACGTTGTGGCAGGTTTGGGTCACGGAATATGCGATACCGATACGGGTGAGCTTGTTCCGTGTGAAAGCGGACAATTTGTCGGCGCCGAGATTGTAGGTATCAAAAAATCGTCAAAGGACGTTACGGGTGAGTTGCAGGGAGTATTTTCGGGAGGAGTTACTGCTGAAATTGCTTGTAACGAAATGACGGGTGTTTTCGGTTTTGCCAATAAACCGATAGCGTCGGCAAATACAATGGAAATTGCATTAAAACAGGAGATAAAACAGGGAAAGGCACAGATTCTCACAACACTTGACGGTGGACAACCTCAATATTATGACTGCGTAATTAAGAAAGTTTACCACAATGATTCAAGTAAGATAAAAAATATGGTGATTGAGGTTACCGACCCCGACTTGATAGCTAAAACGGGAGGAATTGTCCAAGGAATGTCGGGGTCTCCACTAATCCAGAATGGCAAATTAGTAGGTGCAGTTACTCATGTTTTGGTGGATGATCCAACTCGTGGCTATGCAATATTTGCTGAAAACATGTTAGAAACGGCAAATCAAGTAGCAGAAGAGCAGGCAAAAAAAGACGCATCATAAACAAAAAGGTGTCGAAGTCAGAAGTGATTTCGGCACCTTTACTTTATCCCAAATAGTATAACAATCAAAACAATTTTCTTAGGAGGTAGAAAAAATGGCTAGAAAGAGCAGATATCCGGAGAACAATAAATTAGTTTCTTTTATGGAACCTTCGGTAAGAGTTGGTATTTATGCACGGTTATCGGAATCAGACGGTGACGATGTTATAAGTGACTCGATACTTAATCAAATTGCAATAGCGAATAAGCATATTGAATTTTGTCCAAACTTTGTATACGTAAAAACATATATTGACGATGGTTACACAGGAAGAAATTATAATAGGCCAGGCTTCATTGAAATGATGGAAGACCTTAGAAACGGAATTATCAACTGTGTCGCAGTAAAAGACGTTTCCCGTATGGGAAGAAATTATAAAGAAGTCGGCGAATTGCTGACTAAAATATTTGCTGAAATGGGGGTACGTTTTGTGAGCATAAATAATGATTATGACAGTATCAACGATGAGGCTGGAATGCCGAAGGTTTCTTTGCTTATACAGACAGTTTTTGATGATCAAGTATCTCATGATATATCGAAGAATGTTAAGTCCACGATAGACGCAAAAATACATAGTGGTGAGTATCTACCTTCTGCAAGTAGCATACCTTATGGTTACTTGAGGGCAGCGCAGCTTAACTCATATGTTGTCGATAAAGAAACCGCAGATGTTGTTGTGAAGATTTATGAAATGCGATCTGAAGGCGCTAAGATAGCTGTAATCACAAATAAGCTCAATGCTGAAGGGATTCCAAGCCCCGGCAAGCTACGTTATCTGCGTGGCCTTACAACGGATGAAAAATATAAGGACGCATTATGGAATAGGACAACGGTGCGTAAAATCCTTACAGACATTTGCTATATCGGCCATAGAGTTCACGGAAGAAAGGTGAAAGCCGGCATTGATCTTCCAAAGACAAGAACTGACCGAGATTCATGGATTATTATAGAAAATGCACATCCTGCAATTGTGACAGAAGAGCTGTATAACAAGGTACAGCACGTCAATGAAGAGGAAAACAATAAACTCGCCAACAGAAATACACATGCTGCAGTCGAAAATGATTATCGTACAATACTGCGTGGGAAATTATACTGCGGTGATTGCGGTAAAGCGATGATTGCCACCAAAGGACTTTCGCATGAAACTTCTCAGTCACCAAACTTTATTTACTACGAGTGCGGAAATTACCGCGAAAACCGTCAATGCTGCAGTCATTATATCCGTGAGGAAATAATCATTGCCGAGTTAGAAGCGGCGCTTGAAAAGTATGCAGATCTGATTCTTTCTTCTGAATATAGAAAAAATGTGTATGAACCTCATCGAACAGAGCTTACAAATGTAAGGAAAGCAATTCTTGATATTCAAGCTGAACGAGAGGAAAAGAATGAAGAACTCAGAGAAATGTTTGAGAAATACACAGATGAGAAAATTACCAGAGACGAATTCCGAGCATTTTCTGAAGAACACAGAAAAGCATATTTTGAACTTACCGAAAAAGAAGATGAGCTTATTGAAGTAATGAATGTTATGGACAGAAGAAACGATAGAATCGAGGCGTGGATCAAGCAGTTCCGTTTGTATCGTAAAGATCCAACTATAACGAGAGAGCTTGTTGAGGTTATGGTTGAAAAGATTGTGATTCGTTGCGCGCAAAAATTTACTATCAAATATAACTTTCATGATTTAGGGTTTCAAGAATAGTTAATAACTAACCGCAAAAGCGGTAGGGGGATCAAATTTCTCTCTGCCGCTTTCTTGTTAGTTACAAACAAGTTGACATTTCAACTTGTTTGCGCTATAATACAAAAGTTGAGTTTTCAACTTTTGTATTGTTACAACAAGAACGGAGAATAAAAATGAGTATTAAAGCGGTGCTGTTTGATTTAGACGGAACCTTACTTCCTATGGATCAAGATGTTTTTGTAAAGGCATATTTCAAGGGGATTGCAGCAAAACTTGCCCCTCATGGTTATGAGCCTAAAGCATTGATTGATGCAATATGGGCAGGCACCATCGAGATGATTAAAAATGACGGACGAAGAACAAATGAAGAAGCTTTTTGGGATTACTTTGCTTCGCAATACGGCGAAAAAGCATTGGCAGATATGCCTTTGTTTGAAAAGTTTTACGAAGAAAATTTTGATGCCGTGAAAGAGGTATGCGGTTATAATCCGATGGCCGCAGAAACGGTAGAGAAGCTTAAAATAGACGGTATTCGTGTTGCGCTTGCTACTAATCCCATATTCCCGTCCATCGCAACCGAGAAACGAATTCGGTGGGCTGGGTTAAGACCCGAAGACTTTGAATTCTTTACGACCTATGAAAACGCAAAATACTGTAAACCAA
>JAZTYO010000030.1:0-41189 GCA_045636945.1 Acutalibacteraceae bacterium | reverse complement strand
TCATTTCTACAATTATGAAAGAATACAGATAAAAACAAAACTGACTCCGCTTGAAAAACGAAGTCAGTATGTCGCTTAAAATTCAATACGCACTACCATAATGTGCCTTTTTATGCTGTCTGCACAAATTGGGGCAGTTCACTTGCACGTAGACTTTATTTTGATAGTTATTATAGTTTTGTGATTACAGACTTTTTTGAGGGGTTACATCACGGGCATTACCCAAGACGGTGCGGTATTTGTAACAAGTATTTCCTTATGACTTCCGCCCGCCGTCAGCAATATTGCAATGGCATAGCACCGTATGAGGTCAGGGGTAAAAAGGTTACTTGCCGTAAATATGCCGCAAGTATCAATCGTAAAGAACTTGCCGCCGCAGATCCCGTTGTAGATATTTACAACCGTCGTTGTTCCGCTATCCGTACCGAGAAAGGCAGAGGTACGATTACTGCAAACTTTGCAAAGGTGGCAACGGAGTTAGCAAAAGAATATAAATTCCGAGCATTGCAAAATTTCGATTACGCCAACAAACAATATGCCCTTGATATGAGCCGTGAAAAGCTCTATGCCGAAACGGTTATGGCAGCGTTTGAAAATCTCAACTATCGTGAGCGTGCAATAGTGTCTGCTCACCTTGGCTTTTGTATGGAGTGTTATGCTACTCATTTTTACGATAAAGATGATTTGGATGAAGACGGCAAGCCAACACGAAAACCATTGCCAAAAGAAGCGTTTGTTGATATAGCCCTCGACCACGGTTTGGCTTCGCCTGATACTGCAGATAAAACATACCGCAAGGCACTCGGCAAAATGAAAAAGGAACTCCAAAAGAAAGATATATTCTAAAATAAAAAAGGTGACAACCTGAATGTAACACATTCGAGTTGTCGCCTTGTTATTTATTCTATCAATTACTATCCTGGACAGCGTTGCAACGCACTGTGACACGGCTACCGCCACCTAAGGTGCAAGTATATAAGGAAAGATCAAAACCGCTTGTAATCATTTCTTTTGTTGCATTTTTAGGCAGGGTTTCCAAAATAACAACTTCGTAGTAATGTACTGTTCCGCTTACGTCGGTAAAAACAACAATATCACCTGCTTGCAGTTTGGAAAGTCTACCAAAGTGTGATTTATAGTTATGAGCGGCGATAACAAAATCCTTTTCATAATAAGACCCGTAATAATGACACGGAGCCTTCTTTAACTTTGCATAGCTCCAGTCTGTCAGAACGGGCAGTTCCAAATCTAAAACAGGCACAGAGAGAATGCCAATACAATCATAACCGTCCACTTCTACAGTTGCCATTTTCGTATCATTTAGCAATGGCTGTTCCGATTGTTCTTCATTGATTATGCTTTGAACATCCTCAAGAAAATCTTGGGCAACATCCTTCGCATTCATATCTTCCCACCGATTGTATGCTACAAAGCCTATGGCACTCAGTATGCAAAGGACACCAAGGAAAACACAGATTACACCTATCCATTTACGCATTTGTTTCCCTCTTTTTCTGCAAGAGCACAACCCCTGACGCAATTAAAAGCATGCCGCTAATTGCAAGTACAGGAATTGGCCACATCAACTGACCGGTTTGAATTAAGGTTGAGGTATTTGTAACTGTGAAAACATAATCGTTTTGCATGTAGGTTGCAGTAAAACCTTTTGGCACGTTTACCTCTTTGATGCTGTAAGCATCGCTTTCCGGCATATCGGTGTAAGTTACCTGCCAATTGTTTTGCGCATTAAGGGTTGCCGTCTTGACTACATTTCCATTTTTAAGCAACTGAACGGTAACACTATCCGCCGCCTCAGTAGATTCATCGGTATTCCACACCTTTTTTATGGTGATGGACGTGAGTCTTGCAACCTCTGTTTTGGGGGAAGCGTTTACCTCGTACACATATTCGCCATTCTTTTCATTGGGGACTGTTACAAGGAAGGGTGTGCAAGGAGCAAAGCCTTCTACCTCACCTGTCTGCTTAACAAAATAAAGTCCCAAGGGAAGCTGGTTACATAGCGCAGTCCCCTCATCATTCGTTACCATTTTAGTAGATGGTATGCTATGTTGCGATACAAACTCATCCAGCTTTGCAGCAAGTGATTTATCATCTATTGCGGTATCAAACTGTTCGAAATTTCTCGTATAGTCATAAATCAAATTTCCGTCTGCATCCAATATGGCGATTGCAATATAATATACGCTAAGTTCTGCGCCAACAATCGGCTCATTTTGCTTTTTCTCAATAAGTGTAACAGAAATAGACCCTGTTTTGCTTTGGTCAAATTCTTCGGCAAAAACCGTATAAGAGCAAGTTAAAATCAGTAATATTGTTACACAAAAGGTTATGATTTTACGACTCACTTCCCGTGCCTCCTTCCTCTTTTTTCTTCTGCTGCACGGTTTTCGGTGGTTCTCTGTACTTAACAAGCAAGTGAATTAAAAGCACTAAAAGCATCGGTGCAGCAACTGCCGGCGTTACCAACAAAGGTTCTATGCGAAATGCCTCGTTGGAAACATAAATAATTGGTTTTTCCTTAATTGTTTCAATTCTGACGCCCCGTACCAAAAGACGATGGGTATTGATGCCGTAAGGTGTACAGGTAAACAAAGTGCAATAGTCTCTGCCTTCAATGATCTGCAGATCCGAAACATCAGTAGGTTCTATTACTTTTATAAAATCAACCTGATAGGTCAGAACTTGATCCAGTATGATTATCTGAAAGGTATCACCAATTTCCATTCGGTCAAGGTCGGTAAACAGCTTTGAGCTGGGCAACCCTCTATGAGCAGACATAATACTATGGGTGTTTTCACCACCAATAGGCAAACTGCTGCCCTCCAAATGACCTACACCTCTATTCAGCACATCGTCCGATGTACCGTGGTAAATTGGAAGTTCCACACCAATACGATCAATTTTAAGATAGCCGATCATATCATTATCAGTTATGCACAGGGTATCGTAGTATCCAGGCACATTTTTATAATCCATCAACGGATAATTTGTTTCGTATAGAGCCTTGTTATAAGCATGGGCACGTTCAAAAATAGCACTGTATTCATTTTCATCAAGATTATCCAAAACAGATTCATAGTCAGTAATTACTCTGCTTTGGGTTTTGCTGTTCCAAAAATCACTAAAGGCAGGATATAACAGAATGCAGATACCTACCAAAAAACCAAGGGTTAAAAAGATTACTGTTTTGTGTTTTCTCATAGGCATCTCCTTTCTGTTATAGTTTTAGTGGGAGGAGAGAAGATTTTCTCTCCTCCCACTTAGTATCTTTTTCTAAGTTTAAGAATTAGTCGGTATAAGCAGACATCTTCTTATGGGTAATAAGGAATACTGCAAAGCCGATTGCTAAGATAGTACCGATAGTAATCAGCCAGAAGGTACCCATACCACCAGTGGAAGGAAGCACAACGCCCTTGCTGTTGTGAACAACGGTGTGGGTCAGGTCGTAGTCGATCTCATGGTGAACACCGTCGGTCTGCTGAATATTAGCAACGTTACCGTTTTCATCGGCAAAGATAATGAAAGAACGGATATCTTCGCCTGCTTTGAACTCAACAGGCTGTGTTAAAGCGTTATATCCTGCAGGTGCCTCTACCTCCTTCAGATAGTAGGTGCCTTCCTTCAATCCAAGGATAACCAACTTACCGTTTACCTGAGAAACTACAAGGTTGTCCTGTTCAATGGGGTTGCCATCCTTATCCTTCAGATATTCCTCCAGATATGCCTCATACTTCTTGCGGGAAGTCTCTTGCTTGATGCCACTGATTTCTTCAGCAACAGTATTCAAGCTATCGATAATATACACACCTTTTACATTGGTAGGAATTACATATACGGGTTCGGTGCATGCTTCATCCTTAAACACACGGAACTTAGCACCGGCAAGATTTTCGCGAGTATTGATATCGTCCTTGAGCAAGCCAATACCGTAAACGTAGGTTACAACCTCATCGGGAGGAGTGGTAAGCGTTTCGTGCTCACTTGTCCAAGAAGCGTGAGCCTTATTGAAACGGTTACCGTGGGTGGTGTTACCGATGGCGGCGGTAGCTTCAATAACTGCGTCATAGGTGATTACAACCTCAACGGGAGAGTCGAACTTGGAATCAGCATTCTCAGGGAAGTTTACGGAATAAGCGGTGGTTTCACCGGCTGCGTTGGTAACATCGGTGATGGTGTGACCTTCCAGCCAGGGAATGGTGATACGGAACTTGTCGTAGTCAAGATGCACAAGATACCACTGTGCATCATTACGGTCGCGGTCAGCTTCGGGAATATCGGACCAATCACCAAAGAATTCCCAGTTATCGGTGTTAACGCCATCCTGAGAGAGATAGTAGCCCCTCTTAAGCTCTACGCCACCAACCGTCACTTTAAAGCTGTTAAATTCGGCCCAGATTGCGTTGCCCTTTTCATCGTGGATTTGGTAGTACTTGATCTTGTTTTCACCGTCGTAGTTGGTTGCTTCAAAGGAGATCTTATAAGTAACCTCGTCGGCGATATTAGCGGAGTTGGAATCACCCCAAATCGGCTTGCCTTCTGCATCTACACCGATTTGAATCTGCTTATCAAAGTTGCCACCAGGCTTCTGGTTCTTATCAATTACCTCAACATCAGGTGTGTTGGAGTTGATGGTTACGGTAGTACCCAATGTGCTGGTGATGAGGTAATATCCGTAGGGTAAGTTTTCGAACTTCACTTCGTCGCTGGTAGCCTTAACAGGTGTAGCAGCAGTGTTATAAGTACCGTTTTCTACCAATTCGGTCAGATACTTGATCAGCTCGCTGTCATTGACACCTTCTTTTTTGGTAACGGAGCCGGTGTTGACATTGTACACAAAGTAGGTGTTGTCGGTGGTACCATCAGCGCCGAACAGAGCAGCAAAGAACTGATTGTCGGTCTCGATGGAGTAGGAAACTGCGTTGGTATTGCCGTCAGCATCCTTGCTGATGCTTGCATCGAAAATCTTGTAAAGTGCATAGGTTTCGTTGACGGTTGCGTTGGTGATGGTAATGGAACCCTTATTCTCTGCCGCAAAAGCGGTAATGCTCAGAGAAAGAACCATTGCCAGCACCATAATGATGGATAAAAACTTTTTCATAGTGATTTTCCTTTCTAAAAATAATTTTGATTTTTATTTGGAATCAGTCAGGCGCATAAGATAGGTTTTTACGCCATTTGGGGAGGCTTTATTTGTTCAACCTCCTTCCATATCTGCGCCTCAAGCTGAATCCGTATACAAACGGACCAAGCACAAGTGTTAGTCCACATAGTATATAAATGGGGGTTCCAATACCGCCGGTAGCCGGCAGTTCTACATTAGCAGGATAATTGGCAATATCAATTAGACCAATCTCCTCAAAAGGAATACGTACAGCCTCCGCATCTATCATAAGCTTGTTGCATTCAACGCAAGTATCGCTCGTATTACTACAGAAACAGATCCAATACTTTGTATCATCCAGCTGATAAGCCGGTGGCGGTTGTATTTCCTGCAAATAGTAAAGAATATGTTCTTGCAAAACAATGCCTTCGATGATATTGGTCTGGAATGTCAGCTTACCATTGGCATCTGTTACACCGGTGGTGATTAGACCACCTTGCGCATTGTAAAGACCAAATTTTGCTCCCGGGAGTGGTTTACCGGTCAGTGCGCATGTCTTAAACATATCCACTGTAAAGTTTTTCGAAGCAATATTGATGTCTGCATAGACCTTTTCTACACCGGTATCTTTCACCTCTCCACCCCACAGGGAGATGGATGCAGAGTTACTGTAACGGATACCTCCAGCGATCTGTTCCGGCAGAATTAGAGTAGTATCGTAATCCAAAATGTACATAACCGGTTGCGGTTTCTGTATCACGATGTTCAACACGTGAACTTTCTTGCCTGAGGCATCCGTTTGATGGCCTGTGCCGTCATAGGTAACGGTGTAGTCCACGCCATGCTTAAGTACACTTGTGTGTCCGCTTGCATTTTCAGTTGTGATAACAAGCGAACCACTTACATAAGCAAGGGTGTCGGTCATCTCATCGTGGATGGTCAGGGGTGCGCCGTTGGTCAACACTGTTTTTGCTTCGTTGACCGTGATTTTATAGTGGGCGGTGTAGCCGTTAAAATCGTGAGTCAGCTGCTTTTCAAACAGGTTTGGAATGGGAACGGTTGCATCGTCATAGTCCACCTGGACGGAGATGTTGCCGTCTGCAATATAGTAAAGCTGGGCAAGGTTATTTACCTGGTGTCTCAAGGCACCGTAGTTTTCGACCAAGGACATATCTGTGGTTTTGTAGACGAAAACAAAGGTCATATTCTGCTGTTCCGTCCAACATTGACAGAAGCCGTTGGTTGCCCACGTGCCGTCATCGTACTGGAACCAATAATTTTCACAGCCTCCCCAATGGCAGGTGGAAGCGGTGCATTGACAACGGCAAAGAAGGTTAATGGTGCGTGTGGCGGCAACGCCCTCAGACGTCCAGGCAACATCCCAGGCAAACATATCTTGGGCTGTGGCATCCTGGATACGTGGGATTTGGATGGTCTGTCCGTTATAGGTAGCCATTACCGTTGCTAAATTGACGTCGTTATGAAGCCTGCCGATTGCCGTGCCTCCACTGTCAAGCAATTTCATCTCGTCCATAATAAACCAGGAATATTCCGCTCTTTGACCCTCCGGTCGACCGGGAATGGTTACCTGAAACTCCCACAAAAAGCCTCCGCCCGCTGCATCAGACAGGAAGGAGCCTTCCTTTTCAAGTTCAGCGTTCACAGATCCGTGGGTAAATTCATTCCAACCCCATGCAGTCTGTCCATCTACAGTAACCTTGTTCTCATAAGCAAATGAGCCGGGAGTGTTGAGCTTGGTTGGTGTGGAGGTATAGGAAACCATGTATTCCCATCCCTCGCTACCAAGGGTTATTTCTCCGCAGTAAATACATTCGGCGGTTTGGGGAATCTTATAGGACCAGCCGTTTTCGTCCCAAATTAAGTGTGGGTCATCTGCGGTGACCGTCCACGTATGCCAACTGCCGTCGGCAGCAGTAACACCAATATTGATACCTGCATCCATATCCGATTGCGTATAGGTATGAGGTTTACCCCAATCCGGCAGAGAGACTTGGTCGGTGAGGATGCTTCCGGGAATCTGAGAATCGGCATGCCCTTTTATGAGTACATTCCAATTTAGTTTGCCGGCTTCGGCGTTGGAAGTACCCCACTTTGACAGCTCCGTGGGATATGTCTGCTGAGCAGGAGGTTCTACCTTGACGGTGATAAAACCGTCGAAATCAATTGGGTCATTTTGCTCTGGGAAATGAATGCCCATGGTTGCGCTGATGACAATGTCAGTACGGCTGTTCATCTTGTCGTTGAATTCCAAGGTAATTAAACCGGTATCAGTTACAACCCAGGTGCCAACCAACATTCCGTCCTTCAGAACAAATTGTCCATTACCGCCATCCACCATCAATCCGTTTGGAATCTGATATTGATATGTTCCAGGAAGGAAGCCCTTCGGACTATTGAATGTCAAGGTTAGCTTATAGCCCTCGTTGGCCTGAGCAATGTAGTTTCCATTGGCATCCTTGGGCAACTCCTTATTGTCATGATCGAGCAAGGTGTAGAAGTAACTGCCACCGTTTGCCTCTAAATAAGGTATCAGCTCTATGATAGTAGCACGCGAAGAGCGTAGGGTGAACTTTTGTGCAGGTGCCTTTGTGGGTTCGGTAGCTTCTGTCGGTTCTGTTACTTCTGTTTTCCCGGCAAAAATCTGCACCACTGGTTTATTGGACATTTCCGTTTGCGGTGGGGGTTGAGTATCCGTAGCCGTTCCTCCTACTAAACCCCATCCCATGATTGACGGATCTGTACGCAATAGGATATCGGTTTTTACCATATTTTCAACATCACCACGAATAACACAGATTGTGGCACTATGAACTTCCGTTACAATACCCATTGTATTGTTATTGAAAAATACCAGATCGCCACTTTCGGGTGAATATTTTCCCACAGGAACAAGTTTGCCTTGTTCGTTCCACAGCCGTGCCATAGATGCGGCGCCGGAACTCAGCGGATAGGTTTCATCTGCGCCTGCAAAGTGCAGGCAGAATGATACAAACAAGGCAGACCACTCGTTATAGGGTGCTCCGTACCATGCGCCATAGCGTGTATAGCCGTGGCGTATGCCTGCGTTGTCCACCTGAAAGTTCTTTTCGCTTTCCGTATATCCAACTTGGGATTTTGCAATATCCACCAAGTCTTTTTCCAATTGTCCTGTATAAGGATAATTGGAAAAAAAGTTCTGCCAATCCAAAAGCATTTCCGTATCAGCTGCGGGATCGGAATAGCAGTCGGTGGTGTGAATATGTTCTTTCTTTCCGCAAATCAGCGTAGTTCCTGACACACACTGCTCGGTGTGACTGTGTTCTTCAATGCCACAGCCTGCGCTGTTGGCAATTGTAACGCCTGTCATACGCAGGTTCCATGTGGTAACAAGCGCCACAATTAACGATAATGCCGTCAACGCTGCTACAGCACGCCGCCATCGTCGTTTTTCAGTATTCAATTGTAACAAGTATTGTTCAATGAAACTCATAAACGCTTGTTCCTCTGTTATATTTATGTCTTAATGTTTAGAAAAAACTGATTTTTTTAAATGGCCATACTCTAAATAAAACTTTTCCAACGATTTGGTCTTTTGGAATACAGCCAATCAGGGAGTTGCGAGAATCTATAGAACTTTCTCGCATATCTCCTATTACAAAATACTGCTCCTGTGGCACTTGGAAGGGGAATTCAAGATCACATTCTCCCAATGCCATTTGCTGTACATACGGTTCATCCAGCTTGTCGCCGTTCAGATATATTGTGCCATCAGTATCGATCTCGATCCAATCACCTGGGAGACCGACTACACGCTTTACCAAAAGCTTGTTATTCCATGTAAATGCGCAAAGGTCGCCACGTTCAAAACGGGTCGTTTTCATAAGTAGCACAATATCACCGTTTGACAGTGTTGGCTCCATACTGGTGCCCTCGATTTGCAGAACCGGCAAAATAAGAGTTGCAATCAACACAGCAACGGCTGCCACAATGGTTAAAACGTATATTGTTCCTCGCAGAGCCTTGTTATATGCTTTCTGCCGGCGATAGCGTTTTCGTTCTGTTTCAACTTGACTTTTCGTAGGAAGGGATACTTCCTTTTTCTTTTTATGTAACATATCTATCACCCGTTATCCGAATGATTCTGTCCAAATTCTTTCATAATTTCTTCTATCACAGAATCGTAATCGCCATGTGTCTTTTTTGCGCTCGCGATGATGGCTTCTGCTTCTGCTTGCGCCTGGGCAAGAATCCTTTGTCGCTCTGCTTCCGTTTCCTCACGGATTGCTTTGATTTCATTTAAGTATTGCTCTGCAGCATTCTGTGCGCTGCGGAAACAGTCGTTAATTTCAAGGGCTGCTTCCGCAATATTTCCGGCACTCTGCAAACGAAGTCGCTTATCTGCTAATTTGCTTTCCAGCTCCTGCTTTTCTTCATTCACCTTGTCAAGTTCCAATTGGAGCTTATAGATAATATCGATCAGCTGCGCTCTGCTGAGTCTTTTAAATTCCTTATCCGTCATATGCCGAGCCTCCTTTCAAATATAAATCCATTTCAAACTTGCATTTTACCACAAGCCCTCTTACAAACCTCTTATGCCAGAAAGAGCCACTAGGTCTTTCTTTTTCATTTCTCTATCAATGAGTAGCTTCCAAAGTTTTTTTATAACTGATAGCCATTTGTATCTAACCTCCATTATTACGGTGTTTCAAACGTTTTTGTTTATTCTATCACAAAAATGTTGCGTTTGCAATGTTTTATAGCCTTTTAGTCACAAATAGCAATTTTAAAAAAATAAAAGGAAACACTGTAATTATACGTTGTTTCCTTTTATGTATCGATTAATATTTCAACAATCCGTGGCCGTCGAGCTGGTAAAGGTAAACCCAAACAACAATAAACTTGTTGGTGTTTTCCCACTGCCATTCATTCTGAGTTACAAGACCCCTCGACTCAAACGCGGTAGCCATACTTATCTGAATCATCATATACTGTGCATAAACCTTTTGCAGTTCTTTGCCCTGCAATTCGGTTTCTCGCCAGACGTATCCGTCAACAGTAAATCTTATGGTCTTGTTATCAACCCATTCAAAGCCGTAGGTATGAGAATCCTGCCACAAGCCTCTTAGGTCGTCGGCTGTGTATTCTCGGTGGTCGTTTTTGGTATCGCCACGTCCGTTATGAAGGTTCAACTGCGTACGTCTGTAGGTGGTCGTCCAAGCCCAAAGGTTGCCCTTTATTATACGTCCGTTGCCGAACGACTCGTCGATATCGGTTTCACTGTACCACATTTCTTTGTTATATTTACTCGATTTTGAAACGGTCCAAAGTGATGTCCAAAAACCGTTGTCGAGAGGATGAAGGTCGGATATTTCGAGATATCCGTACAAAAAATTCCATCGAACGGTCGGTTTTTATCATACCACCGTAATAGGCATCCTCAGTTTTCAAGGCCTCAATATACAGTTTGCCGTCTTTTACGTAGTTGTTCTAATGCTCAAAGCTTCCGCGGTAGCAGATTTTACCGTCAACCAACTTACCTCCCTTGGCATTCCAGGCAACTTACAATTTTCTCATCTATCTCGGTACCGTTAAACTCATCATACCAGGTAGGACGATAATAGGTCTTACTGTCATAATCTTTCAAAACCTGACGGTAGTTGGCATTGCTAACCGACATATTGCTGTCAATAGTGTCGTTGCTTTCAACCATCTTGATAAACTCCGAAACAGCCATTGTGGTAGCATAGGGGCTACCGCTGTTGAGGTAAATTTTCTTGTCCTCAATGCGAATTTCGTAATAGTCGGCAACCTTGGGTTGCTTTACCCCCTCACGGTCGCAGTTGCCTATGAAAATCTCGTACTCGGTGGCAGTCGTCTTTTCAAGTATACCGCCTCTCTGATCGGGTCGGGATTATTCTTTGAAACGTTGTCGTGTACTATCGGAACGTCATAGCCCGTCTTTTCGTAAAGAAGGTCACACAACTTTTCGGTTTCAAGCTGTGTAAGGTACGAAACGTTGTATATCGGTCGCACAACCGTAAACCTTGAAAGTGGGGAAATATTGCAGACCGTAATATTGGAGTTTTCGTCTTTATGGTGGTAGTATATTCCGTTGGGTAATTCGGGCTGCGAAATATTTTCTATAAAATACTCGCTTGCCGTTTTAAGGGATTTTTCACAGCCTCCGAGGATTACTATATCGTCACCAATCGAGCAAATAAAGTAGTCAGAATCCTTACCAGTACCATCATTGGGCAACAGTTCTTTTTCCTTCTTTGTGACCTCACGGTTGGTATCGCCCACCAGAATTTCACGGACACCGTCAGACTTTTCGGTATCAGTGACCTGCTTGGGTATGGCATTAAGCAGTTCTTTATATTTTTTGAAAATCTCAACCGCTACGGGACCCGCCGAAGAATCTGTAGAATCGGGTCTCACAATGCGGAAGGTGGCCTTTCCGTCCTCACCAACAAGCTTCACCTCATCGGTTGAAACTATCTTTTTGGCCTCATTGGATAGCTCCATATTAACATTGGAATCGCAAGCAAAGAGAGAAAACACAACGCAAAGAAGTACCACAAACACAATGGCCCTTTTAACGTGGTTTTTTATAGCCTTCTCCTTTTTATGTTTAATATTTAAAACTAAAGGCGCTTATTTCTCCAAGGCCTCTTTTACAACTGCTCCGATAACGTCGGCCATACGTCTGAAACCGAGGTCGGTCGGGTGGCAGTTATCAACCGTTGCTTCGTTTCCGCCAGGGAACTTCATCATTTCACCGCCGTCGATAAACCACACGTTTTTATCGCCCTCGTTCAAAGCCTGCTCGTAGCTTGCCTTGATAATATCACGGCGGTAAATCCCACTGGCATCGGGACGTCCGTTAGGGGCAGAAACCATAATTATCGGCAGTTCAGGGTTCTTATCGCGAATGATTTTATACATTCTGTGATGTGTTTTTTTCAAATGCTCGCCATTGGGAGCATTGTGGTCGTAATCATACACAAAAACCGACATTTTAAGACCTGCAATATACTCGGCAATAGCTTCCTCCGCCTTGGCCGAGCCCGAAAATCCGAGGTTAACATGGTCACAGTCAACCTCACGGGAAATGATGTTTTGATAAGCCATACCGGGACGTGATGCACATCCTCCCTGCGTTATGGACGAGCCGTAGTAAACCACGGGAACATCATACTTATAACCCTTAGCAGGCTTTAAGGTGCAACCTGCTTTAAGACCGATTTCAAGGCTCTGCACACGGGAATAAAGCGGAAAGTGAATGGTAATATCGGTTTCCTTGTTTATGCCTGTTTCTTTTTTTGACTCATAGCCTTTTGAAACATCAATAGGCGGAACGAAGGTATTAACATACCAATCAACGCCATTTTCTTTTTTATACATATCATAACCTATGCTTCCTGTGAAAGCAAAATGAGGCATCTTGCCGACTACAGGTTGATTTGAGCGGATAATAACGTAAGGTGAGTTGGTTCTGAACTTCACACGGCCGCCTGCAGTGTGGTGGCTTAAAGGAACAACACCCTCGCTGGTTGCCTTGGCAACACTCAAAGGAATACGGCGGTAAACATCATCCTCGTTTTCGGGGAGTATCAGGCCATAAACCTTAAATGGCTCCTCCAAAACGTTAAAAAACACCGTATCCTTGCCCACTTCAACAGGTTTTACGGCAAAATTTTTATCTATTTTTGAAATATCACTCATTTTATCACCCTTATGTATTGATAAATTTATATGTACATTGTATAATAGGATTCGTTTTAAGTCAATAAAAACATAAATTTTTTCGGCAAAGCTCTTGACTTTAGCGTGCTAATATGGTAGAGTATTAAAATAAATCACACCAAGGGTGCATTATACACCTGTTTCGGAGGCAAAAATGGCTATTGATAAAACTTTGTTAAAACGTGAAGAAGCCGCGGTTTACTCGCTTCGTTCACTTTATCGCCGTTTCGGTTACACTCAGTTTAAAATGAGCAAGTTTGAGGAGTATGACCTTTACGTCAGAAATAAGGACTTTTTGGTGTCCGACGGTATAATAACCTTTACCGACACCAACGGCCGTTTGAAGGCTTTGAAGCCCGACGTTACTCTGTCGATAATCAACAACTCAAAGGATTCCGACGGCATACACAAGCTTTATTACAATGAGAACGTATACCGTATTTCGGGAAGCACCCATACCTACAAGGAAATTATGCAAACAGGCCTTGAGTGTATCGGCAACATCGGTCTTTTTGAGGTGTGCGAGGTTTTAAGTCTTGCAGTTAAGAGTCTTGAAACGGTTGACAACAACTCTCTTCTGGAAATGTCGCACGTTGGACTTATTGAAACTGCTTTTGACGAGCTTCTGCTTTCAAAGGAGCTTCGCAAGCAGGTAATCACCTTTATAAACGCCAAAAACACCGACGATTTGCGGGGACTTTGCGAAGCCAACGGTATTGATGCCAAAAAACTGACCCTTTTCACCAAGAACTACCCCAACCCAAACGATGCCTTTACCGCTGTTAAGTCGGTTTATTCGTCCGAGGCCGTTCTCAATGCACTCAACGAATTTGAAACGATTTACAACGTGCTGTCAAGCCTTGGAAGTGCAGTAAAGCTTATTGTTGATTTCTCCTGTATCGGTACAATGAGTTATTACAGCGGTGTGGTCTTTAAAGGTTACATCCGCAATATTCCCGATGCCGTTTTGTCAGGTGGACAGTACGATAAATTAATGAGAAAGTTAAACCGCACGGCAGGTGCTATCGGCTTTGCCGTTTATCTTGACGAGCTCGGCCGTTACGACCGCAACCTCAAAGAATACGACGTTGATACCGTGCTTTTGTACGGTGAGGATATCGCCGCCGCAATCAAGACCTCCGAAATGCTGTCGAATGGTGGAAACTCGGTGCTTGTTGCAAAAGAAACACCCCAGAATCTCCGCTACCGTCAGTTGCTTAAAATAACCGAGAAAGGACTGGAAACCGTCAATGGAAATGATTAACGTAGCATTGCCTAAAGGTCGCTTGGGTGAAAAGGTTTACGATATGTTTGAAAAAAGCGGTTTCCCCTGCCCTTCCATTAAAGAGCCTAACCGCAAACTGATTTTTGAAAACGAGGCTGCAGGTGTCCGTTACTTTTGGGTAAAGCCCTCCGACGTTGCAATTTACGTTGAACGCGGTGCCGCCGATATCGGTGTTGCAGGCAAGGATATTTTACTTGAATATGAGCCCGATGTTTATGAACTTTTGGATTTGAATTTAGGCAAATGCCGTATGGCTGTTGCCGCCAAAAAGGATTTTCGCGACGACCCCAACTCAACACTCCGAGTTGCAACCAAATTCACCAATATTGCCTCGAAATTCTATGCCGAAAAATGCCGTGATATTGATATTATTAAATTGAACGGCTCGATTGAAATCGCCCCTATTCTGGGACTTTCGGACGTTATTGTTGATATTGTTGAAACGGGCAAAACCTTGTTGGAGAACGACCTTGAACCCAAGGAAACCATTCTTCCCATAAGTGCACGTCTTATTGCCAACAAATCGAGTTATAAGTTTAAAAATGAACTTATTGAACGTGTCCGTGAAGGACTTACAAAGCAGGTGAAAGCAAATGATTAAAATTTTAAAATACGGCGAGGTGCCAAACTCCGAAATTTTTGCCCGTGGCACTGCCGCAACCGACGTATCGGGCGTTGTTTCCGATATTATCGAGGACGTAAAGCAAAACGGTGACAAGGCACTTATCAAGTATGCCGAAAAGTTTGACAAAGCCGTTTTGACCTCTTTGGAGGTTACCGAAGCCGAAATCGAAGAGGCTTTCAATGCGGTTGAACCCAAGTTTTTGGAAATTATCCGCACTGCTGCCAAAAACATCCGCAATTTCCACGAAAAGCAGGTAAGACAGAGCTTTATCATTTCGGAAAACGACGGTATTGTAACTGGTCAGAAGATTACCCCCATTGAAAAGGTTGGTCTTTACGTACCCGGTGGCACTGCTGCATATCCTTCCACCGTTCTCATGGATTCAATCCCTGCCAAAATCGCAGGCTGTAAGGAAATTTGCATTACCACACCTCCCTCTTCAAACGGTAAGGTAAACCCCGTTATTCTTGCCGCTGCTAAGATTGCAGGTGTTGACCGCATTTTCAAGACAGGCGGAGCTCAGGCTATTGCCGCACTTTCGTACGGCACCGAAACCATCCCCAAGGTTGACAAGATTGTCGGTCCGGGTAATGCCTTTGTTGCCGAAGCCAAACGTCAGGTTTTCGGTCTTGTTTCGATTGATATGATTGCGGGACCGAGTGAGATTCTGGTTGTTGCCGACGGTAGTTGCAACCCCAATTTTGTTGCAGCCGACCTGCTCAGTCAGGCCGAGCACGACAAAATGGCAAGCGCTGTGCTTGTTACCGATAGCATCACCCTTGCCGAAAAGGTAAGCGCATCACTTGAAAAGCAGATACCTTTGCTTCCTCGTTCGGAAATTGCGCGAACATCCATTGATAACAACGGCAAGATAATCGTTGCCGATTGTCTTTCTAAGGCTATCGACATTGCCAATGAGATTGCCCCCGAGCATCTGGAAATCTGCGTTGACAATCCGTTTGATTATCTTGATAAAATCAAACACGCAGGCAGTATCTTTATGGGCAAATATTGCCCCGAGGCCTTGGGCGACTATTATGCAGGACCTAACCACACCCTGCCCACAAGCGGAACTGCAAGATTTTCCAGCCCTCTGTCGGTTGACGATTTCGTCAAGAAAACGCAGTACACCTACTACACCCGCGATGCTTTGAGCAAGGTGGCTGATGAAGTTGCCTTCTTTGCCGAAAAAGAGGGTCTTACCGCACACGCCAAGAGTGCTACAATTCGTTTTGAGGAAGAAAAATGAGTAAGTTTTTGAAAAATCGGTACTGGACTCTGGAGGCTTACACTCCGGGCGAACAGCCGAGAGATAAAAAGTATATAAAGCTTAATACCAACGAATCGCCTTTCCCTCCGTCAGACGGTGTTATAAATGCCGTAAACAGCCAAGAGGTCAAGGATTTGCGCCTTTATTCCGACCCTACGGGAATTGCACTTAAAACCGCTTTGGCAGATTTGCACGGTGTAACCCCTAACAACATCTTTCTTTCCAACGGCTCTGACGATATTCTGAATTTCTCGTTTATGGCATTCACTGAAAAAGGTGCAATGTTCCCCGAGATAAGCTATGGATTTTACAGCGTTTTTGCCGAACTGCACGGAATCGACTATGTGACGGTGCCGCTCAAGGACGATTTTTCTATCGACCCCGAGGACTATAAGGGTGACGGCCGAATGGTGGTTATTGCCAACCCCAACGCACCAACAGGACTTTGCCTTACGTTGATGCAGGTTGAGGGCATCCTCAAAGCCAATCCCGACAGCGTTGTTGTGATTGACGAGGCTTACGTTGACTTTGGCGGTGAATCGGCATATCCTCTTACCAAAAAGTATAAGAACCTGCTCGTGGTTCAGACCTTTTCCAAATCCCGCAGTATGGCAGGGGCACGTCTTGGCTTTGCCATTGCCGACGAGGAACTGATCGCCGATTTGGAAAGAATTAAATATTCGACCAACCCCTATAACATAAATCGCTTAACTATGGTGGCAGGTGTTGCGGCGGTTAAGGACAATGATTACTATATGGAAAACTGCAAAAAAATCATTGCTAACCGCGAATATACCACCAAAGAGCTTGAAGCTTTAGGCTTTTACGTTATCCCGTCCAAGGCAAACTTTATTTTTGCCAAGTCGGACAAGATCGGCGGAGAAGAGCTGTACCTCAAATTAAAGGACAGCGGAATCCTCGTCCGACACTTTACAAAAGAAAAAATCAAGGATTTCAACCGAATCACAATCGGCAGCAAATCAGAAATGGAAGCCTTTGTTAAGGCAGTAAAACAAATATTGGAGGAATTGAAATGAGAACCGCCTCTATTGACCGCAAAACAAACGAAACCGATATTAAAATAACCCTGAACCTTGACGGTGAGGGCAGATCCAAAATCGACACAGGTTGCGGATTTTTAGACCACATGCTGACCCTTTTTGCCAAGCACGGTCGATTTGACCTTAACGTTACCTGCAAGGGTGACACCGAGGTTGACTATCACCACACCGCCGAGGATATCGGCATTGTGCTGGGCCAATGCTTTAAACAGGCTTTGGGTGACAAAAAAGGCATCATCCGCTACGGCAATATGATTTTACCGATGGACGAGGCTCTTATCCTCTCGGCCGTTGACATTTCGGGCAGAAGCTTCCTTAAATGCTCGTTTTTCGGTCTTACTGAAAAGGTCGGTGACTTTGATACCGAGCTGGTTGAGGAGTTCTTTATGGCTTTTGTCCGCAATGCCGAGTTGACCCTTCACATCAAGCAGTTTGACGGTAAAAACACCCACCATATTATTGAGGGTACCTTTAAGTCGGTTGCAAGGTCACTTAAAGATGCCGTCAGCATCGACCCCAAATTTTCTAACGAAATTCCTTCCACAAAGGGTGTACTTTAAATGATAGCAGTAATAGATTACGGAGTGGGAAATCTTTTCTCACTCTGTTCGTCGTTAAAATCGGTTGGTGCCGACGTGACCGTCACGGGCAATCCCGACGTCATAAAAAAAGCCGATAAAATCATCCTCCCCGGTGTTGGTGCATTCGAGGATGCAAGAAAAAAACTGTCCCACAACGGACTTGATGAACTCATTATCGAAAAGGCTAAAAGCGGTACACCGATAATGGGCATATGCCTTGGTATGCAGGTGCTTTTTGAGGAAAGCTACGAATACGGTGTGCATAAAGGCCTTGGTCTTATCAAGGGCAAGGTTGTTGCAATGAAGGGTCGAATACCCGAAAACCTTGACATTCCGCATATGGGCTGGAATGCCCTCAAATTCCACAATCCCTCCCCTATTTTTAAGTATGTTTCCGAGGGCGACTGTGTTTATTTTGTTCACTCTTACTATGCCGACGGTTGCAATGACAGTCTGATCGCCTCGGCCGAATACGGCATACAAATCACCGCCGCGGTGCAAAACGGTAACGTTTACGGTTGCCAGTTCCACCCCGAAAAAAGCGGTAACGTAGGTCTTAATATCTTAAAAGCATTTTGTGAGGAGGACGGCGAATTATGATAATTTTCCCCGCTATTGACATCGTTGGCGGTAAGGCTGTCCGACTTTTTAAAGGCGACTATAACAAGATGACGGTCTATAACGACGACCCCTCGGCAGTTGCCCGCGATTTTGAACGGCTTGGTGCTACTCACATTCATTTGGTTGACCTTGAGGGTGCCAAAAACGGTGATACACCCAATATTGAAACCGTTAAAAAAATTCGCGAAACCACCAATCTGTTTATCGAGATCGGCGGTGGCATCCGCAATATGGAAACCGTTGAAAAATACCTCTTGGCAGGTGTTGACCGTTGTATTTTAGGCACCGCCGCAGTTAATGACGAGGCCTTTTTGAAGGCCGCCGTTGAGAAGTACGGTAACAAAATTGCCGTTGGCGTTGACATTAAGGACGGTTTTGTCGCTATCAAGGGTTGGCTTGAAAAGTCGCAGTTTACGGGACTTGAGTTCTGCGAAAAAATGCAGGCTTTGGGTGTTTCCTGTGTCATTTGTACCGACGTTTCAAAGGACGGTGCAATGAAGGGCACAAACCTGCCGTTGTACCGCGAAATGTCACAGAAATTCTCAATGAACATTACCGCCTCGGGCGGTGTTTCAAGCCTTGACGACGTAAAGGCATTGCGCGAAATGAACGTCTACGGATGTATCATCGGTAAGGCCTATTACACGGGCGCAATCAATCTGAATGAAGCATTGGAGGCGGCAAAATGATAACCAAAAGAATCATCCCCTGCCTTGACGTTAAAAACGGACGTGTTGTAAAAGGTGTAAATTTTGAGGGTCTGAATGATGTTTCCGACCCCGTGAGTCTGGCAGAGTATTACAGTAATACCGGTGCCGATGAGCTTGTTTTTTACGATATAACCGCATCTTTTGAGGGCAGACAGCTTTTCACCGATATTCTGCGTGAGGTTGCCTCAAAAATTTTCATTCCTTTGACGGTTGGTGGTGGTATCAACACCCTCGACGATTTTGACCGTGTGCTCAAATGCGGTGCCGATAAAGTCAGTGTAAACTCGGGTGCAATCCGCAACCCACAGCTTATCGAGGATGCCGCCAAAAAATACGGCGACCAGTGTGTTGTTTTGTCGGCCGATATAAAAAGGGTTGACGGAAAATTCACCGTTTTTTCCAAGGGCGGACGTGAAAACACCGGAATGGAAGCCATTGAATGGATAAAACGCTGTGTTAATATGGGCGCAGGCGAGGTTGTTGTAAACTCAATCGACACTGACGGCGTTAAAAAAGGCTTTGACCTTGAAATGTTAAGTGCCGTTTGCAATATCGTAAAGGTACCCGTAATTGCTTCGGGAGGTGCCGGCGGAATCGACCATTTTACAACTCTTTTCAAGACCGACCCTAGGGTTTCGGCAGGTCTTGCCGCATCGATTTTCCATTTTGGTGAGGTAAAAATCCAAGACCTTAAACAAGAATTAAAGCGCAACGATATTTTAGTGAGGTTATAATTATGGATATAAATTTTGATATTTCTCAGCTTAAATTTGACGAAAAAGGTCTTATCCCTGCCATCGTCGTTGATTCTTTCACCAAAAAGGTTTTGACCCTTGCCTATATGAACGAGGGAAGCCTTAAAATCTCGATGGAGAAAGGCTTAACCTGTTTTTACAGCCGTTCAAGGCATGAATTGTGGCTTAAAGGTGAAACCAGTGGCAACTATCAGCACATTGTATCTATTACTGCCGACTGTGACCGCGATGCTTTGACCGTTGTGGTTGAGAAGGACGGTCCTGCCTGCCATAAGGGTACCGATTCCTGCTTTACCGAAACCGTATGGCAAAGCGATGAACTTTCGGAATATTCAATGGACCAGCTTTATGAGTTGCTGGAAGGCCGAAAGGCAACTATGCCCGAGGGCTCTTACACCACCTATCTTTTTTCAAAGGGCCTTGACAAGATTCTTAAAAAGGTCGGCGAGGAGTGTACCGAGGTTATCATTGCCGCTAAGGACCACGACAAGAAAGAAACCGTATACGAAATTGCCGATTTGGCATATCACGTTATGGTGCTGATGGTTGAAAACGGTATTTCCGTAAACGACATAAGAAAAGAATTGGCCTCACGTCATGTTATCGACCACAAAATAAAGCAGGAGAAGATGGCAAGTGACAAAGATTGATTTGCACACCCACACCAACTACTGCGACGGTAATGACAGCCCTCGCGAGATGGTTGAAGAAGCCATAAAAAATGGGTTTCAAGTCTTAGGCTTTACGGGTCATTCTTACGACCCGTCGGTCGAGCCTTACAGTATGACCCCCGAGGGTACCGAACAGTACAAAGTCGAGATTACCGCTTTGAAAGAGGAATATAAGGACAAAATCGACATATTTTTAGGGCTTGAGCAGGATTATTATTCCAAGCCTTACGGTGACGGTTATGATTATATTATCGGCTCGGTGCACAACATCGAGAAAAACGGTGTGCTTTTCCCTGTTGACCTTGACCCCGAGGGCTTGGAAAAGGTACTCGTTGAGCAGTATGACGGTGATTTTGAAACCTTCTCAGAGGAATATTTTCAAACGGTTGAGGATGTTGTAAACAAAACGAACTGCGATATCATCGGTCATATCGACCTTGTTTCAAAGTTTTTTGAAACCCACCCCAGAACCTTGACCGACCGCTACAAAAACGCGGCATTAAAGGCAGTTAAGGCACTCATCCCCTTTGACCGATTTTTTGAAATCAACGTTGGTGCAATGACAAGAGGTTATCGCACGACACCCTATCCCGACCAGTTTATTTTGAAAGAAATAAACCGGCTCGGTGGAAAAATCGTGATAAACGGCGATTGCCACAATAAAGAATGGCTGGGTGACCACCTTGACACAGCAATGAAAATCGCCAAGGAATGTGGGTTTTGTGAACGCTATATCCTCACAAAAGACGGCTGGAAAGCTGAAAAGATATAATATAAGACAACACTTTAAGGGGTTGTGCGAAAAGCATTTATATCAGATTTAGCGGTTTTTTGTCGTTTTTACTTGATTTTGTAAAAAATCTTGTATATAATGTAAAATAGTAAAGATAGAGGCGCGGTTCTTATCAGTAGTGTGATTAAGTGCGGAAACACCCACACGAAAGGAAGCACCGCCGAAACCGTACAACTTTTTCCGAGGTGCTATGGTTGGGACACGGTGAAATACACCGTGTACTGTCACCGATAATCGAGTGGAGTGCTATCGTAATCTTACTTTTGTTTGATTTCGCCGTACCTGCTCGTATTAGTAGGTACGGCTTTTATCTTTCAAAATTTTGAGGAGGAAACCTTTATGAAACTTCAACCCAAAAGACGCAAAGTGTGGGTTACTGTTGCTTTGATGTGCCTTGTTGTTTTTGCTATTACTTCAATGTTCACCACCGCAACTGCAGCTGAAGACGCTGAAGCCCCCACCATTGGCGCCACTCAGAACATCGTAACCGTTGACGATGTAGAGTACGACTTGTCCGACTCCGATTCGGCACTTGAGTATGTTGGTGCTTATGATACCAACGTCAATGCCGACCCCAACTTTGACCAAAACCTTGATACAGCTCTCGGCAAAGTTCGTGAGAACATCCCCTTCTTCTCAACTTTTTGGTCATTGCTTCCGCCTGTCATAGCCATTGTTCTGGCCTTGATTACCAAAGAGGTTTATTCTTCCCTATTTATCGGTATTTTGACCGGCGGTCTGCTTTATTCCAACTTCGGCTTTGAAGGCACCGTTACACACGTTTTGTCGGACGGCTTTATCGCCTCTATCTCCGATTCCTACAACGTTGGTATCCTTGTATTCCTTGTAATGCTCGGTGCTTTGGTCGCAATGATGAACAAGGCTGGCGGTTCTGCCGCATTCGGCCGTTGGGCAACCAAACATATAAAATCTCGCATTGGCGCACAGCTTGCCACCATTGCTCTTGGTGTTCTGATCTTTATTGACGACTATTTCAACTGCCTTACCGTTGGCTCGGTTATGCGTCCTGTTGCCGATGAACACAAAATTTCCCGTGCAAAGCTTTCCTACATAATCGACTCGACAGCGGCACCTATTTGTATCATCGCTCCTATTTCTTCTTGGGCAGCAGCAGTTTCAGGCTTTGCCGCAGGTGCAGGTGAGGACAGCGGTATGTCGCTCTTCATCCATGCTATCCCCTACAACTTCTACGCATTGCTTACCATTGCAATGCTTATCTTCCTTGCTGTTTCGGGCTTTGACTACGGTCCTATGAAAAAGCACGAGAAAAACGCCAAGAACGGCGACTTGTTCTCGACAGGCGTTCATGATGCTGTTGAGGCTCTGCCCGAAAACCCCAGAGGACGCGTTTGTGACCTTATCGTTCCCGTTGTATTCCTCGTTATCGCCTGCGTTATCGGTATGATTTACTCGGGTGGCTTCTTCTCGGGCGAGAACTTCATCGACGCATTCTCCAACAGTGATGCTTCGGTAGGTCTTATGTACGGCTCTTTCTTCGCCGTTATCTTTGCAATCATATTCTTTATGCTCCGCCGTGTACTTTCCTTCAAGGCTTGTATGGAATCTATCCCCGAAGGCTTTAAGGCAATGGTACCTGCAATTATGATTCTTATCTGTGCATGGACTCTGAAGGCTATGACCGATTCTATCGGTGCAAACATCTTCATTGCCGACTTCATTCAGACCTCTGCAATGGGCCTTCAGAACTTCCTGCCTGCTATCATCTTCCTTATCGCTGTCGGACTTTCGTTCGCAACCGGTACTTCGTGGGGAACCTTCGGTATCCTTATTCCTATCGTTCTCAGCGTATTCAATCAGGGTGGTGAGATTGCAGTTATTGCTATCTCGGCATGTATGGCAGGTGCTGTTTGCGGTGACCACTGCTCACCTATTTCGGATACCACCATTATGGCTTCGGCAGGTGGTCAGTGCAACCACATCAACCACGTTTCGACCCAGTTGCCCTATGCACTTACCGTTGCAGGCGTTTCGTTCTTCTGCTACATCATTGCAGGCTTTATCCAGAATTGGATGATTGTTCTGCCCATTTCCTTGGTTCTTATGATCGGCACTTTGTTTATCATCAAACTCATTACCGGTGAAAAGGCCAAAGCATAATAGTAATTTATGCAAAAAATCAACCGCCGTACCGAAAGGTATGGCGGTTATTTTTTTGGTCACTTATACTATACTGCAACATTTTTGTATTATTATATAAAATTCTCTTGAAAATGATATTGGAAGTATTGTATTATATAGGTATAAACTAATTGTGAATTGGAGATTTTTATGGCTATAAAAACTGTACTTTTTGACCTTGACGGCACCTTGCTGCCTATGGATATGGACAAGTTCACCGAGCTTTATTTCAAACACCTTACTATCAAAGCCGCAAGCTTTGGCTATGCACCGACCGATTTCCCCAAAAGTATTTGGATGTGCGTTTCGGCTATGATAAAAAACACCTCCGAAAAGACCAACTGTGAGGTCTTTTGGGACACGTTTTGCAGTATCTACGGCGCTGATGCCATAAACGACAAGCCTAGGCTTGACGAGTTTTATTCCAACGAATTCCTCAATGCCAAGGCTGCCTGCGGATTCTCGGAAAAATCGTCCGAGGTTATCGCTCTGCTTAAATCCAAGGGTGTAAAAGCCATACTTGCAACCAACCCCTTGTTTCCTACCGTTGCAACCGAAAACCGAATCAGATGGGCAGGACTTGAGCCTTCAGACTTTATACTTTATACAACCTACGACAATTCCTGCCGTTCAAAGCCCAACCCTCTTTATTATACCGAGATAACCGATAAATTAGGGCTTGACCCCAAGGAATGCCTTATGGTCGGCAACGACGTAGCAGAGGATATGGTTGCCGAAACGCTTGGAATGAAGGTCTTTTTGCTGACCGACTGCCTCATAAATAGAGATAACAAGGATATAAGCCACTACCCTCACGGAGGCTTTAATGAGCTGATAGAATACATTAACAAAAATTGTTGAGGTGATATTATGCCCGACCCGCGTTACAGCCACCTGCATACGGAAAAACAGATTCGCGGCGATTACAATGAAGATACTATGCCGCAAAACCCTATAAATATCGAAGCGGTATACACCTGCCGACATTTTGAACTTCCTGCAACGTACACACATGACCACCAACGCGAACATCATTTGGAATATGAACTGATATTCGTTGAAAAAGGGCCATATCTCGAAACAAGCGAAAGCGATCCTGTTGAATTAAGAACCGGAGATGCCATTATCTACGGTCGAAACTATCTCCATAAAAACAACTGCGACGGCATTCACTCGGCATCAATTTTTATTTCAACCTTTCTCTGCGATTCCGAATTGATGAGAGAACACTTTCCCGATAACACCCGTACGGTTGTCCGCATTACACCCGAACAGCGAAAAATTTTGGCTCTTGCCTTTAATGCAGGCGTAAAGGCTTACGATATCAACGGGTATTTCAACAAGCCGAAGTCCAAACCACCTTATATTGAACGACAGATATACGTCAACTACATCGAAATACTGTTTTTGGAAATTATCAAATCCTTCCGCAAAGAAAATCTGTCCGAAAGGGTGTTTTTTAAGTACACCGAGCAACAAAGCGACGTGACTGCCAACGTTATTCAGATACTTGAAAAGAAGGTCTATTCGTCGATCAATATTGACGACATCTGCAAGCAGGTTGGTTACAGTCGAGGACACGTTTGCGGTCATTTTAAAAAGGAAACAGGCAAGACCATCAACGACTATTTCCAATTCTTGAAAATAGAAGAAGCCAAACGGCTGATACTCGAAACAAATCAGGATTTCACAAGTATTTCAGAAGCCTTGGACTTTAGCAATCCGCAGTATTTCAGCCGTGTTTTCCATTCTCTGACAGGACACACTCCAAGCCATTTCAGAAAGACAATATTCAAAGGTTCTTTCGAAAAGTGAGCTTAAATTCAACAAAACCGTCGTTGTTTTTGGTAAATGTCGGTTTTTGTTATGTTTGTGCTTTTTTCTTGTTGAAAACTCATTTGTTATGTGTTATAATGTTGGACAAGTGTGCAAATAGCATTCAACAATGCTACTAATAACTGTAAATAGGATGATTTTATGAACAAAAATACGCTTAAACTGATAATTGCCGTCTGTCTGGCAATCGCAATCTTTTTGACAGGTCTTGCCGTCAGCTCTTTTATGAACGACGGCGATAACGACGGACTTACTGCCGACAACACCTCGTCGACCGTGAGCAAAAACACTTCGAGTGTTACTACCGAAAGTTCTGATACCGCCTCGTCAGACGTTGCAAGCTCGGATGTTGCTTCTTCGGATATAACATCCTCCGATGTAGCAAGCAGTGAAAAGAACGAGTCCTCTAAGGTACAGTCGACGACCTCTTCAAACAATTCCTCAACCACTACCGAGCGTCCCGTCGAGAATACACTTTTCCCCGGATACAAGTACAACACCACTTTGGATATCGAGGACAACGTTTTTATCGATTCGCTTGTGTATACGGGATACAACCTTGAGAAGCATCGCGCCGACGGCAAGATGTGGCAATACATTTTGTCGAAGTACAAAAAGGGCTACGGTTGGTTGTCCAATATAACCTTTGGCGGTGGAAGTACTGGACTTGAAACCACCGAACAGGGCTTGCCCAACATCAAGAAATTCGAAAAAGGCGGTCTTGTTTGCGCTTCTTTTGCATCGTACGTTTACTTCAACTATCTGCCCAATGTAGCGAAAATAGATACCTCTGCTTTGCAGCTCCCCGAGGACACAAAGAGTGCCAACAGCTTTTATCAGGCCTGTAAAAAGTGGTTGAAAAGTGGACAAACCTATAACATCGGCTTTACCGCAAAGGACAAGGCTGCAGGTATTGAGTTTACTCCCGACGAGGAGATTCCTCTTGGTTCAATAATCGTTTTCCGCGATAAGGCAAGCCCCGGTAAAACCTCTGCCGACCATATCACCATTTACGTCGGTGAAAAGAACGGCTATCATTGGGTTATTCAGACGGGTAACAAAAACGGTCCCGAGTTTTGTGCCGTTGAACGTTTCAAGTTCGGCCCCGACCCGCAGTGGCCTTTGGCGGTTTTTGCAACACCTAAGTGCATTTACGATGCAATCGGTGCACAACAAGCAGGAAATTAATTTTTTAAATGCAACAATTTATAGTGACAAAACACAAAAGTTGTGTTATAATACTTTGAAAGTATGTCTTTAAAGTTTCAATAATTATGGAGCGTTATTATGAATATTCTGTTTCTTAAAGAAGTATCCGATGTTTTGAAGGACGTTTTGGTTGAAAACGGCTATTCACCCGAAGGTCAGGAACTTGGCACCTTCAAGGGCGAATTCAAGACCTATAAGGTGGCTTACCTTGACGACAAAAAGCTTTTCACCGTATCGGTAGCACCTGCCGATACCGAAAATTATACCGAGCTTAGCTCTTGGTTCTTTGACGAAAGCGACCACGGTCCCAAGGATACCGCCTGCATCGGTGAGGACTTCCTTACTGCCGTTGCCAAGGACCTTGGCGTTACCATTGTTAAGGCTACTGACGGCACCGTTCAAGAGGTTGCAATGCCAACCAAAGCTGCCGCAGGTACCGAACCCGGTATCGAGGCTCTTGCACAAAAGTTTCTTGCAATGTTCCCTCAGTATAAGGATTCCTACAAGGAGATGGTTGCCAAGTACGGAGATTTCCTTTACGTTGAGTTCTTCAAGCGCTACGGTATTGCAAAAATGAAGGAACTTATGGCTGACGAAACCACCAATAAGAAGCAGTTGACCAAGTATTGGACAATGCTTGGTGATATGCACTACGAGGGTGAACTTGTTGTAGGCGACGTTATCTGCTCCATTATCCTTGCAGGTTCGTTCGGTAACGACCCCGCTGCATTTGATGCCGCTGCCGATAAGTATCTTACCGATTACCCCTTCCTCAAGGGTGCAGGTCGTGCAGCAGTCCGTGACTACAAGCATAACAAGAAGCTCCGCAAGGTAATCGAGGGCTAATTTGACCATATAATAAAAGCAGTTGTACCCAAAACGGTACAACTGCTTTTCTATTTTATCCTTGCTGTTCACGATCCTTATTAATTGTTATTCCTTCTTCGGTCAAAGTAACCGAAAGAATGTCATCGGCGATAATCCCAAGCATTTTTCTCAATGTGACAGGTATTATTATCCTACCTGCCGAGTCAATTTTGCATACTGATTTAAATTTTATATTCATAGCTATCAATCCTTTATAAAATTTTTGCACTACGAATTACCCGATCGCTGTAAAACAAAAAGTGCGTAGCCGAAGCCACGCACCGAAAAATACGTAGCTCCGCTTGTCGCCAAACAAAATCTGATATCCTCCACAAAGTGCAAGTATACACAGAAAACAGAGCGTTTGTATTTTTACCAAAGTAAAAATACTCACACCTTTCGAGAGGACAATATATGATTTTGTTTGGCATAATAATATTACCATATTCAAAACCAAAACGCAAGAGCGAAAAAAATATTGTTTTGCCGAATTTTAGCAAATTGTCGACAATATTTACATCAAACCAAACGCCCACAAAAAACTGCACCGCGAGGCAAATGCATTCATCGGTGCAGTTTTTTAATATTCATCTTATCTAAGACCTACGTACGGTGCGGCATCTACGGGAGTTCCGTTAATTCTCACCTCAAAATGCACGTGATAACCGGTTGCGTTACCCGATGCGCCAACCTCGGCAATGTGCTGTCCTGCCTTGACGGTTGCTCCCTTTTTGACAAGATTTTTACTGTTATGAGAATAAACAGTCTGAGTTTTACCGTCCTTATGGTCGATGATGATTATATAGCCATAATCCGAACGGTAGCCCGAGTATGTGACAACTCCGTCGGCAGCGGCATAAACGTTGGTGTTTTTGGGTGCGGCAATATCAAGACCTTTATGGCCTCGTCCGTCTCCCCAGAACGAGGTGATATAGGTACCTCCGTTGCAGGCAACGGGAAAAGTCATTTCGGCCGAACCGGTCATTATCTTGGTTGCAAGAATGTAACCCGAATGATAAACAGGGGTTTTCTTGGTGCCAACCACCGTTATTTGCTCTTTGGGCTCTTTTACAATAACACTTTCGAGTTCCTCAGAGTCAACGGCAACACCGTTGATATACGACACGTTAGCAGTGACCGATTGGAGTCCGTTGGCACCCTTTTGAGTCACTTTTTTATAGCTTGTCTTTTTATTTTTATCCTTTTTAACGGTTTCAGTGAAAGGTATCTCCTTTTCAAAAGATTCAACGCGTTCGGTCTTGAGCTGTACACCGTAACGACCGCTTAATAGCTTATCAAGCGAAACGCTGAACTTTGCATAATAGTCCTCGGTAGTGGTAATATCGCGAAGCTCAACCGAGTTGGCAAAACCTATAAACTTAAAGCCGTCGGCAGTATAGTACTTTATGACTTGGCTTATTAGGTCGTTCATTTCTGCATAGTCGTTACCAACCGCCTTGAGCACCCCGTCTACATACAATCCGCAAGCTGATTTGACACCCTCCACACTGTTCAGAAAATCAACCGACAGTGCTTCGACAGTATCGATTTTATCTTTTATTACAGTGGTTTTATCAAACGAAAAACCATCGGCATTGAATCTGCCATAAATGCTAGTTCTGACAGTATCTTTAACCTGCTCGGCAGAACTGAAATCGGTAACAAAACCTACCGTATTACCGTTATATTTCACCTCAACAGCCGATGTAAGTGTTGCAGCAGAAACCACCATAGGCACAGAAACGCATATTGCAAAAACTAATATGGTGGCAACCGTTTTTGCCTTAACACCTTTTATGCTTTTTGAAAAAACAGTCTTTGCTGTTTCTTTAACCGCACCTAAAATGTACTTTATTTTTGATATTATTTCTTCTTTTGTAGTAAACTTAAACTTTAACAAACAATCACCTTGAAAATATAATGGTTACAAAATTGTAACAAATAGCAAATTCTATTATACACAAATATTACAAAATTGCAATCTTTTTTCTGAAAAATTTCAAATTTGTAATATTTAAGCCTTGTGACCAATAAACAGTCATAAGGCTTTCTTAATTTAGGCAATATTTAGTTTAGTTCTGTCATTAACCGAAAATCAGTGTATCAAAAATACACTCGGCAAAGAAAATGTGCATCCCACGGGTGGGGTGATTGATGTAGTTGTCCAACAGCAAAGTGGTGTCAACGCCCATTTCGGACATCTTCTTCCATTTGGCATAACAATCGCAAATCTGCACGTTATTTTCGGCACACACTTCCCTTGCGGCATCCATAAAACTGTCCATCTTGCCTTCGTTTTGGCTCTTTGCGGTTACTTTAGCATATTCCTTATGTGCCTCAGCGGTTTCTTCACAGTACCTTATGTTAAGCATACTGGGTGTCATAAAAACAATATCACAATCCAAAGCCGTAAGCGCTCGAAGGTTTCTGTAAGTTTAGCCTTGTAATTCTCAACAATACCGTGGAGATATAGCGAAGTTTTTCGTCCAAAATCTTATAATAAACGGCGCCTTCATCCTTTTCGGAATGAAACTCGTCACCCGATTTGAAATAACCTGCGGTAATGCTGTCACCAAATGCAACAATGGTAGTTTTTTCACCTTTCGAAAGTTTTTCGAGCCACTTTTCGTTTTATGGCCTCTTAATACTTCAGCATTTCAACGGTATATCCGTCCAAAACAGTTATATACTCGGCTGCTTCTTTTTGTGCATCCGAGAGGTCGTGCTCAAGGTAGTTGCCGCATTCGATTGACGAAACACCAGGTATATCGCCCTTAAAATCACGCAAAAAGACGAATGCATCTCGCACAAGGTCGATAACGTCCTTGGGGTCAATATCTCGCACAAGCAGATAAAATCCTGTACGGCAGCCCATAGGTCCAAAATAAATAATACGGTCCTTAAACTCGCTGTTTCGAACAAAGGTTGCGACAATATGCTCAACCGTATGCATTGCAGGGTTATTGAGATAGTTGCCCTTATTAGGAAGCTTCATTCTGATATCGTAGGTCGTGATATCACCGTCAACACGTGAGGTATAAAGTCCGCGTTGCAGGATATCGTGATTAACCTCAAAGCTTGCAATTCTTTCCATTTTTATCGCTCCTTGAAATACTCATCATCGGTTATGCCGTAGGTATAAACGTCGTTCACACGGCCGTTGAAATAATAACCCTTCCTTGCGATGCCTTCAAACTGCATTCCCAGCTTTAAAAGCACCCTTTGGGATGCCGTGTTTTGCGGCAAAACACGCGCAAACACTCTTTGCACACCAATGCGGTTGAAAGCATATCCCATCAAAGCATCGGCGATTTCGGTGGCAAATCCGTGGTTCCAAAGGTCACTCAAAACACTGTATCCTATTTCGGCAATCTTGTAGTCCGAATCCATCGAAACGTAACTGCAGGTACCGATAACGTGACCCGAAGCCTTCTCCTCCACCACAAAAAACATACATTCCTTCTTTCGGTAACGGGAAATCTGATAGCTTATAAAGTCCTTGGTTTCGGCCAACGATTTGTGCGGACTCCATAGTGAAAACATCGACGTTTCGGGTCGTCGGCAAAGCTCAAAAAGGTCCTCAGCATCCTGTTTTTTAACCATTCTTATAATAAGACGGTCGGTTTCTATCCTTGGGTAAGGCACAAAATATTCGTTATACATTATATATTGCACCTCTTAGAACAACGTCATCTGATTGGTATCGGGCAAGAAGCTTAAAGCACCGACAGCCTTTAATTTTTCAATAACAGTCTTGGAAACACCCGACTCAATCTGCAAATCGTCGATTGAGAGGAAGTTGCCCTCATCCATCGCCTTTTGAATATCGGCGGCAGCCTTTTCACCGACACCCGGCAAAACGCCTATCGGCAAACGCATTTTCCCGTCCTCAACCAAAAACTTCCTTGAATGTGATTTTCTAAGGTCAATAGGCAGAATCTCGATACCTCTTGACAACATTTCATTAAAGATAAGCAGGTTATCGAGAATACCCTTTTCCTTAACGCCTGCGGCATTGCCCATCAGTTTGATGTCGTTAATACGCTTTTTAACGGCATTCTGACCGGCCAACAAGGTTTCAACCTCAATATCGTCCGAACGAACAGTAAAGTATGCACAGTAGAACTCAACGGGTTTATGCACTTTGTACCAACCAAGGCGCAATGCGGCAATCATATAAGCGGCGGCGTGAGCCTTGGGGAACATATACTTGATTTTATAGCAGGAATCGATATACCATTCAGGAACGTTGTTATCCCTCATAGCCTGCAGATGCTCCTCGGTGAGAAGTTTTTTCGCCTTGCCCTTACGAACAATCTCCATAATCTTAAAGGCCATTTTCTTGGGAACACCGCGGTAAATAAGGTAGGTCATAATGTTATCACGGGTTCCGATAACCTCGGAAATGGTACATACCTTTTGCTGAATAAGGTCCTGAGCATTGCCAATCCAAACATCGGTACCGTGTGACAGACCCGAAATCTGCAAAAGGTCGGAGAAGGTCTGCGGTTTAGACTCGACAAGCATATCACGGACAAATTTTGTACCCAACTCAGGCAGAGCATAGGTGCCTGTTTTGGAGAAAATATCATTCTCGGTAACCCCCAAGGCATCGGGTGACAAGAACAGACTCATAACGTCGGGGTCACTCATCGAAACCGACAGTACCGAAATGCCCGTGTTTTCCTCAAGGTATTTATAAATGGTAGGCACATCGTGTCCGAGTTCGTCAAGTTTCAGAATATTATCGTGAATCTTATGGAAATCGAAGTGGGTGGTGACCATATCGGAATCAACCTTGTCGGCAGGATGCTGAACGGGACAGAAGTCGTAAACCTCTTTATCACGCGGTACAACAACCATTCCACCGGGGTGCTGACCCGTTGTTCTTTTTACCGCAGAAGATTCAATCGCGGCGGCAAGACGGGCTTCCTCGGCCTTGTTCATTGTTATTCCGTAGTCCTCGGCATAGTGCTTAACGTAGCCGAATGCCGTCTTTTCGGCAACGGTAGCGATAGTACCTGCCTTGAAAACGTTTTCGGGGCCGAACAGTTCTTCGGTGTATTTATGGACAAAGGGCTGAACCTCGCCCGAGAAGTTCTGGTCGATATCGGGAACCTTATCACCGTCGAAGCCAAGGAAGGTTTCGAACGGAATGTCGTGACCGTCGCGGTTGTAATCCGCACCGCATTCGGGACATTTTTTAGGTGGCAGGTCAAAGCCCGAGCCGACGCTGCCGTCGGTGATAAACTCACTGTGCTTACACTTAGGACAAACATAGTGAGGCACAAGAGGATTAACCTCGGATATACCGTTCATTGTAGCGGCAAAGGATGAGCCAACCGAACCACGGGAGCCAACCAAATATCCCTTGCTTTCGGAGTATTCAACCAACTTCTGTGCCGTAACGTACATAACCGAGAAACCGTGACGGATGATAGAATCCAACTCACGTTCAAGACGTTCTTTGACGACATCGGGCAACGGGTCACCGTAAATCTCGTGTGCTCTTCGATAGCATTTTTCGGTTAAAATGTCATCCGAGCCTTCGATTTTAGGCGGATAGTTACCACTCGGTACTGCACGGACGTTAGGCTCTACCATATCGGCAATTTTCTGCGGATTGTAGATAACAACCTCTTTTGCCCTATCACCCAGATAACTGAACTCCTCCAACATTTCGTCGGTGGTTTTGAAATACAATGGTGCTTGGTACTCGGCATCCGAGAAGCCCTGTCCTGCCATCAGAATAGTACGCAGTCTTGCATCCTCAGGGTCAAGGAAATGCACGTCACCCGTTGCAACAACGGGCTTGCCCAATTTGTCGGCAATTTCAATTATGCGACGGTTAAAGTCGAGCAACTCCTCTTCGGTATTGACCATACCGTTGCGAAGCATAAACATATTGTTGCCTCTCGGCTGAATTTCTAGGTAATCGTAAAAGTCGGCAAGCTTTAGGATTTCTTCTTCCGACTTGCCGTCAAGAATTGCACGGAAAATCTCACCCTGCTCACAGGCACTGCCGATAATAAGACCCTCACGGTACTTATTGATAACACTCTTAGGCATCAACGGTCTTGCAGGACGTGGCTTTGCAGGATTGGATTTGTTATATGTTTTAAGGTAATAATTTAAGTTTGCATAGGAAACAAGACGGTAAAGATTTTTCAATCCCACCTGATTTTTAACAAGAATAATTTGATGGTAACGGGTCAAGGTGGTGGAATCAACACCGCCGTCGATACCGCCATCTATCTCCTGACCGTCAATATCGTTTACAAAATAATCCTCAACACCGTAGATTATCTTGAAATCGGCACCCTCGTTGTCGCCCATAATATCGTCATAGGCACTCATTGCATCGGGAAATGATTGCACAACACCGTGGTCGGTAATGGCAACCGCCTTGTGACCCCATTTGAAGGCACGCTTGACAACGTCCTTAACGGGTGCAACAGCATCCATCTGCGACATACTTGTATGAAGATGCAGTTCGATTCGTTTTTCTTCCGCAGTATCGGTCTTATCACCCTTTTTCTTAACGGTGGCAATGCCGTCGGGGTCTAAACAATAATCCTTTTCCCAATCGTCCATAGCATACTTGCCGTGAACGATAACACATTTTCCCTTTTTAAGTTCGTCACCGAAAACATCGGCATACTGATTGCCGACAACGCCCTTGACGGTGACCGAGTTGGTGCCGTCATACATCTGAAACTTAATACGCTGACCCTTGCCACTCTTGGTAGGCACAATTTCGGAGAAGAATATCTCACCCCAAACAAGGCTTTCTTCATCCTCAGGGTTAATCTGTGACAACGGAATCAACGAGCCGTGAATCTTTTTGCCGTAAATCTGAGTAATACTGTCGGCAATAATGGGCGAATCCTCGGGAATAAGCAGACCTGTGATTTTGCGAGGCTCCATAGGCTTACTCTCTGCCTTAGACTCACTGCGACCACCCGAATTTCCTCCAAAGACTCCACCAAAATTCTTTTGAGGCTGAGGTTTAGGCTCGGGTGCAGAGTAGTTTACCGGCTCCTGATGATATTCAGGAACCACCATCTCGACCTCTTCAAGCTGACCGTCGAACGCTATCTGCGTTTCAATACCGAAGCGTTCTGCCACAATAGCACCAAACTGACGCTCAAAATTGCACTCCTTGATGGTTCCCATTCCGCCAAACTTGAGGGTTATATATGTATTTGAATTCTTGTCGGCACCGTTTGATACGTTGAACTCAGCACCATTGAAATAGCCGTTTAGCATAACGTTAGAGGCGCGAAGCTCCATAGCTATATCCTCGGCCGCAACCGAAGAATAACTTTCCTTACTGTATTTTACGTGAATTTTCACGTTGCGAAGATTGAGTCGGCTTTTAAGGCGTTCACAAATCTCAATCAGCTTTTCTCTTTTTATGTAATCGGCAAAATGAACGTAGGCCGTAAGGGCTCGTTCCTCCGAACTGACCTTGCAGCGTTCCAAAATACCGTTTTCAACTGTTTCTCCAAAGCCTTCGACACTTGAACCAAAGACATTTTTCAAAGATGGGAAACCCATTTTCAACTCTCCGTTTTAATCTTTATATCTTTTCTATTTCTTTCATCAATTCGTTCAAAAGTTCGGTTTCGGGTACCTTGCGGAATATCTCACCTTTTTTGAAGATGATACCGCATCCGTCACCGCCCGCAACACCAACATCGGCCTCTCTTGCTTCACCGGGACCATTTACCACACAACCCATTATAGCAACCGTTATGTTCTTCTCGCAATCCTGCAACAGTTCCTCTGCCCTTTTTGCAAGACCAATAAGGTCAATTCTTGTTCTTCCGCAGGTGGGACATGAAACTATCTTCACGCCGTCGTTGCGAAGTCCTATTGCTTTAAGTATATCTTTAGCAGCCCTTACCTCTTTTGTGGGGTCGTCGGTTAGCGAAACACGTATTGTATCACCGATTCCGCGAAGCAACAAGCCTCCGATTCCTGCCGCCGAAGCGATAACACCGCTTCGTTCAGTACCTGCCTCGGTAACACCGATGTGCAAGGGATAATTACATTTTTCGGATGCCAAGGTATAGGCCTCATACATTGTCGGCACGGTAGACGATTTCATTGAAAGCACAATGTCGTTAAAACCGAACTTTTCAAGCAAAGACGCGTGATGCAAAGCACTTTCAACCAAGGCCTCAGCCGTTGGGGCACCGTATTTTGCCAGAATTTCCTTTTCGACCGAGCCCGAATTTACACCGATTCTGATAGGAATATTCTTCTGCCTGCAAGCATCGGCCACTGCCTTAACCCTTGAATCGTCACCGATATTCCCGGGGTTTATGCGAATTTTATCAATACCTGCCGCAACCGATTCCAAAGCCAATTTGTAATCAAAATGAATATCGGCAACAATCGGCACGTTGACGGCCGTTTTGAGTGCAGGAATAAGCTTTATAGCATCCATATCGGGAATGGCAGCACGTATAATCTCACAGCCTGCCTTTTCCAATGCTTTCGCCTGCTCTATCGAAGCCTTAATATCATACGACGGGGTGCTGAGCATTGACTGAATCGAAACGGGATTGCCACCGCCGATTTTTACGTTACCAACAGTAACCGTTTTTGTACTTTGATGAGTATACATCCTAACACCCCTTTTTAAAACTTAAATTATTTTAGAAAAATCCTACAACATCCTTGACCGTTATTATCGCTATCAACCCGAGTAGCAGTATAAGTCCTATTGCGTGGACTGCACCCTCGAACTTTTTAGGTATCGGTCTTCTGATTATCATTTCAATCAGAAGGAAGAATGCTCTTCCTCCGTCCAATGCAGGTACGGGCAACAGATTGAACACACCCAAATTTATCGTGATGAGTGCAATCATAGGCAAAAGGTCCATCAAACCGCGTTTTGCAACGGTGCCGATAGCCGCTGTAACACCGACAGGACCCGACATTGCACTAATTCCGTACTTACCTGTCAAAAGGTCGACCAATGAAAACCACACAACCCTGCCGTAAGACAGAGTACGGGTAAACGACTGCTTCATAAACGTACCGAAGGTCTTATCCTCGGTATCAAGATAAAAGTCGATATCAACGTAATTGATACCCTCTACCGTTTCGGCATTGAACTTTACGTCCAACGGTACGTCCTTGCCGTCACGTTCGACCGTCATTTTAAGGGTATCACCCTCAACATTGGAAAGGCAGTAGCTGAGGTCGTTTATTGAATAGATGTTTCGGCCGTTTATCTCGATTATTTTGTCGCCTGCCTGCAAACCGCTTTGCTGACTCATCACGTTTTCCTCGTGGAAAGAATGCACCGTGGTGGTAATATACCGATCGGCAGGAGCAAGAGTACACATTACGAGAATAAAACCGAACACAAGGTTCATAAATGCACCTGCAACAATAATTATAAGACGGCGCCAAGGCCTTTTGTTGCAAAAAGCCTTGCTGTCACCACTCGCCTCATCCTCACCCTCCATTGCACAAAAACCGCCAAAAGGAATCAGACGAACTGCATAAAGGGTTTCCTTACCCTGCTTTTTGAAAAGAGTCGGACCGAAGCCAATGGCAAACTCGTTGACTCTGACGCCCATCAGTTTTGCGGCAATAAAATGACCGAACTCGTGAATGAATATCATAAAAAGGAACAACAGTATTGCCACCAAATAAGGCCAAACGGCACTCCAAACATTGCCTATTGCTGAAAAAACACTCAATAATTGCACTGAAATATCACCTGAAAAATTATTGTTTAACCAAATCGAACACAAGCTGACGTGCTGCCTTGTCGGCATTTAACACATCGTCCAAAGTGAAATCTTTTACGTCGGGCTGGGCTTTTAAAGCTGCCTCGACAAGCTCACCAATCTGCAAGAAACCAATTTTGCCGTTCAAGAACAGTTTTACGGCTGCCTCATTTGCACCGTTGACCGCCGTTGGCTTCAAGCCACCCTGCTTAATCGCACTGATACACGAGGGCAAGCACTTGAAGGTATCCATGTCGGGCTTTTCAAAGGTCATTGTGCCAACCTTGAAAATATCGAGTCTTTCGGCCTGACATTCCGCCCTTTCGGGGTAGGTCAACGCATACTGAATCGGCAAGCGCATATCGGGTGTACCAAGTTGGGCTATAACCGCACCGTCGGACAACTCTATTGCCGAGTGGATTATGCTCTGTCTGTGCACCACGACCGTTATATCTTCGGGAGTAACGTCGAAAAGATGCACCGCCTCGATAACCTCAAGACCTTTATTCATCAACGAGGCCGAATCAATGGTTATCTTAGAACCCATAGTCCAATTAGGGTGTTTTAAAGCCTGTGCAACCGTAACGTTTTCCAATTCTTCGCGTGTCTTGCCGAAAAACGGACCACCCGAAGCCGTAAGCAAAATCGACTTCAATGCACCTTTGGGTACACCCTGCAGGCATTGGAAAATCGCCGAATGCTCACTGTCGACCGGCAGTAATTTTACGCCGTTTTGCCTGATTACCTTTTTCACAAGGTCACCACCCGTAACAAGGGTTTCCTTATTAGCAAGCGCGATGTCCTTTTTGGCGTTGATTGCCGCCAAGGTCGGTTCAAGGCCTGCAATACCGACTATGGAATTAATAACGGTATCAGCCTCGGTTTCGGCGGCAATTTCAATAACCGCCTCACGACCGTAGGTCACTTTGGTATCGGTATCCTTTACCGTCTCGGCCAAAATCCTGCCTGCTTTCTCATCCATAACTGCGGCAGTTTCAGGCTTGAACTCTCTTATCTGTTGTTCAAGCAACTTTATATTGCTTCCTGCCACAAGCGAGCAGACCTCGTAGCCGTGTTTTCTTGCAACGTCGAGGCTCTGTGTTCCAATAGAACCTGTCGAGCCTAAAATCGCTATTTTTTTCATATTATTTTACCATCGGCAGATGCTCGACAACAAGGTACATTAACGGTGCAACAACAATAACGCTGTCAAAACGGTCAAGCACACCACCGTGTCCGGGCATCAGTTTTCCATAGTCCTTAATTCCGCAATCACGCTTGATGTAAGAGAAAATCAAATCTCCCATCATACCTGCCAGTGCAAGGAAGGGTGTTGCACAAAGGATGGTAACAAGGTTTGCACTCTCACCCGTAACCTTATTGAAGATAAGGCAAGCAGCGAGCATCAACAAAACGTCAATGATGATTCCGCCGATAGCACCCTCAACCGTCTTTTTCGGGCTGATTTCGGGAGCCATTTTATGCTTTCCGAAGAAGTAACCCGAAAAATATGCACCGGTATCGCATCCCCAAGCGGCAATGACGACGATAATTAGATAGAAAAGTCCGTTGCCGTCGGGGTTGGAAAATACCGCCGCGAGGCTCCAGAATGCAAAAGTAATTGCAACGGTGCTGGCAAATGCATAGGTCACCTCTAAAGGCTTGATCTCATTGTGTCTGAACATCGAAATTGTGAAAATAACCGCCGCATAGATAATCAGGCAAGCCTCGTGCTTGATATTAAGCGTAAAACCGTATTTTGCACCCAACATTCCAATGCTGTAAACAAACGGGGTCACAGCGGCATAGATAAGCGATGCAACCAACAAAAACTTGGATTTAAGGTAGCCTGTGGGCTTCAAAGCCTCGTAAACGCCTATGCAACCGATAGCCGCCAATAAGAAGTGGATAATGAGGGTATCTATTTTCAAAGCGGCAAAAATTGCGGCCACAAAAATAATTATGCCGACAGCACCGCTGATTATACGGGTTTTCATTTTTTTATCCTCCTTAGGGTGGCAAGACTCTAACTTGTCACTCCTGCAAACAATATTTTTTTGTTTTTTCTTGCCTCATCGCTTGTAATACCTGTGTATTACTGTGCTCTTCGACTTCGCCCTCCCAAAAAATATATATTTAGCAGGTCGAAGCATTTCACTTAATTACACTTATCCAAAAGGCATCAGTAAAACGGAAAATGCAAAAAATTGAAATCAAGTGAAACCGTAACAATTTAAAGTATTGTCACCCTACGCCACCGAAACGGCGGTTTCTTTTGTTAAAATCCTCTATTGCCTTATCAAGATGTTTGGGTGAAAAGTCGGGCCACAGAACGTCGGAATACCAAAATTCCGAATATGCCGACTGCCAAGTAAGAAAGTTGGACAATCGATACTCCCCACTGGGACGAATGATAAAATCGGGATCAGGGCAATCGGCATAAAGCCTTTTAGATATGGTATCCTCGGTTATATCATCAACCGACAGTTCGCCCGATTTAACACTTTCTGCAATACGTTTTACAGCGTGGACGATTTCATCCCTGCCACCGTAGTTAACCGCCATATAGACCGTAAGACCCATTGCTTCGCTTGAATCAAACTCGGCCTGTTTAATCAACTCCTGAATATCCTCGGGCAAAACCGACAGTTCACCGATAAAACGAAGCTTTATGTTCTCAGCCTTAAAGTTGGTCGAATCCTTGAGGTATTTCCTAAGCAGGTTCATTATGCCGTCAATTTCGTCCTTGGGACGCTTCCAATTCTCGGTCGAAAAAGCATATACGGTGAGATATTTCACACCAATCTTGTTACAGTAACGGGCAATGGTTTTGAAATTTTCCGAGCCTGCAACGTGACCTGCCGAACGTGGCAGCATTCTCTTTTTCGCCCAACGTCCGTTGCCATCCATAATAATTCCGATGTGAGTGGGGATTTTTAAATCCTCAATCGGTTTAGATTTCTTGAATAAAGCCATAAGACCCTCCCAGTTCAAAATCCCATCAGGGGGGATTCCCCTGATGGGTCGTGCTTTTGAGATTAGATCTCCATGATTTCCTTTTCTTTTACTGCAGTTGCATCGTCAATGTCCTTGCAGAACTTATCGGTCAAGGTCTGAATCTTCTTTTCACCGTTGGCCTGATCGTCCTCTGTAATTTCGTTCGACTTCTTCATTGCTTTAAGCTTTTCAATGGCATCACGGCGGATAGAACGGATTGCAACCTTAGAATCCTCGGAAATCTTGCGTGCATCCTTAACGATTTCCTTACGTCTTTCCTCGGTAAGAGGCGGGAAAATAAGGCGGATAACACGTCCGTCGTTCTGAGGATTAATGCCGATATCCGAAACTTGAATAGCCTTTTCGATGAGTTTCAGAACACTTGCATCATAAGGCTGAATCTGAAGAACTCTTGCTTCAGTAACCGAAACAGCAGCAAGCTGATTTACAGGGGTGGGACAGCCGTAGTAGTCAACCGAAATCTTGTCGAGTACAGAGGGGTTGGCACGACCTGCGCGGATTGCACCAAACTCACGCATCATAGCGTCCATTGTCTTACCCATCTTGCTTTCGGTATTGCTAATAACTGTTTTCATATATTTTTCTCCTTTTGATTGAGTTTATTTCTGTTTATTATTTTACAAGAGTTCCGATTTTCTCACCCATAACGGCACGGACGATGTTATCGGGGTCGTTAAGGTTGAAAACAAGAATATTGATGTCACGGTCACGGCAAAGCGATGCGGCAGCAGCATCCATAACGTGAAGGTCCTTTGCCAAAACCTCGGAGTGACTCAAGGTGTCGTACTTTACGGCATCGACAAATTTGTTGGGGTCTTTATCGTAAACACCGTCAACGTTGGTTGCCTTGAAGATAACGTCGGCATCAATTTCGGCGGCTCTCAAAGCAGCACCTGTGTCGGTCGAGAAGAAGGGGCTCCCCGTTCCTGCGGCAAAGAGAACTACCTCACCCGCATCAAGACGCTTTTTGGCCTCACGTGCGGTGAAGAAATCGGCAATTTTGTTCATCTCAACGGCCGACATAACCGAGGCCTTCACGCCCATCTGAATAAGGGTATCCGAAACACCGAGGCAGTTGATAACGGTTGCCAACATACCCATACTGTC
>JAZTYO010000029.1:0-19586 GCA_045636945.1 Acutalibacteraceae bacterium | reverse complement strand
AAAAACTCACCATTTTTACCGATTACGCTGATGGTGGTGGCAGTACCCATATCAATAACAATACAAGGGGTAGGGTACTTGGCAAGAGCACCGACTGCACCTGCGGCAAGGTCGGCACCAAGCTGAGCAGGGTTGTCAATCTTGATATTAAGACCCGTCTTAACACCGGGGCCTAAAACTATCGGCTTGATACCGAAAAGTCTTTCGATAGATCTTTCAATAGCACTGCCAACGGTCGGAACAACCGATGCAATGGCAGCAGAGGTTATCTCACTGCGTTCAATCTCGTAGATGTGGATAATATCTCTGATTTCAATAGCATATTGGTCAGAGGTACGGCGACTGTCGGTTGCCAGACGTGCCGTAAACTTTAAATTTTCCTTATCAAAAACACCAATTGTGATATTTGAGTTGCCTATATCAACACAGATAAGCATTTTAAAACTCCTTTGATTTTACATAAATACAAAATAATATCCCAACAAAACGGCACCGAGGCCTACACGGTAGTAGCCGAACGGTTTGAAATTGCGTTTCTTGACATACTCGGTCAGGAAACGGATTGCGAGCAGAGATACGATAAATGCTACCACGAGTCCAACCAACAGAACGACAATCTCCAACGTGCTGACCATTTGTGCTTCGCCCGAAACGATATCCTTGGCGTAGGCGGCACATTTAAGCAGGCTTGCACCGAACATAACGGGGATAGCAAGGAAGAACGAGAACTCGGCGGCAACGGCACGCGAACAACCGAGCAACATTGCACCTAAGATGGTAACGCCTGAACGCGACGTTCCGGGAATGAGCGACAAAAGCTGAATAAGTCCGATGAAAAGTGCCGTTTTGTACGACATTTCGGAAACGTCGTTTATACGGGGTTCGGAACGCTTGGTCGACTCGAGTACAATAAATGCGATACCGTATATTATTAGTGTTGCTGCAACCGTCGGGAAGTTGTAAAAATATTTATCCAAGGTATCCTCAAAGGGAAGACCAACAACAGCAGCAGGTACGCAAGCAATAATGACCTTGAACCACATTTCCCAGGTCGATTTTTTTGCAATCGAATCCTTCTTTGGAGAAAACGGATTAAGCTTTCTGAAGTACATCACAATAACTGCGAGGATAGCACCGAGCTGAATAACAACACGGAACATCTCCATAAAGCTCGGGTTGGATTCCTTCCACCACAATTCCTCAAACAGTATCAGGTGGCCTGTGCTGGAAACTGGCAACCACTCGGTAATGCCTTCAACAATACCGTAAAGTATTGATTTTAGTATTTCAATAAATTCTGTCATAAAAGCACCTTCTCTACAAACAATTATTGTACAACAAAATCTTCCGTTTGTCAAATTTTTACGGTGTACGTTTAATATTATGCCGTGTATTGCGGTAACACAACCGCAAATACCGAATAAAATGTAGAGAAGTCAGGGTTTATTGCCTGACAAAATACATTTTTGGAGGAATATTATGGCAGATATAAAACAGAATTGTCCCACCGACTGCACTTCGTTCAAGGAAGCCGTTTGCATCGATGCGGGCAGAGTATACGATTCCTGCTGTGACCGTGACTGCGTCACCGATATGAGGGTGTATTTTTCACCTCATGACCAACAGCTTATAAATACGGCCTGCAGTGTGAGATTGAAATCGGCAGAGGTTATCGACGTGAACATAGATGTCGAGCAGATTACCTTTAACCGAGGCTTTTACTCGTGCGACTTGACCTTCTTCTTTGCCGTCACCTTGGATGTCTTTTCGGCACCGCATACCTGTCCCGTTTGCTTAAAGGGTGTGTGTTTCTATAACAAGAAGGCTATTCTCTACGGCAGTGAGGGTAACGTTAAGACCTTCTCGAACGAGTTTGTTGCCGACGACGGTTGTAACCACCGTACAGTATCGGGCAAGAATGCACCCAAGTGTGTTGTTCAGGCTGTTGACCCCATACCTCTGTCGGCACGTCTTTCCGAATGCCGTTGCAACTGCGATCTTCCCGGTTATATCCCCGCAGGTATTGCATCGGTTGTCGGCGGTTGCATAGACCCTTGCAACGAGCCCGACAACAAGGCAGTTCTTGCAACACTCGGTCTGTTTACGGTTATTCAGTTGGTACGCAACGTCCAGATGCTGGTACCCGTATACGATTTCTGCATTCCCGAGAAGCAGTGTGACGATTCGGTCGACAGTCCCTGCGACGTTTTCCGCAGAATCAAATTCCCGACCGATGATTTCTTTCCACCGAGACCCTGCGAGTTTGATAACGACTGCGGTTGCGGTAGCGACGAAAAATAAAAGCAAAAGCAAAACAAAAAACGGCAGGCTTAACGCTTGCCGTTTTGCATTTGTTCAACTGTTTTACCTGTTAGTCGTTTGATAGTTTGCCTTTATTTCTGAACTCGGTCGGGGTCATAACGTGATTTTTAATAAACACCTTTGAAGAATAATTCTGGGCGGAAAAACCGTTTTCAAAGGCTATCGACTTAATACTCTTTTTACTGCCAAGCAACATTTTTCGGCTTTTTTGAGGCGATACTGCGTAATATAATCACCGAGAGTAACACCGTATTTTTCCTTAAAGGTGTTCATTAAGGTGGTACGACTGCAACCAAAGGTTTCACAAAGCAGTTTTACCGACAGCTTCCTTTGGTAAAACTTGTGAATATAACTGCTAATACCGTTAGCAAGGTCGCGTTCTTTGGCGGTCAAACGGTTGGTGCTGGTCATATACTCGTCAATTATCTCAAGAATGTTGAGAGCTTTAAGCGTTTTAAAAACGTCAAAAAAATACCGTTGCACCCTAAATGGACGGTTGTATCGAATTTGTAAAGCAGGTTGCAGGTGAATGCAGTGTGTCGTTGGGTCATACTGACTGCACCTACGATGATGCTGTTAGGGCTATCGAGGCAGGTGCCAACAGCCTTACTCACACCTTTAATACAATGTCGCCGATGTTGCACCGTGCTCCCGGACCTATCGGTGCCGCTTTGGAAAAGAATATTTATGCTGAGGTTATCTGTGACGGTAATCACGTGCAAAAGGCAGCTGTGCTTGCACTTTTCAGAATGTTCGGCAGTGACCGTATGATTCTGATTTCGGATACCATTCGTCCTGCAGGCTGTCCCGACGGTGTATATGATTCGGGCGGTTTGGACGTTTATATGAAAAATGGTGTTGCCACCTTAAAGGATGGCACTCTGGCAGGTGGTTCTCGATCGCTGATGTTCGGCGTTAAAAGGGCGGTTGAGTTTGGAATCGACCTTTACGAGGCGGTCAAAATGGCAACCGAACCCCCCGCAAATTCAATCGGTCTTAACAAGGGTAGGGTAGAGGAAGGCTTTGATGCCGACCTGCTGGTGCTCAACGATGACCTTTCAATAGACACCGTAATAATTGGCGGTAAAACATTTTAAATCATAAAACAACCCGAGCAGGACAACAGCCTGTTCGGGTCGTTTTATTTTGCACTTCAACCGTATCATCCTAGCATAACGTCCAAAAGCATCATTGTTGCGAAGCCTGAAACAATGCCCATAGTTGCAGAATACGGTTGAGTTTTTTGATTTTGCTGACATTCGGGGATGAGCTCGTGTACCGCAACGAGTACCATAGCACCTGCAGCAAAGGATAAAGCATAGGGGAGTATGGCCTCTACGTACGATACAAGCACTGCACCGACAACACCTGCAACAGGCTCAACCATACCCGATGCCTGACCCAATAAAAAGCTACGTTTACGTGAATAGCCCTCGCGCCTTAGCGGTACCGAAACTGCCGCACCCTCGGGAAAATTCTGCAAGCCTATTCCCACCGCTACCGAAACGGCACCCATCAAGTTTTCAGCATAGTTTCCACCGCTTTGTAATGCGCCGAAAGCCACACCAACCGCCAAACCTTCGGGTATATTATGCAGTGTTATGGATAGCACAAGCATTATTATCCGTCGCAACCGTTCATTAGGCTGACCCTCGGAGATTTCGGCTTTTTTTCGTGCTTTTGATACCACCTTGTCCGAGCACCAAAGGAACAACGCTCCGCAAAGAAAACCAACCGTTGCTACTATATATGCAGGCATCCCTTTTGAACTATTTGCTCGCTCGATGGCGGGTTGCAATAAAGACCAAAAGCTTGCGGCAATCATAACTCCCGAGGCAAATCCAAGCATTATGTTGAGTGCTTTGGGATTGGGCGTTGAGAAAAAGACTACCGTTGCCGCACCAAGCGCCGTAACAAACCACGTTCCGAGGGTTGCTATCAGCGCCATAAATACGTGATTATCCATTTTTAACCTCCTATAACCATTATATTTTATAGTGAGGTATATGTGAAAAAATAAAAAAACACGCCGTAGCGTGTTTTCTTGTGCGACCGGATCTGTAAGCCGGGTTCTGTATTGGACGACTATCTTTCTTGGCGGCACGTTGCCGTGACGCTCACGCCATCTTTCACGGCACGCAGGGCGCGTATAGCCGTATTTGATGTTGCTTCGGATAGGGTTTACAGGACTGTACGGTCTCCCGTCAGTCGGTGAGCTCTTACCTCGCCTTTCCACCCTTACCGTGAAAACTTCACGGCGGTATATCTCTGTTGCACTTTCCCTAAGGTCACCCTCGGCGGCCGTTAGCCGCTATCCTGCCCTGTGAAGCCCGGACTTTCCTCAGGGGTCAAAAGACCTCCCGCAGCCGTCTGGTCCACTCGCAAAGCGTATTCTATCACACATTACAAAAAAAATCAACAACTTTTAAATATGAGTAACCCAAATGGGGGAAATGTTTAAATATTTAACGAAAAAACACTTGCACTTTGATATGTTATATGTTATTATGTGACGTGTAACAAGAAGATTAACTCTTTATTTGTCATATTGTAATTTGATCTGGTATTAACGGCTATCACCGCCGATATACATATAGCTTGTCATATTTTTGAAAAGGAGGAAAATCAAAATGACAAACATGTCCACTAAAAAAGCATTGATTTTGAGTGTTCTTTCGATGCTCATTTGTGTTGCAATGCTTGTCGGTACAACCTTTGCTTGGTTTACCGATTCTGTTACCTCCGGTCGTAACACCATTAAGGCTGGAAACCTTGATGTTGTTCTTGAGTATTGGAACGGCACCAAATACGCCGAAGTAACCGAAACTACAAAGCTCTTCAATGATGCAGCTCATTGGGAGCCCGGTCATACCGAGGTTGCATACCTTAAGGTCAGCAATGCAGGTTCCTTGGCTTTGAAGTATCAGCTTAATGTAAACGTTTACGAAGAGATTACCGGCACTAACGTTGCCGATGAAGAGTTTTATCTCTCAGACCACCTTGTTTTCAAGGTCGTTGATAAGAAAATTGCTTCGGATGCAGACCTCTTCACCCGTGATACTGCTATCGCAGCAGCAGGCGACGTTAAGGGTATCAAAGATCGTCTCAGTGGCAATAAGACCGTTCATAAGAGTGGTGAAAAGTCGCTCAAAAACACCGGCGATGCCGATTACGTTGCACTTATCATCTATATGCCCACCACCGTTGGCAATGAGGCCAACTACAAGACCGGTACTACGGCACCTTCTATCACTATGGGTGTAAACCTTGTTGCAACCCAGGAGGTTAAGGAAAGCGACTCCTTCAATAATGAGTACGACAAGGAAGCTACATATCCTGTAGTCGGCATGGGTTACACCGATGTTGACGAAACCGCTACTTACTAGGAGTTTAACGCTTACAATCCCAATGGTGGTAAGGTTGGTTGGGCAAGAGTTCCAACCACTGCTATCGCTGATACCAACAAGCCTCTCGTATATAGCGTTCAGGAGATTGCTTTTGACGAGAGCGTTACTATCACCAGTGATCAGGGTGCCAAGACCTTCGATATCGTTATTTAGAACATAAAGGAAGGTAACACCGAGAAGATTGAGGTCATTTTCGAGGCAGGCTTAGGTCTTACCAATGTTGAGTTATACCACAAGAATGTTAAGCTGGTTGAGGGCGTTGATTACATTTACAATGCCAACACCGATGATATCCATTTCTTCACCACTTCCTTCAGCCCCTTTACCATTGTGTTTGATGCTGAGCCCGAAGTAAAGCCCAACCTTCCCGAGGATGCTCCCGTTGCTATTGTTGAAGAGCTTGGCGCTTCCACTGATATTGTATGGGAGAATCTCGGCGGTTTCTATCCCTCAAATCCCAACCAGCAGTTGGATACAGTATACTCCTTCAAGGCTCCTCATAACTCTGAGACCGTACAGGAGTCTAAGTATGAAGAGTGGTACTGTGACTACTACGTAAGACTCGAAACCACAGCAATGGAAAAACTTCCCAAGGGTTATATCACTCTTGGTGGTAACTACGGTTCTTGGGGATGGATTGGCTTCGATAACCCCTAAGTTGATACCAACGTTGATATTTCTCTTCTTGGTTTTGCAACTCAGAATCCTTGGACCTATGAGGCTGTTGTTTCCTTTGTTGAAGAGTTCAAGTGTGGTGTTGGTCTCACTATTCGTGAAGACGGCACAATTGTTGCAGGTGACACACTCGATGGTGCAAAGTTTATTGTTAAGCTTCGTCTTACCAATCCCGAAGATGAGGCAGAGTTCTACGACGTAAATACTATCGAGTATATCTTCTAATATTTGTTTTACTTTGGCCCACCGAGTAATCGGTGGGCTTTCTTTTTTGTTGTGAAATATGAGTTATAATGATTATTGAAAACCATTTAAAAATGTGATAATATATAATCGTTAAGGAGTTGAATATATGCTTGAACGATTGAAAGAATATATTGTCAAAAACCGTTTCAAATTGGCTTTATACATAATTACCGTTGCAGTATCGGCGGTGTTGCTTGCTGTCGGTCATAAGGCTGTATATAACAAGGAAAATATGTTTTTGGGTGGGTATGACGACGGTGCGGCCAAGGCGACCGTTACCGAGATAGTTTCGGTTGACATCGACAAGCAATACGTCGATATGAACTATATCGGTGAGGATATTCACGTCGTATTCAAGTGTGAAATAACAAGCGGTGAACTTAAAGGACAGACGGTTGAGGCAGTTGAAAGTATCACAGCCTTTGACTCGGTTAAATTGGAGGCTGTTGAGGTCGGCGATAAGATACTGATAATCGAAGCCGAGGATGAGCAATGCGATTGGTATCTTTACGATTATGACCGCTCTATGCCGTTGTGGATTTTAGGAATTGCTTTTATTGCACTGATTCTGCTTTTCGGACGTAAAAAGGGTGTAAATACCATTGTTTCGTTGAGCTTTACCTGCGCAGCGGTGTTTATGGTGTTTGTGCCATCGGTTTTATCGGGACATAACATATATCTGTGGTCGATACTGACCTGCGTTTACATCATTGCAATGACCCTTACGATAACCGAAGGCTATTCGAGAAAAACCTTGGCGGCGGTCATCGGTTGTACCTCGGGTGTTGTTGTGGCAGGTGTGCTGACGCTAATTACATCGCATTTCCTCAATATGTCGGGCGTTACGGGTGACGAGTCGATAAATCTTATAATGAATTTTGATATCGACCTCAATGCGCTGATTTTTGCGGGCATCATACTCGGTGCCGTCGGTGCGGTTATGGACGTTTCGGTATCAATATCTTCGTCGCTTAAAGAAATACACGACCAGGTTGAAAGGCCTACCTTTATAGGTCTTGTTAAATCGGGAATCAACATTGGTCGCGATATAATGGGGACTATGGCCAATACCTTGGTGTTGGCATATATCGGTTGTGAACTTTCGGCAACGTTGTTGCAGGTTATGTATTCGTCATCACTATCCACATTATTCAGCCGTGAGAAGATTGTTGCCGAATTGTTGCAAGCCTTGGTTGGAAGTATCGGCATACTTTTGACGATACCGCTTACCGCGGTGGTGAGTGCGGCTTTGTATACTCGATTCAAGAGAAAACCCAAGCCTTTGGACCCTACAAAGGACCCCTATTACATCGAGCCTGCCGAGGAGCCGAGCCTTTTTGAAAAGTCGGACAATGATGAATGATAAAACAAAAACGCGATGGGATTCCATCGCGTTTTTGTTTTGGTTTCAGTAATTTATCAGTATCTTCCGTCCGAACCGAAAAGTCTGATTTTGTTCATTACAACCTGCTTTACAGCCTCGATAGCACCGGGCATCAGCTTGGTGTGACCAAGGTTTTCGGTCCAGTTGTCGTGTATGTACTTGCAAAGAGCGGTATTGATATCGGTGAAAATATTGACCTTGGAAATACCGTTGGCTATAACGTTTCTGAAATCGTCATCGGTAAGACCCGAACCGCCGTGAAGCACCAACGGAACGTCTACGACCGAGGCAATCTCACGAAGCCTTTGAATGTCAAGCACGGGCTTTTCCTTATATACACCGTGTGCAGTGCCAATAGCAACGGCCAAAGCGTCAACACCGGTTTCCTCGGCAAATTCCTTGGCTTGTATGGGGTCGGTATAAATGTTATGGTCGGCGGAATTGGCGTTGGAGCCTACGTGGCCAAGCTCACCCTCAACGGTGATATTGTTTGCGTGAGCAAGCTTTACAATATCGGCTAAGAATTTCTTGTTTTCCTCATAGGGTTTGGAGGAGCAGTCGTACATAACCGAGGTGAAGCCTAGCTTAATAGCCTCTTTAACACGTGCTTCGGTAAGACCGTGGTCGAGGTGAAGCACAACGGGAACGCTTGCACGTTCAGCCATGGGTTTGAGCATATCAGCAAGTTCCTGAAGCTCAGAGCAGTTGAGCAAAACCTCGGCACTGCCTATGATAACGGGGGCACGAAGTTCCTCAGCAGCGGCAAGTACACCCTTTGCCATTTCAAGGTTGACGGTATTAAAAAGTCCCACACCGTAGTTATTCTTTTTGGCATCGGCCAAAACTTCTTTGAAATTTACAAGCATTTTAATTCTCCATTCGCCGAAATCGGCATTTTTTTACACTGTGATTTTAATACAAAACCACGTAAAAGTAAATAGATTTTTTGACAGTGTATGAAGAATATAACACTTGTTTTAAAATTGTGATACAACAGTTTTTCGGCAACCCTCAGGTGAATATTTCCAATGGTCAATATGGCCTTCTTCTATGAAGTATTTTACAGGTAAGTGAATACCGTCGGGAGCAAAGGAATCTATTATAATAAGTTTTACCTTCATTTTATCGGGAAGGATGCTTTTTATATAAACGCAGGTTTTTTGACCGACCCTTACGTCGTGACTCAATTCGGCAAGTCCTGCAAGGTTTGGAGTGAGTTCAACGAAAACACCGTAATCCTCAATCGACCGAATAACACCTGTTACCGTTTCACCAACATCAAAGCAATCGGCATTTTGTTGCCAAGTTCCGAGCAATTCCTTTAAGGTCAGTGTTATTTTGCCGCCTATAATACTTTTGACAACGGCTTTTATGTCGTCACCAACCGAAAATCGGTCTTTAGGGTGTGATATGCGTGATACCGAAATAGCGTCTATCGGCAAAAGTGCAACACAACCGCAACCGATGTCACAAAATGCACCAAAGCTTTCAAGATGGGTTATTCTAGCTGAAATTATATCACCGGAATTTAAGCTTGATATGTATTCGTTTATGCAAAGCTCCTGAGCCTTCCTGCGTGACAAAATTGCAATACGGTTGCCGCAGGAATCGGTGGAGAATCCGTCGATAACAAATGAAATAGGCTTGCCTACTCTTGATATAAGCGCAATATCCCGAACAGTGCCTTCGGCTATTCCAACAGCACCCTCCAATCGGGGAATTATACCTTTTATCGTACCTAAATCGACATAAAGATTGTGTGCAGCATCACAGCTTACGGCTATTGCCTCTACAATTTCCTGCTTGGTTGCCGCATCCTGCAGCCCTTGGAGATTCGAGGTTGCTTTACGGTTTTTTTCACTTGTCAGAGTATAGCCCTCCGGCATAAAAAATCTTTGCATTTCCTTCTTACCTTTCTTTGAAGCAGATTTATCTGCCAATTTTTATATCCCTCATATTTATATGCCGTTCGAGGCTGAATTTAGAAGAAAAATAAAAATTTTTGAAAAAGTTGTACTGCCGTTGTCCAAAGCAGTGCAACTTTTAATGTTTTTGAGGGGGTATGTGAAAGGGGTTTTCAAAATGTCACTCACAAAAAAGGAAATCGAGTTCTGCAGGTATTTTGCAATATGCCGTGATGCGAGGGAGTCGGCTGCCAAGGCTGGCTTTGCGTTCCCCGAGCGTTCGGGTATGCGGTTGCTTGCGAGGGATGAGGTTATTTCCGAAATCGAACGTATTTCGCAAAAGAATACAACCGTAACCTCGGCGGTCGACGGACTCAAACGTATTGCATTTGGGTCGGTTGCCGATGCGGTAAGGTTGATTTTAGAGCCCGAGGCGGTTGATACGGAAAAGTTAGATCTCTTTATGGTTTCCGAACTCAAGTGTACCGACAAGTGTATCGAAATCAAGTTTTATGACCGTATCAAGGCTTTGACGGCATTACTTGAGGTCAGTACGATGTCAGATGACAACACGACTTCTCAGTTTGTTGAAGCAATTTTTAAAGGTGCATCGGCAATAGAGGGTGTAGGGAGCATGAGTGATGAACTTTAAACCTTTTTCAAAAAAGCAACTGGCAACGCTTTGTTGGTGGGGTCAAAACAGTCCGTACCGAAGCAAAGATGCCATTATATGCGACGGAGCTGTCCGAAGCGGAAAATCGCTCTGTATGTTCGTTTCATTTATCACATGGGCAGGATGTAGCTTCCGAAATTCGTCCTTTGCCATTTGTGGCCGAACGGCATCCTCAGTAAGGCGTAACCTTATACAGCCTTATCTGCCAGTGCTCCAGGATTTAGGACTGAAGTGTCGCTACGAGGTGTCAAAGGGCAGGATATTAGTGGAAATGAACGGCAGGGAAAATACCTTCTGGATATTTGGAGGTAAAGATGAAGCATCGGCCTCGCTGATACAGGGAATGACGTTGGCAGGCGTTATGTTCGACGAGGTGGCCTTGATGCCAAGGTCGTTTGTCGAGCAGGCATTGGCACGTTGTTCCATCGACGGCTCAAAGTTCTGGTTTAACTGCAATCCGTCAAATCCCTCACATTGGTTTTATACCGAATGGATTAAGAAGTGCCATCAAAAAAACGCACTTTACCTCCATTTTACGATGAGGGAAAATCCGTCACTTTCCAAGGAAATGCTCGAAAGGTACGAAAATATGTACTCGGGTGCTTTTTACGAGCGTTTTGTGAAGGGAAGATGGGTGGCGGCCGACGGTGCAGTTTACCCGATGTTCTCGGATAGGTGTATGGCCAACTGCCCAAAGCAGTGTACACGTTACTATGTTTCGTGTGACTACGGCACCGTTAATCCGGCATCGTTTGGACTTTGGGGCGAGCATCAGGGTACCTGGTACAGACTTCGCGAGTATTATTGGTCCTCACGCCGTGAGGGAGCACAAAAGACCGACGAGGAATATTATACCGAGCTCAAAAAACTATGCAATGGTTGTAATATAACGGCGGTAATATGTGACCCTTCGGCGGCATCCTTTATAACGCTTATCCGCCGTAAGGGAGAGTTTTCGGTAATACCTGCGAAAAATGACGTGCTTGACGGAATCCGTCGCGTATCGGATGCATTGAAAAACGGAAAAATCAAAATCTGTCACGGATGTGACGATACCGTTCGTGAGTTTTCACTCTACCGTTGGGATGAGGGTGCTTTAAAGGACTGCCCAAGGAAAGAGAACGACCACGCAATGGATGATATCCGTTATTTCGTGTCATCGGTGGTTTATAAACCTCAGATAACAAGCGTTGCGGTTGCCGCAAAAAGAAGTTGATATAACTTCGGAAAGGAAAATAATGGGCACAAATTCTAAAACTAAACCTACAAAAAACATCAGCGCAACAGTGCAAACAGCACGTGCTTCAAAGCATCCGTTTTCGGTGCTTGATCGTCATAAGCCTTTGAGTCGACCCGAGTTTGCGGTATATGATGCCATTCGTGAAGCAGTACCCGTAGTTGGAGCTGCCATTGACAAGATAATCCGCCTTGTTGGTAGCTTTAATGTAGAAAGTACCGATTCTGCTGCTGAAAAACGTCTTGAACGCTTTATGCAAAACGTTCCCGTAGGGATTGCCACTAACGGTATAGGTGGCTTTGTTGACAGCCATCTTGACAGTATCCTTATGTATGGAACTGCCGTCGGTGAAATGGTTATAACCAATAGCGGAAGGCTTTTGGGACTTTATAATGCACCGTTGGATGGGCTTGAGATTTCATCAGACGACGACCCATTTTCGTGCAAAATTTCGGTCAGGGAAGGTAACGGTAAGTTGCAGGCAATACCGCATCCCGAAAGAATCCTCATTAGTGCCGCAAATCCTACTGCCGATCACCCCGAGGGTAGGTCTTTGCTTTACGGACTGCCATTTGTCACGAGCATTTTGCTTAAGATTTTTGATAGTATCGGCACGAATTTTGAAAGAATAGGTAATCTTCGTTATGCCGTTACCTACAAGCCTTCCAACGACGGTGATGCAGCATTTGCAACCGACCGAGCTTCCGAAATAGCACGCGAGTGGTCCGAGGCAATGAGCGACAAGGACGGTGTGCGTGACTTTGTTGCAGTCGGTGATGTGGATATCAAGGTCATCGGTGCCGACAATCAGACACTCGAATGTCAGGTGCCTGTACGTCAGATGTTAGAGCAGATTGTTGCAAAGGTAGGTCTGCCTCCGTTTATGCTTGGACTTTCGTGGTCAAGCACTGAACGTATGTCGGCTCAGCAGTCCGATGTGTTGACCTCTGAGCTTGAGTATTACAGAGGTCTTCTGACTCCTGTGATTTCCAGAATCTGCCGTGCTTACCTCAGAGGAGAGGGCTATGCCTGCGACTTCAAGGTCGTTTGGGATGATATCACCCTGCAGGATGAGGTCGAGCAGGCAAGGGCAAGACTGCTTCGTGCTCAGGCATCACAGATTGAAACTTAAGTGAGGTGAAAAGTATGAAAAACGGAAATATTGGAGAGTTCGGCGCACCGTCAGAGGCCGAGCTCCAAAAAATCAATGAATTTACCCGAAGAAAGTTTGTGGCTGACGAGCTTTATGCGTTTTCGGTTGTACTGTGCGACAACGACATCGACCGAGATTTCGAACGCTTTACCGATGCGTCACTTGAGAAGTTAGCCGAGCTTTATATCGGTAAAACGGGTATTTTCGACCACTCCCACAAGGCCGAAAACCAATGTGCAAGGGTGTTCTTTGCCGAGGTCAGAACCGTGGACGGTAAGAAAAATCAAATAGGTGAACCTTACAAGCAGTTGTTTGCCCGAGCATATATGCCCAAATCTGCCGCAAGTGAGGAACTTATTCTCTCTATCGAATCGGGCATCAAAAAAGAGGTGAGCGTTGGTTGCAGTATGTCGGAGGGCTACTGCTCGATATGTGGCAAGCCTGTTGGCTCGTGTCAGCATCGCAAGGGCAAGTATTACCGCAAAAACGGTCAAAAAACGCTTTGCTACGTTGACCTTTGCTCACCTACCGATGCTTACGAATGGTCGTTTGTGGCCGTCCCTGCACAGCCTAAGGCAGGAGTTGTAAAGTCTTATTTTGATGGTCAGAGCTTTGATTTGGGCTGCTTGACAAAATCGGTTGAAAACGGTGAGATTACCCTGTCAATCGAGGAGGCAACCGAGCTTCAGGCTAAGCTGGAGAAGTTTTCTGAATTGGCCTTTACAGCAGGTGAGTTTTTGAAAAACAAAAAGCTTGAGATAGTCAAAATGCTTTTACCTGAGGCAAACGATGCTGTGACCGATATGTTTATTAAGGCTCTTGATAAATTCGAGCCTGACGAACTTTTTGGTCTTTACCGAGAGGGCGAAGCTATGACCGAAAAATGCACTTCTCAGCTTATGAGAGGTAAAAAATCCACCTCCGAAACCCACAAAAACAGTTTCTTTATCATATAAAACAAAAGGAGAAATATTATGAGTTTTGATAACATCACACTTGAAAAGGGAATGTATTCCCATCCCGAGAAAAGCTTTTCCGAGATTTTGGAGGAGCTTGACCCTTCGCAGAACTATGCAGGCACCGAGTATGAGGGTCTTGACGCTTTTGGCCGTCAGTTGAAAAGATTCGACATCAAGGTCGCAGGTGCGGGAAGTGATAGTGTAAGAAAGTTCTTTGCTACTTCTCAGTCTGCAGCACTTTTCCCTGAGTATGTTTCCCGTGCCGTAAAGCAGGGAATTGAGGAGGCTGATATGCTTCCTTCCATCGTGGCATCCACCACTCACATCAACTCTCTCGACTACCGTACCATTGCTTCCGTTCCTACCGACGAGGAGAAGTCCTTGGTCGACGTTGACGAAGGTGCCGAGATTCCTGAAACCGTAGTCCGCACTCAGGAAAATCTCGTTACTCTTCACAAGCGTGGCAGAATGTTGGTTGCATCCTATGAGGCTTTGAAGTTTCAGAAGATTGACCTCTTCTCGGTTACTCTCCGACAGATTGGTGCTCACATTGCACGCAGTCAATTTGCTGATGCAGTCAACGTGCTTTTGAACGGTGACGGTAACGACAATGCCGCAACAGTTGTCAACGCCACCGCATCGGGTGAGCTTTCTTATTCCGATCTTCTCAATCTTTACAACAAGCTTGACCCCTATTGCCTCAACCGACTTATTATGTCTCCATCCACCATGCTTAAGGTTATGAGTCTTGACGAGTTCAAGAATCCTCTTACCGGCATCAACTTCCAGGGCACGGGCAATCCCGGTAATCCTCTCGGTGCAAAGTTGCTTCGTTCCAACGCTGTTGAGGACGGAAAGATTATCGGTCTTGATGCAGGCTGTGCACTCGAAATGGTTGTTGCCGCCGACGTAAACGTTGATTACGATAAGCTTATTGACCGTCAGCTTGAACGTGCAGTTATCACCACAACCGCAGGCTTTGCCAAGATTTTCAAGGATGCTTCGGCAGTCCTTAGTATCTGATGAGTCTATGGAAAAGATTATCAGTATCGACCGTGTTGTTGATGCGTTTCTTGTACTGGCAGGGGAGAATGCCTTAAAAGAGGGCAGGGTGCTTTGCAATACTTCTGCCGAAACTCTTGAGAGCTGGCTTGACCATTCAAAGGATATTGCCTTAGGGCAGGATTCTCTGAATTATGCCGCTGCTTGTATGGCCTTCTACCGCCACACCTTGAAAAATGCGGGTGACGGCACCAATATCAAAGCAGGTGATATCACCGTAAGAAGTGATTCCAACGCTACGGTTGAATATGCTAAAAATCTTATGGACGATGCCGTAAAGTCAGTTGAGCATCTGCTTAAATGTAAGCGTTTTGCATTTGTAAAGACCGAGGTGTGTTGATTGAACTATAAAACATCTGTTGACAGCTTGTTTGAGAATTTGGGTGAAAACGTCAATGTTTCGATTGAAGGTAATTCGACCGAAACCAAGGCCTTGATACAGCCTATGCGATACAAAAACAAGCTCTACGTTGAGTCGCAACGCACTGAGTTAGGCTTCAAGGATTCGGCTTGTTTCTTGTATCTTGGCCCTGCAGAGCTCGATTTTGCGGGCAGGGAGGCAGATACGTTCATAGAAACCGAAAAGGGCATCTATAACGTGTCGCGTGCCGACCGAATTTCACTCAAAGGCATCACCCAATATATCTGGGCAATACTCACACTACGTGTAAAGGGCGGTGACTGAAATGCACGCCAAAAAGTTGATTGAAATGATATGCAATAGCCTTACGATCGACGGAAGTCTTTCGGATATCAAGGTTATTTCGGAGTTCCCCTCTGTAAAGCAGGAGGTACCGTTGCAAAAAACGGTAGTAAGCGTAGGACTTGAGGGTATATCCATTACCGGTACAGAGGTCAGCAACAAAGTGGCTCTTAATGCATCACCTATAAATTACAAAATAGGTATGACACTGTGTGTGCCGAAAAGAGGTACGGGTGCATCTTGCCATGATGCTATTGACCGGGTGTTGGATGCACTGAAACCGTTTATCTGTGAATATTCTGTAACCGATATCAAGGTTGGTGAGATGAAGTACAGTAGTACGTTGAGTGCCCTTACAGTGCTTATTACCGTCAACATCTATAATGGCAACGCATATAAATAACAAAAAGGCTCGGGATGGAAACATCCCGAGTTTTTTATTGGCGCCTTTAGGTGTGGAAATAAAGGATAGAACCTCCTACTCTTGCAGGGGAGGCTCTATACAGTTAAGTGATTACTTGTTTTCAAACATATGCCGCAATGCGATATTGCATACAAAAGCGGTTTCCGCGACCCGTTGTATTTCAGTAGTTTTTCCGCAAAGCCTTCGGAGTTTCTCCAACCGAGTATAAGGAAAATCAATAGGGAAGGGCTTAGAGTTAAGTTTTTGCTGTGGCTTTTTATGTTTTTTACCGTCAGTTATGCAAAAATCCCATAAATTAGGCTGTGGAAATGTATAAAAATTGAAAAAATGTGCTAAATTTAAAGAAATTAGCAATTTCCTCTTTATTTTTTGGTGAAATAGTGTTATAATCAATCAGATACTTCAGACAGTTGGAGTAGTCTGTCCATTGTTTGGACGGTCAGGCACAAAAGTGCCGCATTCAGATGTTTAATATTTTTTAGGAGGATGATTCAATATGAGTCACAAGTTTGTTTACCTGTTCTCTGAGGGTGACGCTTCCATGCGTGAGCTTCTCGGCGGTAAGGGTGCTAACCTTGCAGAGATGACCAAGATCGGTCTTCCCGTTCCCCAGGGCTTCACCGTTTCTACCGAGGCTTGTACCCAGTACTATGAGGACGGCCGCAAGATCAACGATGATATCAAGGCAGAGATCATGGAGTACATCGATAAGATGGAAGGCATCACTGGCAAGAAGTTCGGCGATAAGACCAACCCTCTTCTCGTTTCCGTTCGTTCGGGTGCCCGTGCTTCTATGCCCGGTATGATGGATACCATTCTTAACCTCGGTCTTAACGAAGAGGTTGTTGAGGCTATGGCAGCAATGTCCGGCAATGCACGTTGGGCGTACGACTGCTACCGTCGTTTCATCCAGATGTACTCCGATGTTGTTATGGAAGTCGGTAAGAAGTACTTCGAGGAACTTATCGACAAGATGAAGGAAGAAAAGGGCGTGACTCAGGACGTTGAGTTGACTGCTGACGACCTTAAGGAGCTTGCAAATCAGTTCAAGGCTGAATATAAGGCAAAGATCGGTAAGGACTTCCCATCTGATCCTAAGGAGCAGTTGATGGGTGCTGTTGAGGCTGTTTTCCGTTCTTGGGACAACCCCAGAGCAAATGTTTACCGTCGTGACAACGATATTCCTTATTCTTGGGGTACCGCTGTTAACGTTCAGATGATGGCTTTCGGTAACATGGGTGACGATTGCGGTACCGGTGTTGCATTTACTCGTGATCCTGCTACAGGTGAGAAGGGTCTTATGGGTGAGTTCCTTACCAACGCACAGGGTGAAGACGTTGTTGCCGGTGTTCGTACTCCTATGCCCATCGCAGTGTTCGCTCTGAAGTTCCCTGTGGCTTTCGCAGAGTTCAACAAGGTTTGCGCTATCCTCGAAGACCATTACAGAGATATGCAGGATATGGAGTTCACTGTTGAGCACGGTAAGCTCTTCATGCTCCAGACCCGTAACGGTAAGAGAACCGCTAAGGCTGCTCTTAAGATCGCTTGTGACCTCGTAGACGAGAAGATGATCGACGAGAAGCAGGCTGTTGCTATGATCGACCCCAGAAACCTCGACACCCTTCTCCATCCTCAGTTCGATACTAAGGCTTTGAAGGCTGCTGTTCCCGCAGGTAAGGGTCTTGGCGCATCTCCCGGTGCTGCTTGCGGTAAGGTTGTATTTACTGCTGAAGACGCAGAAGCTTGGAATGCACGTGGCGAAAAGGTTGTTCTTGTACGTCTTGAGACTTCTCCCGAAGATATCACCGGTATGAAGGCTTCTCAGGGTATCCTCACTGTTCGTGGCGGTATGACCTCTCACGCAGCCGTTGTTGCTCGTGGTATGGGTACCTGCTGTGTTTCCGGTTGCGGCGACATTATTATGGACGAAGAAAACAAGAAGTTCACTCTTGCAGGTAAAGTATACAACGAGGGAGACTACATCTCCATCGACGGTTCTACCGGTAACATTTATGATGGCATCATCCCCACTGTTGATGCTGAAATCGCAGGCGAGTTCGGCCGTATCATGGCTTGGGCTGACAAGTACAGAACCTTGAAGGTCCGTACCAATGCTGACACTCCTGCAGACGCTAAGAAGGCTCGCGAGCTTGGTGCTGAGGGTATCGGTCTTTGCCGTACCGAGCATATGTTCTTCGAGGCAGAGCGTATTGCTGCATTCCGTGAGATGATCTGCTCCGATACCGTTGAGGGTCGTGAGGCAGCTCTCCAGAAGATTCTTCCTTATCAGCAGGGAGATTTCGAGAAGCTTTATGAGGCTCTCGAGGGCAACCCCGTTTGCATCCGTTTCCTTGATCCTCCACTTCATGAGTTCGTTCCCACTGAAGAGGCTGACATCAAGGCTTTGGCAGATGCACAGGGCAAGACCGTTGCTGACATCAAGAACATCATTTCTGCTCTCCACGAGTTCAACCCCATGATGGGTCACCGTGGATGCCGTCTTGCAGTTACCTATCCTGAAATTGCAAAGATGCAGACCACCGCTGTTATCCGTGCTGCTCTCAACGTTAAGAAGGCTCATCCCGATTGGAACATCGTTCCCGAGATTATGATTCCTCTTACCGGCGAAGTTAAGGAGCTCAAGTACGTTAAGGATGTTGTTGTTGCAACTGCTGACGCTGAGATCGCTGCTGCAGGTTCTGACCTCAAGTACGAAGTAGGTACTATGATGGAAATTCCCAGAGCTTGCTTGACCGCTGACGATATCGCAAAAGAGGCTGAGTTCTTCTGCTTCGGTACTAACGACCTTACTCAGATGACCTTCGGCTTCTCCCGTGATGACGCAGGTAAGTTCCTCGGTGCTTACTATGACACCAAGATCTATGAGAACGATCCGTTCGCAAAGTTGGATCAGACAGGTGTTGGTAAGTTGATGGATATGGCTGTTAAGATGGGTAAGGCTACCCGTCCCGCAATCCACTGCGGTATCTGTGGTGAGCACGGCGGCGACCCCGTTTCCGTAGAGTTCTGCCACAAGATCGGCCTTGACTATGTATCCTGCTCACCCTTCCGTGTGCCCATCGCACGTTTGGCTGCTGCCCAGGCTGCTATTAAGGAAAGTGGGAAATAATAACCCATTCACCAAAGTAACGGAATTTGTGCTTAATTTAGACGATGCGAAAGAGTATCTGTATAAAGATAGCACCAAGCACCGCATACACAGGTGGAACGACTTAAAAGTCAATATCTATGTATAAGAGAACACCCTATGACCGAAAGGCCATAGGGTGTTTTTATTTGTGTAACGAATACTACCAGCAGTGCTGGTAGTTCCAAAAAGCTTTAGCTATGAGTAGAAAAAGAATCCTCCTTCGTCTAAAATAGAAGTGGGTTTGCCAACCACAACAAAAAGACGAAGGAGGAATCAAGTATGAAAC
>JAZTYO010000028.1:0-52312 GCA_045636945.1 Acutalibacteraceae bacterium | reverse complement strand
CGGTAAGACCAATGACGATATCTATAAACCTGTAAAGAGTGCATCTTCTGCAGGTGTTAAGACCGCTATTGACTCTGTTTCCAACGTTGTTGACCAGGCAGTTGCAGCAGCTAATGATATCGTTCAGAAGAAGCTTGCAGCTGACAGACTTAAGTACAACTAATAGCTGACAATCATGACTACCGGCTAAGCCGGAGGCTTGAATAAGCCCTAGAAGGGCATTTTACAGGCCACACCCCTGAAGGGGCTCCGAAAGGTTCTGCTACCCGCATTACTTCTTCGGGTAACCCCTAAAGGGGTGTTTTTATTTAGCCTACTTTGTCTTGCTACCCGTAAACGGGTCTATGTATTCTTGAATACTCATTTGGTCTGCCACTTCATCTTCTTATAATTGGTTTCTTATGTATTCCGCTATTTGTTTTTTATTGCGCCCTACGGTATCTACATAGTATCCTCTTGCCCAAAAATGACGGTTTCCATATTTGTACTTTAAATTTGCGTGTCTGTCGAAAATCATAAGACTGCTCTTACCTTTTAGAAATCCCATTATTTATGCTACACTGTATTTCGGTGGTATTTCTATGAGCATATGTATATGGTCGGGGCACGCTCCCGCTTCTATTATATTTACACCTTTTTGTTCACATAATTTTCTTAGTATTTTCCCTATATCAGTTTTTATCTCTTTGTATATTGCTTGTCTGCGATATTTTGGTGCAAATACAATATGGTATTGACATCTCCACTTAGTATGTTCTAAACTATTTATGTCCTTCTCTTTCATGGCTAGGACATCCTTGGTATATTTTGTTGGGTTGGCGAACCTCAACTTCAATATACCAAGGAGTTTTTATTATGTCCATAGCTAAAGCTCTTTTCCCCACTGGCAGAGCCAGTGGTTGTCATACGAAAGCAAAAAAGACCGAACGCATTATACGTTCGGTCTTAAATACAGTAGAAATTACTTCACAAGCTCAATGATAGCCATCTCAGCTGCGTCACCACGGCGAGGGCCGGTCTTGGTGATACGGCAGTAACCGCCGTTCTTCTCAGCATATGCAGGTGCGATTTCATCGAAGAGTTTCTTAGTAACATCTTCCTTGGTGATGAAACCGAGTGCCTGTCTGTAATTAGCGAGATTGTTATCCTTAGCGAGTGTGATATATTTCTCGGTCATAGCAGAAACTTCTTTAGCTCTGGTAACGGTGGTCTCGATCTTTCCGTTCTCAAGAAGGAAAGTAACCATAGCTCTGAGCATTGCAGTTCTGTGATCGCTGGTTCTACCGAGTTTTCTGGTTCCGGGCATTTAACTCACTCCTTAATAAGAAAGCTATTATTCATCGTCACTCTTCAAAGTAAAGCCAAGAGACTGAAGCTTGGCAACAACTTCTTCAAGCGACTTTCTTCCGAGGTTTCTGACCTTCATCATGTCTTCCTCGGTCTTTTCGGTGAGGTCTTCAACCGTGTTGATGTTGGCACGCTTCAAGCAGTTGAAGCTACGTACCGACAGATCAAGCTCTTCAATGGTCATCTCAAGGATCTTATCTTTTGCGTCTCCGGCCTTTTCAACCATGATCTCGCTATTGGATGCATCCGCAGAAAGATCGGTGAAAAGTTTGAGATGTTCAGTGAGGATCTTGGCAGACCATGATACTGCTTCCTTTGCAGTGAGGACACCGTTGGTCCAAACCTCAATGGTAAGTCTGTCATAGTCAGTCTGCTGTCCGACACGAGTATTGTCAACGCTGTAGTCGGCTTTAACAACAGGATTGTAAATGGAGTCAACAGGAATAACACCGATAGGGGTATGCTCGGTCTTGTTCATTTCGGCCGGTACATATCCTCTACCCTTGTCAAGAGTAAGCTCCATGCAAAGCTTTGCACCCTCATCCAAGGTAGCAATGTGCAGTTCGGGATTGAGAATCTCGACCTCGCTGTCTGCCTTGATAGAAGCAGCAGTGACCTCACAAGGACCTTCAGCCTCAATGTAAACAGTCTTTACACTGTCTGAATGAAGCTTAGCGGTCAGACCTTTGATGTTGAGAACGATCTCGGTAACATCCTCTTTAACGTGAGGGATGGTCGAGAACTCGTGCTGAACACCGTCGATCTTAATGGAAGTAACAGCAACGCCCTGCAAAGAAGACAGGAGGGTTCTACGAAGGCTGTTACCAATGGTAGTACCGTAACCTCTCTCAAGCGGCTCAAGAATAAATCTGCCGTATTTGCCATCAGGCGTCATATCCAGTGTTTCAATTCTGGGCTTTTCAATTTCTATCATAAAAGCTCCATTTCTCCGCACTATTAAATTTTATTAAGCAACGGTGCTCTGTGCGGAATCGCACCGTGCATAAATCGTGTTCATCAAATGATTAATATTAAAGTCTAGTGCCCTCGGCTTTCAAAAGAAAGCCGAGTGAAACACATATAAACTTTATTATTTAGAGTAGAACTCGACGATGAGCTGCTCATCAACGGGAGCGTCGATAGCATCACGATCGGGAAGGTTAACAACCTTAACAGAGAAGCCCTCTGCATTAGCATCAAGCCAAGAAGGAACAGGACGACCTGCATTTGCCTCGAGGACTGCCTTAATCTTCTCAGAAGAACGGCTCTTCTCACAAACGGTGATAACGTCGCCTGCCTTCAAAAGGTAAGAAGCAATGTCAACGCGACCGCCGTTTACCTCAAAGTGACCGTGACCAACAAGCTGTCTTGCCTCAGCACGGGAGGATGCAAGACCTGCTCTGTAAACTACATTATCAAGTCTTGACTCGAGAATTCTGAGGAGGTTCTCGCCGGTAACGCCGACTTTACGCTTAGCCATCTCAAAATAGTGGCTGAACTGAACCTCGTTTACACCATAGTAACGTCTTGCTCTCTGCTTTGCGCGAAGATGCAAACCGTACTCGGAAGTCTTTTTACGTCCCTGTCCATGCTGGCCGGGAGCATACTCTCTACGACCAATGGAACACTTTTCGGAGTAGCAGCGTTCACCCTTGAGGAACAATTTCTGACCCTCGCGACGGCAAAGTCTGCAAACTGCACCGGTATATCTAGCCATATTTACACCTCCAAAAAATTAGACACGTCTTCTCTTGGGAGGACGGCAACCATTGTGAGGAATCGGGGTAACATCCTTAATCATGCTAACCTCGAGACCTGCGGACTGGAGAGCACGAATTGCTGCTTCACGTCCGGCACCGGGACCCTTGACGTATACTTCAACTGACTTAAGGCCATGCTCCATAGCAGCCTTAGCAGCGGTTTCTGCTGCACTCTGTGCTGCGAAAGGAGTAGACTTTCTGGAACCGCGGAAGCCAAGCTCACCAGCGGAAGCCCAAGAAAGTGCATTACCGTTTACATCGGTAATAGTAACAATAGTATTGTTGAAGGTTGACTGAATATGGGCAGCACCGCGCTCAATGTTCTTCTTCTCACGGCGTCTGCGGATTGTTGTCTGTTTAGCCATATTATTCTTCCTCCCCCTTACTTCTTCTTGTTAGCAATGGTCTTCTTAGGACCTTTGCGGGTACGGGCATTGGTCTTAGAACGCTGTCCTCTTACGGGAAGGCCCTTCTTATGACGGCTGCCACGGAAACTGCCGATTTCGACAAGTCTCTTGATATCGAAAGCGATTGCACGACGGCGATCACCTTCAACCTGAAGATTATGGTCGATATACTCACGAAGCTTGGAGATATCGTCCTCGGTAAGATCCTTTACACGGATATCAGGGTTGATACCTGTATCTGCAAGAATCTTTTTGGATGTTGTAAGACCAATACCGAAAATGTAGGTAAGTCCGATTTCGACTCGCTTATTATTCGGAAGGTCAACACCAGCTATACGCGCCATTTATAATGCACCTCTCATTCTAAGTTGCGCAGGATTAACCCTGGCGCTGCTTGTGATTGGGATTCTCACAGATAACCATGATACGTCCCTTTCTCTTGATAACTTTGCACTTATCGCACATCTTTTTGACAGAAGGTCTGACTTTCATCTTAATTTACCTCCAAAAATGTTTGTCCGACTTACTTGGAACGCCAAGTAATGCGTCCCTTTGTCAGATCGTAGGGTGACATTTCGACCGTTACCTTATCACCGGGAAGAATGCGGATGAAGTTCATACGCAATTTACCGGAAATGTGGGCAAGGATCTGGTGTCCTCCCTGAATTTCAACCTTGAACATGGCGTTAGGCATTGCCTCAACGACTGTTCCTTCCAATTCAATCATATCCTCTTTGGACATTCAAATCTCTCCTTGACAGTGTAGGCTTTGAAAATCTATCAAAGCGTGTCGTATTGATCTGTTTGTGAGCATCTGTTCCTCTGAAACAGTATGGCTGGTCAACGAAACGTGTTTAATGTTCTTGCATTTAGGACGTTCAATCGGTCTTTCTTTGCCGTCTGCGACAAGTATTGAACCGTTTTTATCGCCTAAAACTATCATAAACTTCCCGTTGTCCCTACCGGCCTTTGAACAGATTATCGTTCCTCTTGCGGGCAGCATAGCTTTCCTCCTAAATTACGGTAATGTCATAATTTTGGGACCGTCAGCAGTTATTGCTACGGTATGCTCAAAATGAGCTGAAAGCGAACCGTCCGAGGTTAATACTGTCCATCCGTCGGGCATAACCTTTACGTCAAACGAACCGGCGTTAACCATTGGTTCGATTGCTATCGTCATGCCGGGAACAAGACGTACTCCTCTGCCGGATACTCCGAAATTGGGTATCTCCGGGGCTTCATGAAGACTCGTGCCTACGCCGTGGCCAACGTATTTGCGTACCACCGAGTAACCGCGAGACTCGACATACTGTTGAACTGCATAGGATATATCACCGACTCTGCCGCCGGGGAGTGCATGCTTGATACCTTCGTAAAGGCTCTCGCGTGTCACATCCATCAGCCGCTTTGCTTCGTCACTAACGTCACCGCAGGCAAAAGTGGCAGCATTGTCACCGTTATATCCTTCAAACTCCGCACCGAGGTCGACACTTACGATGTCGCCCGCTTTAAGAATGCGATTTTTGGCAGGTATGCCATGAATTACCTCGTTGTTTATAGATATGCAGGCGGTTGCCGGATAGCCGTAAAGTCCTTTGAAGTTAGGTCTTGCACCTTTACTTCTTATAAACTTTTCGGCTAACTGGTCGAGCTCCAGAGTGGAGACTCCCGGCTCGACCGCCTCACCTATAAGCTTTAGTGCCTGTGCCGAAATAACGCAGGCTTCTTTCATAATTGCCAGCTCTCTGGCAGTTTTGAGCACTACCATTATCAGATACCTAATGCTTCGAAAACAAGCTTGGTAGTGTCTGCTACTTCTTCCTGACCTGCAACTGATTTCAGCTTGCCGGTCTTCTGATAGTAGGATTTAAGCGGCTCGGTCTGCTCGTGGTAGATTGCGAGACGCTCAAGCACGGTTTCGGGTGCATCGTCCTTACGTTGGATGAGCTCGGCACCACACTGGTTACAGATACCCTCTTTCAAGGGTTTCTTATACTCAAGATGGTAGCTGGCTCCGCAAGTGGGACATACACGACGTCCGCCCAAACGGGCTGCGATGGCCTCATCCTTAACATCAATGTCAAGAACACAGTCGATTTCGACTCCGAGGGCATCGAGTGCTTCGGCCTGAGGAATTGTTCTGGGGAAACCGTCGAGGATGAAACCGTTTTTACAGTCATCCTGAGCCAAACGTTCCTTGATGATGCCGATTACAACATCATCCGAAACGAGCTGACCGGCTTCAACAGCAGCCTTGGCCTTGATTCCCATCTCAGTACCGTTCTTCATAGCCTCACGGATAATGTTTCCAGTTGAGATAGTGGGAATCGAAAGTTTATCGCAGATGATTTCTGCCTGTGTGCCTTTACCAGCACCGGGAGCACCAAGAAGTATCAATTTCATAGTTGTTACCTCTTAATCAAGGAAGCCCTTGTAGTGGCGCATCATCATCTGAGATTCAAGATTGTTGACCATTTCAAGAGCAACACCGACAACGATGAGTACCGAAGTACCACCAACCGAGATGTTCTTGAAAATATCGCTTGTAAAGCTCAGGAAGATCGGTCCAACAGCGATAACGCTGAGGCAAAGAGCACCGATAAGTGTTACACGGGACAGAACCTTCTGAATGAAATCGGAAGTAGGCTGACCGGGACGGATACCGGGGATCGAGCCACTGTTCTTTCTGAGGTTATTAGCCATCTCAACAGGATTGTACTGAATGGTTACATAGAAGTAAGCAAATGCAATGATCATTGCGAAGTACAATACTGCATAGAAAACACCCTGAGTGCTGAACAGTTCGAGAATCTTAGCGAATGTGGTCGTCTTGTCCGATTTGAAGGACAAAATCATAGTAGGAATCATCAGAATGGAGCTGGCAAAGATGATAGGCATAACACCCGACATATTAACCTTAATGGGAATATGTGAGTTCTGACCGCCGTACATCTTACGTCCGACAACGCGCTTTGCATACTGAACAGGCAGTCTGCGTTCTGCGTTGGACATCCAAACGATGAAGGCAATAACGAGAAGGAATACCAAAACAACTGCGATGGTACCGATCCATGAGTATTCCCACCAGCTAACAAGCAACATAACGGCTTGGGGGAATCTGGAAAGAATACCGGCGAACAAGAGAACGGAGATACCGTTGCCAATGCCCTTTTCGTCAATCTGCTCACCCAACCACATAACAAGTGCGGAACCTGCTGTGAGGGTAAGAACGATTACGATACCGGCAAACCACTTAGCACCAGTGCCAGTGATATCGAGCATCTTGCTGTTGTTGAGGTAGATATAGAAGGCAGTACCCTGAATGAGACCGAGAAGTACGGTTACGAAACGGGTGTACTTTGCAATCTTCTTGCGACCTTCGTCTCCCTCACGGGACAGTCTCTCAAGGTAAGGAATAGCTACCGAGAGAAGTTGCATAATGATGGAGGAGTTGATGTACGGGGTAACACCCATTGCAAAAATTGCACCGTACTGCAATCCACCACCGGTTAAAGTAGCAAGAAAGCTGAAAACAACATTCTCGCCGGACTTCATAGACTCGCTGATGACATCAGGATTGATGAAAGGAGCGGGAATTACCGAACCGATACGGAAAATAATGATAATAAAGAGAGTGAAAAGAATCTTTTTACGAAGATCAACGATCTTCCATGCATTCTTGATTGTCTCTAACATATCAAAGTACCTCGTACTTTCCACCGGCTGCTACGATTTTATCCTTTGCAGCGGCAGAGAAGGCAACTGCCTTTACGGTTATTGTCTTAGTCAACTCGCCGTTGCCAAGAACTTTAAGTCCGTCATACTCCTTCTTGATAATGCCTTTTTCGATGAGAGCTGCTGCGTCAACCACTGCACCATCCTCAAATACATTGAGTGCTGCGATGTTAACGGTTGCATACTCAGAGGCAAAAATATTATTGAAACCTCTCTTGGGAACACGTCTCTGAAGGGGCATCTGACCGCCTTCAAAACCGAATCTCTGACCACGACCTGCACGTGCCTTCTGACCTTTGTGTCCCTTACCGGCAGTTTTACCATTGCCGGAACCATGACCTCTACCGATGCGCTTTACCTCTTTGGTAGAACCTTCAACGGCTTTAAGCTCATGAATTTTCATAGTTCGCACCTCCTTAGTTAGCTTCTGTTACCTCGACGAGGTGGATGATTTTTTTGATTTTACCCTGGGTGGCTGCGTTGTCGGGCTGTACGCTCGAATCGCCGCGCTTGTGAAGTCCGAGGGCTTTGGCGGTTGCGATCTGATCAGGCTTACAGCAAATCAGGCTCTTAACCAGCTTTACGTTAAGATTAGCCATTGTTCTCGTCCTCCTTAACCTAAGATTTCTTTAACGGTCTTTCCGCGGATTGCAGCAACCTCTTCAGCGGTGCGGAGAGCCTTGAGTCCTTCGATGGTAGCTCTTACAACATTGTAAGGATTGTTAGTGCGGAGAGCCTTAGTACGGATATCGGTGATGCCGACAGTTTCAACAACTGCACGGACAGCGCCTCCGGCGATAACACCGGTACCGGGGGCAGCGGGCTTCATAAGAACGGAGCCTGCGCCGTAAACACCGAGAATCTCGTGGGGAATGGTAGTACCTTTCAAGGAAACCTTGATGAGGTTCTTCTTTGCGTCCTCGATGCCCTTGCGGATTGCGTCAGGAACTTCTCCTGCCTTTCCAACACCGAAGCCTACAGTGCCGTTACCGTCACCAACAACTACCAAAGCCGCGAACTTCATAATACGTCCACCCTTAACAGTCTTGGAAACACGGTTAATGGCAACAACTTTTTCTTTAAGATCCATAGTGGATGCGTCGATCATAGTAGCCAAAAGTATTCTCCTCCTTCTTTAGAACTTGAGGCCGCCCTCGCGGGCTCCTTCGGCCAGCTCCTTGACACGGCCGTGATAGATATATCCGCCGCGGTCAAATACGCAAACTTCAATACCCTTCTCTGCAGCGCGTGCAGCAATCAACTGTCCAACTTTACGGGCTTCTTCTTTGTTACCCTTGGCACCGCCGAACTCCTTCTCAAGAGAAGAAGCAGCAGCCAAAGTAACTCCGTTTACATCGTCGATAAGCTGGGCGTAAATGTTGCTGTTGGAGCGGAAAACATCAAGACGGGGGCACTCAGCAGTACCACTGATCTTGCCACGTACACGAGCATGTCTCTTGAGACGTGCTTTGTTAGTATCAGGTCTAGAAACCATTTTATTTTCTCTCCTTTATTACTTTTTAGCGCCCTTACCGGCTTTACCTTCTTTGCGGCGGATGTATTCGCCAACGTACTTAATACCTTTACCCTTGTAAGGCTCGGGAGGACGCTTCTCGCGAATCTCTGCTGCAATCTGACCTACAACCTGCTTATCAGCACCGGAAACTACGATTGAGTTCGGGTTGGGAACGTCAATGGTGATTCCGTCTACCTCAGGCATAATTACCTGGTGAGAGAAACCTAAGTTCATGACAAGGTTCTTACCCTGCTTCTGTACACGGTAACCTACACCGTTTACCTCGAGCTCCTTCTTAAAGCCTTCGGTAACACCGATGACCATATTGCTTACGAGTGTACGGGTAAGTCCGTGCAGTGCACGGTCCTCCTTCTCATCGGAAGGACGGGTAACAAGGATCTCGCTGCCCTCAACCTTGATGGTCATACGCTCACTGAAGTTCTGGGTAAGAGTACCCTTGGGACCCTTAACGGTAACCTCTGCTCCGTTGACCTTAACCTCAACGCCTGCGGGGACTGCGATAGGCTTTCTACCTATTCTAGACATTTCACTGCACCTCCCCTTACCAGATGAAAGCGAGGACTTCGCCGCCAACATTCTCACGGCGTGCCTGCTTGTCAGTCATAATACCTTTTGAAGTGGAAACGATAGCGATTCCAAGGCCTCTCATAACCTTGGGCATATCCTCCACGTTTGAGTAAATACGCAGACCGGGCTTGGAAACTCTGCGAAGACCGGTGATGATCTGCGACTTGTTAGGACCGTACTTAAGTGCGATCTTGATAACTCCCTGCTTGCCGTCCTCCTGAACGGTGAAGCCGCTGATGTAACCCTCGTCGAGAAGTATCTGAGCGATTGCCTTCTTAACGTTAGATGCGGGTACGTCAACCGAGTCATGCTTTGCCGAGCTAGCGTTACGAATTCTCGTAAGCATATCAGCTATTGTATCGGTGATTTGCATACCGTCAACCTCCTTTACGTATTGCTGTTACCAGCTTGCCTTCTTTACTCCGGGGATCTCGCCCTTGTAGGCCAGCTCTCTGAAGCAAATTCGGCAGATACCGTACTTGCGGAGATAAGCATGGGGGCGACCGCAGATCTTACATCTTGTGTACTCTCTGGTCGAAAACTTGGCAGGTCTCTGCTGCTTGATTTTCATAGATGTCTTAGCCATGTTTACACTCCTTACTTCGCAAACGGGGCACCCATCAAGCTCAAGAGCTCTCTGGCTTCCTCGTCGGTATTTGCGGTGGTAACAAAAATGATATCCATACCGCGTACCTTGTCGATTTTATCGTAGTCGATTTCAGGGAAGATCAACTGTTCCTTAACGCCCATAGCGTAGTTGCCACGTCCGTCGAAGGAGTCGGGGTTGATACCTCTGAAGTCTCTAACTCTGGGGAGAGCGGTGTTGAAGAGTCTGTCAACAAACTCATACATCTTATCGCCTCTGAGAGTTACCTTGGCACCGATCGGCATACCTTCACGAAGTTTGAAGTTTGCAACCGACTTTCTTGCCTTACAGACCACAGCCTTCTGGCCGGTAATCTGTCCGAGATCGTTAACGATGGCGTCGATAACCTTTACGTTATCTCTTGCCTCGCCGCATCCAACGTTGATAACAACCTTATCGAGCTTAGGAATCTGCATGACGCTCTTGTAGTTGTACTTGCTCATGAGGGCAGGTGCTACGTTGGCTTTGTATTCTTCTCTTAATCTTGCCATATTCATGCATCCTCCTTATCAGATTGTTTCTCCGCATTTCTTGCAGATGCGGTCTTTTTTGCCATCCTCGTACAGCTTATGGCCGATACGGGTAGGCTTTTTACATTTGGGGCAGACAACCTGTACCTTGCAGGCATAGATTGCGCTTTCTGCCTCTATTATTCCGGAAGGATCGCCGGCCTTGCGGGGCTTAACATGCTTCTTAACCATGTTGCGGCCCTCAACAATAACCTTACCCTCTTTTGGGCTAACCTCGAGAACCTTACCGGTCTGTCCACGGTCTTTGTCATCTCCGGTGAGGATAACGACGGTATCGCCGACTTTAATATTCATTTTATTCATGTCAGTGTACCTCCATCAAAGAACTTCAGGAGCGAGAGAGAGAATCTTCATGTAATCCTTCTCACGGAGCTCACGTGCGACAGGTCCAAAGATACGGGTACCTCTGGGGGTCTTGTCTTCCTTGATTATAACCGCGGCATTTTCATCAAAACGGATATATGAACCGTCATTACGGCGAAGACCTTTGCAAGAACGTACTACTACGGCCTTGACTACATCGCCCTTTTTGACGGTACCGCCGGGAGCTGCTTTCTTAACGGAAGCAACTACGACGTCGCCAATGTTGGCATACCTTCTGCCGGAACCGCCAAGCACTCTGATGCACATAAGTTCTTTTGCACCGGTGTTGTCGGCAACCTTAAGGTAAGTCTGTTGCTGTATCACAGTCTTTTCCTCCTTTAGACTACTTTGCCTTCTCTATGATTTCAACTACGCGCCATCTCTTGTCTTTGGAGAGGGGACGTGTCTCCATAATCAGGACACGGTCACCGATGCCGCACTCATTGTTCTCATCATGGGCTTTGAACTTAACGGTGTTCTTAACAATTTTCTTGTAGAGCGGATGCTTTACGTTGTCTTCAATAGCAACTACAACGGTCTTGTCCATCTTGTCGCTGACAACCTTACCGACTCTTGTTTTACGAAGGTTTCTTTCGCTCATAGCTTTCGTCCTCCCTTACATTAAGAATTGGCGCCGTTCAGTTCGATTTCGCGAAGAAGAGTCTTAACTCTTGCGATATCCTTTTTAACGGCTGCAATTCTGGTCGGGTTGTCGAGCTGGTTAATGGCATGCTGGAAACGAAGATTGAAGAGTTCTTCCTTGAGATCCTTCAGCTGCTTCTCGAGCTCTGCCTGGGTCTTATCTCTGAGTTCCTTTACATTCATTACTGCTCACCACCCTGTTCTTTAGTCACAAACTTGCATTTGATAGGCAGCTTGTTAGCGGCAAGACGCATAGCTTCGCGGGCGACCTCTTCGGGTACACCGCCGATTTCAAACATAACTCTGCCCGGTTTAACCACGGCTACCCAGTACTCGGGAGAACCTTTACCTGAACCCATTCGGGTCTCAGCAGGCTTCTCGGTGATGGGCTTGTCGGGGAAAATCTTGATCCAGACCTGACCGCCACGCTTGATGTAACGGGTCATAGCAATACGAGCTGCCTCGATCTGGTTTGAGGTGATCCATGCGGGCTCAGTTGCCTGAAGACCGAAATCACCGTTGGAAACGAAATTGCCGCGGAGTGCCTGACCTTTAAGGCGGCCTCTGTGTACACGGCGGTACTTAACACGCTTGGGTAACAGCATTAGCGGTGGCCTCCTTCCTTGCGGGGCTTTCTGGCATCGTGGAGAACCTCACCTGTGTAAATCCATACCTTTACGCCAATACGGCCGTAGGTGGTATGTGCCTCAGCGAAGCCATAGTCGATGTCAGCACGAATAGTCTGAAGGGGAATGGTTCCCTCACGGTAACTCTCGGAACGAGCAATTTCTGCACCGCCGAGACGACCGGAAACCTGAGTTTTGATACCCTTAACGCCACAACGCATTGCACGTCCCAAGGACAGCTTCATTGCACGACGGAAGGATACACGCTTCTCAAGCTGAGCTGCGATGCTCTCTGCAACCAAGGTTGCGTTAACATCGGGGTTCTTAACTTCAACAATATTGATGAATACATCCTTATCGGTGTTGAGAAGCTTCTTGCACTGTGTCTTGAGCTTTTCGATCTCCTCGCCCTTGCGGCCGATGACCATACCGGGCTTTGCACAGTGAATGTGAATGCGGACGCGGTTAGCATCACGCTCGATCTCTACCTTCGGAACACCTGCCGAATAAAGAGTCTCTTTAAGGTACTTACGGAGGTTGTAGTCCTCAACCAAAGTATCACCGAAATCCTTATCCTTGGTGAACCAACGAGAATCCCAGTTCTTAATAACGCCAACACGGAAACCGTGCGGATTTACTTTCTGGCCCATAACTTAAACCTCCTTCTTAGTCTTCACGCTCTCTGAGAACCAGAGTTACGTGAGATGTTCTCTTCAGGATGCGGTGTGCACGGCCGTGGTCCTTAGCGCGGATTCGTTTCAGAATCGGGCCGGGGCCTACGAAGCACTCTGCTACATAGAGCTTAGAAACATCCATCTGATGATTGTTTTCTGCATTAGCAATTGCTGATGCAAGCAATTTTTCAAGATACTCGCAAGCGGCCTTCGGTGTGAACCTAAGAATAGCCATGGCTTTGTCAGCGTCCTTGTTACGGATAAGATCAAGAACGATCTGCACCTTGCGAGGTGATATGCGGGCATATCTGAGTGTTGCCCTTGCTTCCATAGTCATACTCTCCTTTCGACCACTTACTTCGTTGTCTTTGCGCCGGCGTGACCCTTAAAGGTTCTGGTCGGTGCAAATTCGCCGAACTTATGACCTACCATGTCTTCGGTAACGTATACCGGAACATGCTTTCTACCGTCATGAACAGCCACCGTATGTCCGACGAAATCGGGGAAAATAGTGGATGAACGACTCCAGGTCTTCAAAACACGCTTCTCGCCTGCTGCATTCATTTCCTGTACTCTTTTCAAAAGCACGGGCTGAATGTAGGGGCCTTTTTTAATGCTTCTTCCCATTGTTCTTTCTCCTTTCGTCGATTACTTGGCATTACGACGCTTGACAATATACTTGTCAGTCTGCTTATGCTTCTTACGGGTCTTGTAACCCAAGGTGGGTTTACCCCAAGGAGTAACAGGACCGGAACGGCCGATAGGAGCACGTCCCTCACCACCACCGTGGGGGTGATCACAGGGGTTCATAACAGAACCGCGAACTGTGGGACGCCAACCCATGTGGCGCTTACGACCTGCTTTACCAATGTTAACATTCTCGTGCTCGGGGTTAGAAACGCTACCGACGGTTGCCATGCAAGAAGCAGGAACGTTACGGAGCTCGCCGGAAGGAAGTCTTAAGAGAGCCATTCCGTTTTCCTTAGCCATGAGCTGAGCCATGTTACCGGCGGAACGAGCAAGCTGTGCGCCCTTGCCGGGATAAAGTTCAACGTTGTGAACAATGGTACCTACGGGGATATCGGAAAGCTTCAGTGCATTACCGGGCTTGATATCTGCGTCGGGACCGGAAACGATCTTATCGCCAACCTTGAGATCCTGAGGAGCGATGATGTAACGCTTCTCGCCGTCCTCGTACTGAACGAGTGCAATAAATGCGGAACGGTTAGGATCGTACTCAAGAGTCATGACAGTTGCGGGAACACCGATCTTGTCACGCTTGAAGTCGATGATACGATACTTGATTCTGTTGCCGCCGCCGTGATGACGGACGGTGATGCGGCCATAGCTGTTACGGCCTGCATGCTTCTTAATTACGTCCAACAAACTCTTTTCGGGAGCTACCTTGGAAAGACCGGAGTAATCCATTACGGTCATACCTCGTCTACCGTTGGTTGTGGGCTTGTAATGTTTGATAGCCATTTTAAGTTTCACTCTCCTGTTTAAGCTTAGCGGAGTTTTACTCCATACATTGCTTTATATCGTTCTGTTCGATTACATCAAACCGTCGAAGAACTCGATGGTCTTGGAATCAGCCTTAAGAGTTACGATTGCCTTTTTCCAATCAGCAGTGTAACCCTCGTAACGGCCCATGCGACGCTTGTGACCGCTTACGTTTACGGTGTTGACCTTTTCTACCTTGACACCGAAGAGCTCTTCGCAAGCACGAGCGATGTCAATCTTGGTAGCGTCATTTGCCACTTTGAAGGTGTACTTCTTGTCAGCAAAACCGCCCATAGCACGCTCGGTAACTACCGGAGCGATGATGATATCCTGAGCTGCTTTCATTATGCGTATACCTCCTCGATAGTCTTGACAGCATCCTTAACGATAATCAAAGTATCGGCATTGAGGATGTCATAGGTGTTGATGGTGTTGACCTGTGCGGTCTTTACGCCGGGGATGTTAGCAGCACTCTTGATAACGTTTGCTTCGTTGGAAGCGAGAACGATAAGAGTCTTCTTACCGGCTTCAAGAGCCTTAAGGCACTCAACAACAGTCTTGGTCTTGTAGCCTTCAACGGTGAGGGCATCCAGAACGATAAGGGATTCGGTGAGAACCTTATCGGAAAGAGCAGACTTAAGAGCCAACTGTCTTTCCTTCTTGTTGATGGTGTAGTAGTAATCTCTGGGCTTGGGGCCGAGAGCGATACCACCGTGTGTCCACTGAGGTGAACGGGTAGAACCCTGTCTTGCATGGCCTGTACCCTTCTGTCTCCAGGGCTTCTTTCCGCCGCCGGAAACTTCGGAGCGGGTCAATGTCGACTGTGTGCCCTGACGCTGATTAGCGAGGAAGTTCACAACAGCCATGTGCATAACGGCCTCGTTAGGCTCTACACCGAAAACAGCTGCGCTCAATTCGATGTCGGCAACCTTCTTACCGGCCATATCCTTAACTGCAACAATAGGCATTTTCCTTCACTCCTTCCTTAAGCTTTAACGCTGTCGAAAACAACTACGATCGAGCCCTTGGGGCCGGGAACGGCACCCTTAACTGCGATAATGTTGTTCTCTGCATCGATCTTGACAACTTCAAGATTCTGAACGGTTACACGCTCAGCACCCAGGTGACCTGCCATCTTCTTGCCTTTGAAGATTCTGGCGGGATCGATAACACCAAGGGATCCACCGTGACGGTGAACAGGGCCGGTACCGTGAGTCTCTTTGAGTCTCGCGAAGTTCCAGCGCTTGATAACGCCTGCGTAACCCTTACCTTTACTGGTGCCTCTTACGTCAACCTTGTCGCCCTCTGCGAAAACGTCTGCCTTGATGATGTCGCCTACGTTGTAAGTAGAGCAATCATCAAATCTGAACTCGCGGAGAACCTTCTTAGGTGCAACGTCGCCCTTTGCGAAGTGTCCCTTCATGGGCTTGTTAACCTTGTTAGCCTTCAGATCGCCGAAGCCAACCTGAATTGCCTCATAACCGTCGTTTTCAACAGTTTTCTTCTGGCTGATGGCACAGGGGCCTGCCTCGATGACTGTTACGGGAACGACGTTACCGTTTGCGTCAAAAAGCTGGGTCATACCAAGCTTCTTGCCTACGATACCTTTTTGCATCTTTATTTCCTCCATTTTTGGTTATTGGTTGACATTTCTGCCAACATGACCTGCCCGTTGAAGATTAGAGCTTAATCTCAATCTCAACGCCGGCGGGGAGCTCAAGACCCATCAGAGCCTCAACAGTTTTGTTGGAAGGTCTGAGAACGTCGATAAGCCTTTTGTGGGTTCTGCTTTCAAACTGCTCGCGGCTGTCCTTGTACTTATGAACTGCGCGAAGGATGGTTACAACCTCTTTCTCGGTCGGGAGCGGTACAGGACCTGAAACACGAGCGCCAGTGCGCTTTGCGGTTTCGATGATCTTCTCCGAAGCCTGATCGATGAGAGCATGGTCGTAGCTCTTCAGTCTGATTCTGATTTTCTCCTTGACTGCCATTGTGACTTTCGCCTCCTTGTAAAATTTGGCGGGCAACGCCGCACTTGTCTGCAATGTTTACATTGTGCCGGGTGTTTCTTCCCTGTCCAATATAAAATCCGGATCGATGCAAACTTTTGCACTCAATCCGGGGCCGACAAACGGCGTCTTGCTTTGTCGTTACAAAGCACGCAAGATTCTTGTCGCCCGGTTTAAAATCGGACATACTCCGCGGAAATTTCCCAACTCAGAGGTTGGCCACCTCCCGCATCAACGCATATCTGCACATCACATGCCTAAGTAGTTTACCATAACACCCCTTAAAATGCAAGTGTTTTTTTTATAAATTTCATCATTTTTACAATATTTTTAAAAGTTGCGCGTTTTTGCAATGTTTTAGTGCAACTTATCGTGTTTTATGCTTATTTCAACATTTTAATATTACTTATGCCTTGACTTTGTGTGCGCCTATATATATAATGTAAGAAAAGAGCAAAAACGAGGTGTTTTTATGGGTAAAAAGGTCGGTTTATCAATCGTTGCACTCCAAAGGCTTTACGGTGATACACCTGCTGCAAGTTTTCTTTGCTTAGTGTTATATCGCGTGATGAAGTTGTGCATTTGTTTATATGTGAATCCAAACTTTTCGCCAATGGCACGCAAGGTGTGCCCTTGTGACTTTAATTCCAATATTTCCTTTTCATAATTTTGAATGTTTCTATATTCTCTTGGCATACAAAATCCCCCTATGGTAGTTTCTTTTATTCTACCATAGGGGGCTCTTTTTTTCTATTGTTCGCTTATCACTTGCGTGAACGTCTTTTGGGTGCTTCACCCGTGGTTCTTGTATCTCGTGTTGCACTTGACTTTGCTTTGGGATACTTCTTTTTGAACATTACGTTGACAACAACAAGACCAACAATACAAAGCACTGCTATTGTAATAGGAATCCAGATAATCTTGTAGATATCGTCGGCTACAAAGCCTGCCTCTTCGCCTTCGTAATACTCGTCAAGTTCTTCGTCGACACCGTCCTCATACTCGTTGGAGATAAGACTGTCATCGTGTTTATCATCAGTTGATACAACATTTTCGGAGGCCAACTGCGAGCCCGTTTCACCAACAAACTTATTGCTGTCGGGATTTCCACCGCTTGTAATAGGCTTTTTAGGCTTAGACGACGTAGTTTCCGAGGATGTAGACTCCTCATCCGAGCTTGTGCCTTCACCTGAGCTTGTACTCTCACCTGAGCTTGTATCTTCTCCCGAGGAAGTATCTTCGTTCGAACTTATTTCATCGGTTGAAGAATCGGTCGATACATCCGAACTTGTCTGCTCACTGCTCGACGTACTGCTAATCTCGGAGGAAGCCGATACCACAGATGAGGTATCACCGTCACCCTCGGTTGCCGAAACGGTCATGCCGAATGCCACTACAAGTGCCATACAAAGTATAATAACAAGTACAGCTGTTATTTTTTTGTTCATAGAACTCATATCCTTTTAAATTAAATACATTAATATGCTTTGCCCCAGTAAACGAGCTTTTTAGCAGGCTTGCCACAGCAGACACAGTTACCTTCAATATGGTCCTGCTGACCCAAAGGCATACAACGTGAGGTTACACCTGCAACCTCTTTGAGTTTATCCTCACACTCGCGATCCATACACCACAAAGCCTTGATAAATCCGGGCTTATTATCGGCGATTTCCTTCATCTCATTAAGGTTTTCAGCAGTATAGGTCATCTTCTCGCGACGCTCAAGAGCCTTTTGGAACATGGATGCCGAGATATCCTCGAGCAACTTCTCTATTGTTTCCTCGATACCGTCAAGCGATACAAAAATCTTTTCGGCAGTATCGCGACGAACAAGAACGCATTGATTCTTTTCAATATCCTTAGGACCAAGTTCAAGTCGTACAGGAACTCCCTTCATCTCATACTCAGAGAACTTCCAACCGGGAGACTGTTCACTTACGTCTATGCCGACTCTGAACTTCTTGCGAAGATTCTCATAAACCTCGGTTGCCTTGTCGATAACGCCTTCCTTATGCTGTGCAATGGGAACAACCATTACCTGCTTGGGAGCAACTGCAGGAGGTAGAATAAGACCGTTGTCATCACCGTGGGTCATAATTACTGCACCGATAAGACGGGTGGTCATACCCCAGGAGGTCTGATGAGGAGTTGCAAGTTTGTTGTCCTTATCGGCATAGGTGATTCCAAATGCCTTGGCAAATCCGTCACCGAAGAAATGAGATGTACCGCTCTGCAAAGCCTTACCGTCGTGCATCAAAGCCTCGATGGTATAGGTTTCAACAGCACCTGCAAAACGCTCCTTCTCGGTCTTGATACCCTTTACAACGGGGATGCAAAGATACTTTTCACAGAACTCGGCATAAACATCAAGCATCTTAACGGTTTCAGCCTGAGCTTCCTCTGCAGTGGCGTGGATGGTGTGACCCTCCTGCCACAAGAATTCTCTCGAACGCAAGAAAGGACGAGTAGTCTTTTCCCAACGGACAACCGATACCCACTGATTGTACAGCTTGGGCAGGTCACGCCAGGAGTGAATTATGTTCTTATAATGGTCGCAGAACAAGGTTTCGGAAGTAGGACGTACGCAAAGGCGTTCCTCAAGCTTTTCACTTCCGCCGTGAGTTACCCATGCAACCTCGGGTGCAAAGCCCTCAACGTGGTCCTTTTCCTTCTGCAAAAGGCTTTCAGGGATAAACATAGGCAAACAGACGTTTTCGTGGCCTGTTTCCTTGAACATACCATCCAAAATGCGCTGAATGTTCTCCCAGATAGCATATCCGTAAGGTCTAATAACCATACAGCCTTTAACACTTGTGTAATCGATAAGCTCGGACTTAATGCACACATCGGTATACCATTGTGCAAAGTCGTCCTCCATCGAAGTAATTTCTTTAACTAACTTTTCCTTAGCCAATTTACTCACCATTTTCTGAATATATTAAAATTCAAATTATATTATATTATATATACCGCTAAATTTCAACATAAATTTGTAATCTGCGCGTTAATTTTTCCATTTTTAAAAAGACAGCGCAACGAACCGAAATTCGTTGCGCGTTTTTGCATTTAGTATTAATAAGATTAAAATTATTTTGCGTTCTCGATGTAGTTTACTACGTCACCGACGGTCTTGATATTTTCAATCTGATCATCGGGAACCTCAAGGTCAAACTCGTCCTCAATAGACATAATAAGGTCAACAACATCAAGACTGTCGGCACCAAGGTCCTCAGCGATGTTGGACTCCATAGTAACTGCGCTTTCCTCAACGTCAAGCTGCTCACAAAGAATTGCTCTGATTTTTTCAAAAACCATATTTGTTTCCTCCTGAAAGTAATTATAGACTAAACGCCGAAACTGTGCTATAATAGGTAACACAATTTCGTTGCGAGTTAACAAGAATAAAATCTTGACTTGCTCTGTTGCTTAATATAATATGTTCATAAAGGCAATTTGTCAATAGCAAAATGGAAATTTTTACTCTAGAGGTATAATTATGAAGCAATTTTTTGCTGTAATCGGGCATCCGATAGGCCACACAATGTCACCATTTATCCATAAAAAACTGTTTGATTTGAGTGAAAAGGATTTTGATTACCGTGTTTTTGACATTCTCCCCGAAAATCTGTCAGACGAGTTTTACAAAATTTTAAAGGCATTGAACGGATTTAATATAACCATTCCTCATAAAGAGGCAATTATACCTATGGTTGACGAAATTGATGAATCGGCATTGAAATACAATGCTGTGAATTGCGTTTTGAACCGTAACGGCAAAAGCTACGGTTGCAGTACCGATGCTTTTGGATTTGTCAAAGCAATAGAAACTGCAGGAGTTGAACTTAAAGGCAAGGTGCTTGTTTTGGGTGCAGGAGGTGCCGCAAAAACACTTGCCCGTGAGGCTTTTGACAGTGGATGCGAAATAACGATAGCCGTAAGAGAAAGTGGACTTGAAAGAGCTGAAAAGCTCAAAAAATGGCTCTGTGGCACAGGCAGAAAGGTAACCGTTTGTACATTGAGTGATGTTTGCGGTCAATTTGATTTGGTTGTCAACGCAACACCTGTCGGAATGTATCCGAAAACCGACGCTATGCCGATAACCGAAGCCCAATTAAAGAATTGTAAGGCTGTTTTTGATGCCGTTTATAACCCCGAAAAAACATTGCTTTTAAAGACTGCCGAAACCTTTGGTATAAAAACCGTAGGCGGTATGGCGATGCTGGTATGGCAGGCTGTAAAGGCTCACGAATTCTGGTATGGTGCACAATTTGATACCGACGACATCGAAACAATAATTGCCGATGCCAACCGTGAAATGGAGAGAATTTTCTATGAAAAATAATATTGTTTTGGTAGGCTTTATGGGCTGCGGAAAAAGCACCGTCGGTAAGCTTGTTGCAGAACAATTACACTTCACCTTTTGCGATACTGATACACTTGTCGAGCAACGTGAAAACACCACTGTAAGTGAGATTTTTGCAGATAAGGGAGAGCAGTATTTCCGCACACTTGAACGCACAGTCATCAGTGAAATTTCAGCCGAAAACGGACTTGTTATCGCTACCGGTGGCGGTGCTGTTATGAATCCCGAAAACGCCGAGAATCTGCGTAAAACAGGCTTTGTTGTTTTCCTTGACATTACACCCGAAGCAGTGTTAAAACGCCTTGAAAACGACACTACAAGACCGTTGCTGATGCGCGAAGATAAGGCATCTGCCGTTACAGAACTTATAGCCAAAAGAAAGCCTTTTTATACCAATGTGGCACACGTAGTCATCAATGCCGAAAACGACCCTGATGCAACCGCAAAACAAATTATCGAACTTTATATTAAGAACCGCTCAAAATCTTGACATTGGGCGGTTTTTGTTGTAAAATAAACAGAATAGATTTTTCATAACACGGAGATGACTTTTATGTCAGCCTTTAAAATTTCGGTTTCCAAGCCCGATAAATATGATATTTTGATAGAAAACGGTCTTTTGCCTAATTGCGGTGAAGTTATAAAGCCTGTCGTAAGAGGTAAAAGTTGTCTTGTTGTGACCGACACCAACGTAGAGCCTTTGTATCTTGACACGGTGGTCGATTCGCTTAAAAGTGCAGGCTTTACGGTTCAGAGTCACACCTTTATAGCAGGTGAAGAAAGCAAGACCTTCAGAACCGTCGAAAACATACTTGGTGCTTTTGTCGCGGCAGGTTTAACCAGAACCGACTTTGCCGTTGCATTGGGTGGCGGTGTTGTAGGTGACCTTACAGGCTTTGCCGCCGCAATTTATCAGCGTGGTATTGACTACGTCGGCATTCCCACTACCCTTTTGTCACAGATTGATTCCTCGGTTGGCGGAAAAACAGGTTGTGACCTTGTGTACGGCAAGAATCTTGCAGGTGCATTCCATTCACCTAAGGCCGTACTTATCGACCCTGAGTGCTTGAACACACTTCCTCAGAAATTCTTTAGTGACGGACTCAGTGAGGCTATTAAATACGGCGTGATAAAATCAAAGCCTTTGTTTGACCACATTTTGAATGAGGATGCACACGATTTTATCGTTGACCTTATCAAGGAATGTGTTTCCATTAAACGCGATATTACAGAGCACGATTTTTACGAAAACGGCGACCGTATGTTGCTAAACTTCGGTCATACAATCGGTCATTCCATCGAGAAATATTACAACTTCAAGGATATGACCCACGGTGAGGCTGTTGGAATCGGTATGGTTGTAATGACCGTTGCCGCCGAAAATATGAAGGAATGTGACGAGGGTACTGCCAAGCTTATCACTCGGGCATTACATAAATATAACCTCCCTGCGACCACCTCTATCGATTTGGAAAAGCTCTGTGAGGGTGCTTTCAACGATAAAAAACGTCGCGGTAAGGACATTAAGATAATCGTTCCGCAAAAAATCGGCACCTGCTTTGTCAAAACCATTCCTGCCGACCGACTTTTTGATTATCTTGGTGGCGAACGATGAAGGTACAAATCTCCCCTTCGTCGGTTTTGGGAAGTGTTATTGCACCTCCATCAAAATCGGCAGGACACCGAAGCCTTATCTGTGCCACATTTTGCGATAAGCCTGTCACCGTTTACAACTGCGGTGAGTCTAATGACATTGCCGCAACCATCGAAGCCTTGAGGGCACTTGGTGCCGACATAAAACATGACGGCAAAACAGTAACGGTTTCCCCTTTTAAAAGGAACAACAAAAATACTACTATAAACTGCAACGAATCGGGCTCAACCGCAAGGTTTATGATTCCTGTAGCGGCTGCTTTAGGTGCTGAAAGCGTCACCTTTGAGGGTCGCGGACGTCTGCCCGAAAGACCTTTCGATATAATCGCCGAGGCTTTGCGCATAAACGGTGTAAGTTGTTCTTCCGATAACCTCCCGATGACCGTTTCGGGTCAACTCAAAGCAGGTCGGTTCCAAATTGCAGGCAACGTAAGTTCCCAATATATCAGCGGACTCTTGTTGGCACTTTCGATTACCGAGGGTGACAGCGAGATTATACTCACGACACCGTTGGAATCACGCGATTACGTTATGATGACGGTCAATGAATTGAAGGTGTTTGGCGCTGATATTCAGTTGGAAGACAACCGCTTTTTGGTAAAAGGCAAGCCTCATCTTACCGCTTGTAACCGCACTGTTGAAGGTGATTGGTCGCAGGCTGCGTTCCACCTTTGTTTGGGAGCAATCTGTGGTGAAGTGACCGTCAAAGGCCTTGATATAAACTCTTTGCAGGGTGACAAGGCTGTTGTTGAAATATTACGTCAGTTTGGTGCTGATATCACCGTTACAGACGACGGAATCAATGTCAAAAAGAGCGAATTACACGGCATTACGATTGATGCTTCGCAGATTCCCGACCTTGTGCCTATATTGGCTGTAACTGCCGCATTTGCGAAAGGTACAACAACCATTACCAAGGCTGAACGCTTGCGAATTAAAGAAAGTGACCGACTTTATGAAACAGCAATAAGACTTAAAGCCTTCGGCATCGACGTCACCGAAACTGCTGACGGTCTTGTAATTACAGGCGGTTATCCCAAAGGTGCTGAGATAACCTCGGCCAACGACCACCGAATCGTTATGGCATTCAGCGTTATGGCGGCAAATTCCAAAGGCAAGACCGTAATCAACGGTTGTAAGGCCATAAATAAATCATATCCAAACTTTTTTGAAGATTTCTCATCACTTGGAGGCGAGTTCAATGTCATCTGCGATAGGTAGTAATTTTAAAGTGACCGTTTTCGGCGAAAGCCACGGTCCTGCAATCGGCGCAGTTATTGACGCACCCCCTGCAGGTTATAAACTTGATATGGACAGCATTTTGACCCAAGTTGCTCGCAGAGCACCCGGTCAGGATGCTTCTGCTACTCAGAGAAAGGAAACCGATACTCCTGAATTTCTGTCGGGTTTGCTTGACGGTGTTACCACAGGTGCACCGTTGGGCTTCATAATCCGCAATGCCGACCACCGTTCACATAATTACGCCAATATTGCCGTACGTCCGAGACCTTCGCACTCAGATTATGCCGCAAGCGTCCGTTTTAACGGTCATAACGACATTCGCGGTGGCGGAAACTTTTCGGGTAGACTTACTGCGCCTTTAACGGTAGCAGGTGCTGTCGCACGTGAGATATTGAAGGCTCACGGCATCACAATCGGCGGTCACGTTTCAATGATCGGCAGTGCCATCGACCAACCGTTTGACCCCGTGAACATTGATGAAACACTTTTAAAAAAACTCAACAGGCAGTATTTTTCAACCGTTTCTAACGAGGCAAAAGTAGAAATGCAAAAGGATATTGCCGAAGCCCATAAAAACGGCGATAGCATCGGCGGTGAGGTCGAAATTGCCGTTGTAGGACTCCCTGTGGGCATCGGCTCACCTACCGTAAGAGGTATTGAGAATGTTATTTCGCAAGCCGTTTTTACCGTTCCTGCCGTTAAAGGAATTGAATTCGGACTTGGGTTTGGATATGCTTCGGCTTTAGGCTCCGAAGCCAACGACCAAATGTATTTCGACGGCAATACCGTAAAATGCAAAACCAACCATTGTGGCGGAATTACGGGCGGAATTTCCAACGGAATGCCCTTAATCATCCGCTGTGCCGTAAAGCCCACACCGTCCATTGCAATACAGCAGGACACCGTTAATCTTGAAACCAAGCAGAGCGACAAACTTGTAATTGAAGGTCGACACGACCCGTGTATCGTACCGAGAGCCTTACCCGCTATCGAATCTGCCATAGCAATAGCACTGCTCGACCTTCTTTGGGAGGTCAAGCCTTTATGAGTTTGGATGAAATAAGAGTCAAAATAGACGAAGTCGACCGTGAGCTTATCCCGTTACTCAAAAAGAGAATTGAATATTCTTTAGAGGTCGCAAAAATCAAGAAAGTTGAAAATCTCCCTGTCTACCACCCCGAACGCGAAAAGCAGATTCTTGACCGTGTCAAGGAACAGTCGGGTAAGCAATACGGTGAATATGTAGGTGAAATCTATCGCAACATAATGGCAGTCAGCCGTGATTTTCAAAATCATGTTTTATCTAAATAATAAACATTTTGGACAGTATAACAGTATAGAAGTTTAGCACACACGTCACATAGCAACCGAGGTAATTAAAATGGAACAAAGACAAAGAAAAGCAAAATACCGTAAGGACAAAAGAAAGGTTACGTTGCTCAACGTTATACTTTCGATAACCTTGGCCGTTTCTGTATTCTTTACAGGATTTTACAGTTTGGTTATATACTTTTTCGGAGACACAAAGCAGGGCCATCTGTCCGAAGACCACGGCGAACTTGGTATAAGCTCAGATGCCGCAAACACTCTCCCTAAAGAGATAGTGAATATTGCCCTTTTCGGTCTTGACTCGCGAGATAAAGAAACTACCAACCGCGAGGAGAAGCATACCGACTGCCGTTCGGATACAACCATCGTTGTATCGATAAACACAGTCGACAACACCATAAAACTCACCTCAATACTGCGTGACAGTTGGGTTCCCATCAAAACCAAAAGCGGTGGCATAACCTATAATAAGATAAATGCTGCATACAGTATGGGCGGTGCTCAAAGAGCTATCCATACTTTGAACAATAACTTTGGTTTGAATATTAAGGATTATGTTTCGATAAGCCTTTACCAACTTTGGGAAGTTATCGATATTATGGGTGGCATTGATATCACCATAACAGAATGGGAGAAAAACCGAATCAACTACTTCGGCAAACAGGAAGGCTTTAATGTAAATACCGTTGAAAAATCGGGCTTGGTTCACCTTGACGGTGGTCAGGCTATGTGTTATGCACGTATCCGCAACGACAGTGAAGAGGTTCGTGTTCTGCGTCAGCAGAAGGTTATAAGTGCGCTTTTCGAAAAAGCCAAAACCCTTCCTAAAACCAGTTATCCTTCCCTGCTCAGTGCTGTACTTTCAAAGGTTGAGACCTCTATGACCTATGAGGAAATTTTCAGCTACGCACCTATGCTTGCCATGTCCGACCTTCACATTCAAAGCACATCTGTTCCCGGCGATCAGGTTGTTGCCAAGGGCGGTGTTTTTGAGGATACCCGTGGCGGTTGGGTCTGGAAATATGATCTCGATGAAGCAAAAGCATATATTTATGAGTGGGTATACGGAATTAAAACTAAGTAATATTTGGTATTTTTGTGCAAAAAGCATTGACCTTTAACCCATATTGATTATAATAGATATATAGCACCAACTGTTATATAGTTAACTTTTGGCATTTTAATTGGCAGTTCATTCAAAAGGAGGCAACACTATGGACAAGCAAAATGAATATGACGGTTCGGAAAATCTTGATCTCAACAGTTTTGCCGACGGAGATAATGTAGCAGAAACCGATGAGCCCCAAAAGAAGCGTCCCGTAGGGCTTTTGGTTGCGTTTAATGTAGTTGTAAGTATTATCTTGGCTATTAGTTTGTTCATCACCGGTGTACTTGGTGCGTTGGCATATCTTTTCCGTGATATGCAACTCAACGTGCATTTCCCTGAGGAGCCTGAGGACCTTGGAATAACCGATGAGATTATAGAAAAACTTCCCGAAGAAAGCAGTATTGTAAACATTGCCCTTTTTGGAATAGATAATAAAAATAAATTTGAAGGCAACTCAAAAAGAGTTAAAGGCCGTTCTGACAGCATTATTATCCTGTCAATCGACAGCGATAAAAAGACAGTCAAGTTGACCTCGATACTCCGTGACAGTTGGGTTCCGATTGAACGCACAAGCGGTACTAAAAACTACAAAATAAACACCGCTTATGCTTACGGTGGTCCGCAGTTGGCAGTTAAAACCTTAAACCAGAATTTTAATCTCAACATAAAGGACTACGCAACGGTTGGTCTTTATCAAATGGCTACCGTTATTGACTATGTTGGTGGTATTGACCTTACCATCACCGAAAAAGAACGTGTTCAAATCAATCGCTGTGCAATAAACGACAAGCTTGTTAAACCGGTTAAAACCGCTGGCAAGGTACACCTTACCGGTGAGCAGGCTATGGGCTATGCCTCAATAAGATATATTGACGGTGACGACTACCGTGCAAAACGTCATCAAAAAATACTTACTGCCCTTCTTGCCGAGGTCAAGAAAAAGCCTATCAGTGAGTATCCTGCCCTTTTAAGAAAAATTTTAGGTCAGGTCGAAACCTCGATGACCTTTGAAGAGCTTATCGGTTATGCCACACTTGTAGCCGACAGTGAATTAAAGCTTGAAACTACCCTTATTCCCGGTTCTAATGTTCCTCATAAAAGAGGAATCTTTAGCGATACCCGTGGCGGTTGGGTCTGGAAATATGACCTTGAGGTGGCGAGTGATTTTATCCATACCTGGATATACGGTGAAGAAACCGAAGAAGATGAAAACAATAACACCGGTTCAAGCCCGACAGACGGTTCTGAACCGAACAATACCAATAATTCAAATAATACAAATTCACAATCGGAGGAAGCAAAATGAAGATCGCAGAAGGATTTGTACTTAAGAATATCGCAGGAACCAACGTCGTAGTTCCCTTGGGAGAAAACACTGTTTCGTTTAAGGCTATTATCACCCTTAATGAAACGGGAGCATTCCTTTGGCAGCAGCTCGAAACCGAAAAGACTCCCGACGAGATTTTGAAGGCAATGCTTTCGGAGTATGCCGTTGACGAGGCTACGGCCAAGGCCGATATTATCGAGTTTATTGAAAATCTCAAGAAGGCAAGCCTACTCGCATGAAGCCTGAATTCAAATGCGTTCCAATGGAGGAACTGTCTCCGTTAATAGTCGGTCTTATTGAGGAAGACATTGACGTTACTATTACCGTTACAGGTAACAGTATGCGTCCTATGCTTACTCACCGTAAGGACACTGTTGTATTGACCAAATGCGACCCATTTACCCTTAAGCGCGGTGACCTTCCTTTGTATAAGCGCGATAACGGACGGTATATACTCCACCGAATCATCAGAGTACATAAGGACACCTACGATATGATAGGCGACCACCAATATGAGGTTGAACGCGGAGTTCCGAAGAAGAATGTTCTGTGCCTTGTTAAAGCTTTCACCAGAAAAGGCAAGCAATATTCCTGCAACGAGTTTAAGTACAAACTGTACACCTTTATTTGGTGTTTAACTATACCCTTTCGTCGGGTTTTGCTGTGGTCATACCGCCTTCCATCGAGGTTGTTCAAACGCAATCGCAAGCAAAAATAATACGCAAATTTTTCAGCTCGACATCAGTGTCGGGCTTTAAAACTGTATACCATTTCTAAATCGAGAAGGATTGAATTATGAAAATAACCGACGTTATAAATTCAGATAAATTAAGCCTTTCTTTTGAGGTTTTTCCGCCCAAAACCTCGGATGCTTTTGAAAGTGTCAAAACTGCAACCGAGAAAATTGCAGAACTTAAGCCCTCGTATATGAGTGTTACCTACGGTGCAGGTGGCGGAACCTCGGACTATACCTTAAAAATAGCCGAAAATCTTAAAAATCTTGGCGTTCCAGCCTTAGCACACTTAAGTTGCGTCACCTCATCAAAGGACGAGATTCACGAGAAGCTTACGCAACTAAAAGAACACGGCATTGAAAACATTTTGGCATTGAGAGGCGATATTCCCGAGGATATAGCCGAAGTCAAGACCGATTATCATTATGCAAGTGAACTTATTGAGGACATCAAGGCTTTCGGCGGATTCTGTATTGGTGGTGCATGCTACCCTGAATCCCACCCCGAAAGTGCTTCGAGCATTGCCGATATCGACAACCTTCGAAAAAAGGTCGAGGCGGGCTGTGAGTTTTTGACCACACAGATGTTCTTTGATAACAACATCTACTATAACTTCCTTTACCGTATGAATAATGCAGGTGTCAACGTACCTGTTGTTGCAGGTATTATGCCGGTAACTAACCCCAAATCCATCAAGCGTATCTGCCGTATTTCGGGCAGTGCTTTGCCTCAGCGTTTTGTTCGCATTGTTGACCGTTTTGGCGATGACCCCGAAGCTATGACACAGGCAGGTATTGCCTATGCCACCGAGCAGATTATCGACCTTTTTGCCAACGGTGTAAAGGCAGTTCACGTATATTCAATGAATAAGCCCGAGATTGCCGAAAAAATCAAAAATAACATAAGCGGTATTATAAAATGATGCGTGTTGACAGTAGTGTTTTGAATCTAGACCGCGATGAGCTTATTGCCCGTATGATGTGCACCGATATTGACACGGTGCTGTCGTTGTCGAGCAAATGCGAAGATGAAATACGACAGATTGCCGAATGCTCATATACCTTTAAAAAAAGCAGCGTGAAAATTCAAGGTGATACCGTAACCTTGGGCTTTGGCAATGTCAAAAGTTTGGGCTTAGCAAAGGTTTTAGATGGGTGCAGTTCAGCTTATATCGTTGCCGTAACTTTAGGTCACCCGGTCGACCGTCTGTTAAGACAAAAATCGGTAATGTGCACGATTGAGCAATTTTCGACCGACGCTGTTTCCTCTACTCTTTGCGAATCGCTTTGCGACTACGTGCACAGCATTTTGCCCGAGAATACCACCCGTCGGTTCAGCCCCGGATACGGCGACCTCGGACTTGATGTTCAGTTTCCTTTGTTGGACTATCTTGACGGTTGCGATATTCATCTTACCGAATCGGGATTGATGATTCCCTCAAAATCCATAACCTTCATTGCAGGTGTAAAAGAATGAATTTAAGAAAACTTATAAATACAAAAAGGCTTTTTCTTGACGGCGGCACAGGTACGATGTTGCAGAAAAGAGGCCTCAAATCGGGCAAAGGCACCGAGGAATGGAGCATAACCCACCCCGAAGAAATAACCCGTTTGCACCGTGAGTATCTGGAATCGGGGTCGGATATTTTCTGCACCAATACATTTAGTGTCAACTGCTTAAAGCAAGAGAACTTTGAGGATTATATCAAAGCAGCATTCAACTGTGCCAACAAGGCTCGCGAAGGCTTTAAGGATAAGTTTATTGCCTTTGACCTTGGCCCTACGGGTAGACTTCTCAAGCCTTTGGGTGACCTTGATTTCGATATGGCGGTTGAGGTTTTTGCCAAAAATATCCGCTTGGCCGTAAAGTACGGTGCCGACCTCATAATGATCGAAACAATGAACGACCTTTATGAAACCAAGGCAGCCGTTATTGCCGCGAAAGAGAACTGCGATTTGCCCATTTTCGTCAGCAACGCATACGGTGAAGACGGAAAACTGATGACGGGTGCCGATGCCGACACCGTTATCACAACGCTTACTTCGTTGGGCATTGATGCCATTGGTATGAACTGCTCGTTCGGACCCGATAAGATGTTGCCCGTTGTCAAAAAGTATGCCGAGCTTTCTCCCCTGCCCATAATCGTCAAGCCTAATGCAGGTTTGCCCAAGGTTATAGACGGTAAGACTGTTTTCGATATTGACCCCAAACGTTTCGGTGAAATTATGACCGAAATCGCTAAGGCTGGTGGAACTATCTTGGGTGGCTGCTGCGGAACGACACCCGACCATATAAAGGCATTGTTCCAAAGCACTAATGCTATCCCCTGCCTCAACCGCACCGTCGAAAAACGCACCGTTATTTCGTCCTACACTCATACTGTTGAGTTTGGCAAAGCTCCCGTACTTATCGGTGAACGCATCAACCCCACAGGCAAGAAAAAGATAAAAGAGGCTTTGCGCCAAAAGGATTACAACTTCATTTTAAATGAGGGTATCCGTCAGGTCGATTCGGGTGTTCACGTACTTGACGTCAACGCAGGTCTACCCGAAATTGATGAAGCCGAAGGCTTATCGCATATCGTTTTTGAACTGCAAAGCATAACCGATACGCCCTTACAGATTGATACCACCAATCCCGAAGCCTTGGAAAAATCAATGCGTATATACAACGGCAAACCGCTTGTAAACTCGGTCAACGGCACAAAAAACAGTATGGATGCCGTGTTCCCGTTGGTCAAAAAATACGGTGGTGCCGTAATTGCCCTCACCATTGGTGAAAACGGAATTCCTGAAACCGCCGAGGGTCGTTTAGAGGTTGCAAAAGCCATTGTAAACGAGGCCGAAAAGTATGGAATCGATCGTTCGGACATCATTGTCGACCCCTTGACTTTAACGGTATCAAGCGACCCGAAAAGTGCCAAGGTAACACTCCAATCGGTTAAACTTATTCGTGAAAAATTGGGCATTTGCACAAGCCTCGGCGTTTCAAACATATCATTTGGTCTACCCGAGCGTGACCGCATAAACTCGGTATTTTTCACAATGTGCTTACACGAGGGCCTCAGTGCCGCTATTATGAATCCTTTCTCCGATTCAATGATGACAGCTTATCACTCCTATAAGGCATTGACCGAAAAGGACGAGAATTTCCAAGAGTTCATCGCCTTTGCCGAATCGGATACTGCAACTGCAACGGCAACTGCCACAACTCAAAACGCGGAAATCGACCTTAAAACGGCCATCATAAAGGGACTCAAGGATCAGGCCGCCGATATCACCGCAAAAATGCTTGAAACTGCCGACCCTATGGCACTTATATCCGAGCAGATTGTCCCTGCTTTGAATGAAATCGGCACCGCCTTTGAACAGAAAAAGGCATATCTGCCGCAGTTGTTGATTGCCGCCGATGCCGCATCGTCTGCCTTCTCGGTCATCAAGGAAAAGCTTCCTTCCTCGGCCGACGAGTCCAAAAAAATAGTCATTGCCACCGTTAAGGGTGATATCCACGACATCGGCAAAAACATTGTAAAGGTGTTGCTTGAAAACTACGGCTTTTACGTTGTTGACCTTGGCCGTGACGTTGACCCCGAAGACGTTATGACCGCATCAAAGGGTGCAAAAATGGTGGCCTTGTCGGCATTGATGACCACCACCGTCCCCGCAATGGAGGAAACAATCAAGCTTTTGAGAAAGGCTTCTCCCGAAACCAAAATTATGGTTGGCGGTGCAGTTTTGACCCAAACCTATGCCGATATGATCGGTGCAGACTTTTACGGCAAGGACGCAATGGATGCCGTTAGAATCGCACAAAAAGTTTTTGAATAAATCCTTATAAATTTTTTCAATAACCCTGCCGTTATGGTATACGGCAGGGTTATCTTTTAACAATTTCGACACTCTTTTTACAGTTTCAATCCTAATTCTTTAAAAATTTGACAAAACAATATAAACCACTTAGTACGTGCTTATGCAAAGGCTGAAAAAACAAACATTTTAGAGGCTAAGGAGGAACGCAAAATAAAACAGTATCAAAAGCCCGAGTTGGACATTAAAAACCTGCTTCAGGATACTGAATTGGCACTTTCCGTTGAAGACGGCTATTATGGTGACGAAGCCAACACCTCAGCATTACCTTGATGGCCGAATTACACCGAATAATTCAAAATACTCTAACTAAAAAGACCCGACTGATAATCAGTCGGGTCTTAGATTTGGGTTCAATATTACTTTGCGTATTTCCAATCAATAAAGTGAACACCGTCATCCTTCTGATAGAGGTTAATCCAATCGACGCTGTACTTGTTGGAGTTCTGCCACTCATCAGGGTTGGTAGTAACCGGTCTCTGATTATCAAATGCAGTTGCCAAGCTGATGATAAAGAACATATTGTGGTTAAATGTTTCTAAGTCCTGCTCGTTGGTGTTTGTATCGTGATTGATCTTCATCATGAAGCCTGTTTTATGCTTAACGGTTTCAATTATCTTTTCCATCTCACACTCGGTAAGCCAGGAAGAATTGAAGTGAGGACGAACAAAGTCAAACTTACCGGCCTCAACACCGTTACTCGGAGGTTTTTGCTTTATTACGGTTATATTTCACTCACCTTATAAACTCATCTGAGAGTTTTTGCGTTTAATTGTCCTTAATTAAATTGATAGGAAAATTTCGTTTAGGATATATTGCTCTACTCTAATCACAAAAGCGTTGCAACACAGATGCCTACGATAACAATCATTGCGCAAATGAGTCTTTTCATAAACTGCTTTTCCTTGAAGAAAAGCTTGCCCGTCAGCACCGTTACAATAACCGACGATTGCTTGATAAGAGTCATCACCGTAACCTGACTTTGGGGGTCCTCGTTGGCAATAAACAAAGCTCTGTCGGCCGCAACAAACAATGCACTTAAAATAATAATCCAATAGTTGGTTTTAAGCGTTCCGAGTCTTAACGGTATACGGCGAGCCATTATGTATGCACCGTAAAGTGCCGTCATATAAAACATATACCAGAACTGCATCTGCGAGGAGTCTATATCCCCCGTCACTAACAGTTTTTTATCCATAAAGCCCGAAACCGAATTCAGCAAACAGCTTGCGATTGACAGTATGAGATACTTGGTTTTAACTCTTTCATCACCGTTGTGATTTCCAAGGTTGACAATAACGATGCCACTAAGCACCAATAAAAGTCCTAAGCCTTTGGGCAGGGTGAGTGTTTCATCCAAAAACAAAAGCGCAAGAATTGTTGAAAAAATCATTCTTGCCGAGTCCATAATTCCGTAATAACTTACGGGCATCTTCTTGATAGATGAAAAAGCGAAAATCCACGCCAAGAAAATAACGAACGATTTAATAAAAACCCAAAGGTGATATATGGGTGGTATTTCGAAAACGTTGTGCGAAAACGGAATTGTCATTAAAAATGCAAGTGCTGTGTGGAAAAACAGTACCTCCATTGTACTGCTTTGTTGCAATGCTTTCTTTTTCAAAGCATCACGTCCGCCTTTGGCAAGTCCGTAAAACGCAACAAGCAAAACCCACAATCCCATTTTAATACCCACCTTCCGCGACAAAAAATCATTTCGGACACCAAAATTTTATCTTCGGTATCCGAAATGATATTTTAATACATATTCAACTTTAAATCAAGCGTTGTTTTCAACAAAATCAAGTATTTCATCAATGTCGTCACTGACAAAAAGGTAATTTTTAACCTTTTCTCCGATAAAACCAGCTTTAATACCGTCCTCGAGGACCTTGATCAGGCTGTCATAGTAGCCGTTGGTGTTGAAAATTGCCATCGGTTTATTGTGCCGACCCAAGTTTTTGAGTGTCAGCATCTCGAACATTTCGTCATAGGTTCCGATTCCACCGGGGGTAATAATAAAACCGTCGGCCATTTCGTCGAGCAGTTTTTTGCGTTCACGCATAGTATCGGTTTCGATATACTCGTCGATATGGTCAAACAATATTCCGTCGACCCTCTTGCCGTTCTCGGTAAAGAAATCGGGAACAATTCCCGTTATCTTAACACCGCCGTTGCGGTACACTCCTCGTGCAACCGCACCCATAAGACCACTTCCGCCACCACCGAAAATAAGGTTGTGACCGCGTTTGGCCATTTCAACTCCCAATCTTTCGCCTGCTTCGATGAAACTTTTGTCAATAAAATCACTCGCAGCTCCGTATATACACAAATTCATACCTTCATCTCCTTTTACTTATGTGAATTTGCCTTATTATTAGTTTACACTTATATAATAGTTTAATATGCCAAAAAAATCAAGAAATTTACAAGTTAAATTTTTACGAAAATCTTAAAATTTCCTCTTTCATTTCGACACAAAGTATGATATACTATCAGTACAAGTGTAATTCTGTCCAAAAATCTTCCCACGATAAGGAGTTTTCCGATGCTAGGGTTTTATAACTATACCGTAATTCTCACATATCTTTCACTTTGCTCAGGTGTAACCGGTATCTGGTTTTGTATGACCGGACATCCCGTTATTGCTTCAATATGTCTTTTGTTCTCAGGCCTATGTGATGCCTTTGACGGACGAGTTGCCCGTATGAGAACCACCAGCACCGAACAGGAGAAACGTTTTGGAATTCAGTTGGATTCTTTGTGTGACCTTGTTTGCTTTGGTGTGCTTCCCTGCTTTATCGGTTATGCCGCAGGTATGACAAGCCCTTGGTACATTCCCGTTTTCTGTTTGTTCACCTTGGCAGCACTCATTCGTCTGGCATACTTCAACGTCACCGAAGAAGAACGTCAGCAGAACACTACCGAAAAGCGTAAGAACTATCTTGGTCTTCCCGTAACCTCATCTTCGCTTATCTTCCCTGCTGTTATTATGCTGATTTTTATTGACACTATAAAGCAGAACTGTATGGAATATATTTACCTTAGTGTTTTGCTTGTTACCGCTGCACTGTTCGTAGTTAAGAGCCTCAAGGTTAGAAAGCCCGGATTTAAGGGCATTATGGTAATGGTTGCCTTAGGTACCGTGATTGCCATAGTTTTGGCCGTACTCGTTATTCCTAAATTGTTAGGTAAAGCATGAGAACTACAGAAAATATCAATAAAACCGGAGCAGGCTCGCTCCGGTTTTTGTATAACACCGCGGTCGGAAGGCTTTTGCTCCGACCGTTAATATGTAAGCCTATCTCCTCGGTCGCAGGCTGGTTTATGGACCGCAGGATTTCCTCGTGGTTTGTAAAAGGCTTTATCAAGTCTAACGGCATTGATATGAGCGATTATGAGGAAAGAAAATTCAAATCGTTCAATGATTTCTTTACAAGAGGTCTTAAAGACAGTGCAAGACCTGTATCGGACGGCGAGGACGATTTTGTAAGTCCTGCCGATGCCCGACTTTCGGTGTATGACATCACTCCCGAACACTATTTCACGGTAAAGGGTGTTGACTACACTATTGCCGACCTTTTGGAGAACGAAGAGCTTGCCCAAAAGTACAACGATGGAAAATGCCTTATTTTTCGCTTGGCGGTTGATAACTACCATCGCTACGGCTGGTGTGCCGACGGTAAGGCCGAAACACCCGTGCATATCAAAGGCAAATATCACACGGTTCAGCCTATTGCCATGCGCCGCTATCCCATTTTCAGAGAAAACGTACGCGAGTATACCGTGATTGAAACCGAAAAGTTCGGCACAGTTGTTCAGATTGAGGTTGGTGCTTTGATGGTCGGACGAATTGTGAACAACGATAAGAACGGTTGCGAAGCCAAAAAAGGCGCTGAAAAGGGCAAGTTTGAGTTTGGCGGGTCAACGGTGGTTGTGTTGATTGAGAAGGATAAAGTCAACCTTGATGAAGAATTTATCCATAACACCCAAAACGACCTCGAAACCAACGTAAAATACGGCGAAAAAATAGGAACGCGTGTTTAAATTCGCAAAGGAGAACTTTGGTTCTCCTTTTTTATTTGCCAAAAAATCAAATATATTGTGTCGAAACTGTACTAAAACCGCAAAATATACTTGACATAATACCTATTTAGATATAAAATAGTAGAGGATGTGTAGATGCGTTTTATCCGTTTATGGCGAAATCGGGTAAATGCTTTTTATAACCCCGGCTGACCCGCGGCCGGCACTAGGCTTTTTCAGCCTACTCAACGCGGTTATTATATATAAGGAGGTACCGAAACAATGTGGTACATCATTGAAGGTGTTGCCGCCGTTGTCGTTGCCGTTATAGCATTTGCTCTCGGCTCGTCACACCGCCGCCGCACCGCAGAAGCTGCTATCGGCTCTGCAGAAGACGAAGCCAGACGTATTCTTAATGACGCCATGAAGAATGCTGAGGCTAAGAAAAAAGAAGCAATTTTAGAAGCTAAAGACGAAATCATCAAGTCAAGAAACGAAACCGAAAAAGAACTTCGCGAACGCCGTTCCGAGGTTCAACGTCAGGAGCACAGAATTCAGCAGAAGGAAGAAGCACTTGACCGCAAGGTTGAAAATCTTGAAGTAAAAGAAAACAAGTTGGCCGAAAGAGTTAAGGTGGTTGAAGAACGCCTTGCCGAGGCTGAACAACTTAAAAAGAGCCAGTTCGATATGCTTGAGAAAATCTCGGGCTTTACCGCTGAACAGGCTAAGGCACAGTTACTCAATATGCTCGACGGTGAGCTTCAGCATGAAAAGGCTTTGAAAATCACCGAATACGAGCAGCAGACCAAGGAAGAAGCCGACACACGAGCAAGAGAGATTATCTCTATGGCTATTCAGCGTTGTGCTGCCGACCATTCCTCCGAGGCAACCGTTTCGGTCGTAGCTCTTCCTAACGACGAAATGAAGGGTCGTATTATCGGTCGTGAGGGACGTAACATCCGTGCCCTTGAAACCGCTACCGGTGTTGACCTCATTATTGACGACACTCCCGAAGCAATCACCGTTTCGAGCTTTGACCCCGTAAGACGTGAAATCGCACGAATTGCACTTGAAAAGCTTATTGTTGACGGACGTATTCATCCAGCACGTATCGAGGAAACCGTTGAAAAGGCTCGTGCAGAGGTTGAGCGTACCATCAAGCAGAAGGGCGAACAGGCCATGCTTGATGCAGGTGTTCACAGTATGCATCCCGAGATTGTTAAGCTTCTCGGTCGTCTGCATTTCAGAACCAGCTACGGTCAGAACGTACTTAACCACTCTCTTGAGGTTTGCTACCTCACAGGTCTTTTGGCAGCAGAACTCGGTGAGGATGTAACTCTTGCCAAACGTGCAGGTCTTTTGCACGATATCGGTAAGGCTATTGACCACGAGCAGGAAGGCTCCCACATTCAGTTGGGCGTTGAGACCGCCAAGAAGTATAAGGAAAATGATGCAGTTATCCATGCTATCCACGCACACCACGGTGACGTTGAGGCCAAGACCGTCATTGCCTGCCTTGTTCAGGCTGCAGACGCTATTTCGGCTGCTCGTCCCGGTGCTCGCCGTGAAAACATCGAAAGCTACATCAAGCGTCTTGAAAAGTTGGAGGAAATCGCCAATTCCTTTAACGGTGTTGAGACCTCATTTGCTATTCAGGCAGGTCGTGAAATCCGCGTAATGGTCAAGCCCGAAGCCATTAACGACGACCAGATGGTATTGGTTGCACGTGATATCGTCAAGGAAATCGAAAACAACCTCGATTATCCCGGACAGATTAAGGTCAACCTCATCCGTGAAAACCGCGTTATTGACTACGCAAAATAATTAAACCTTTTACTTCCGCAGTTTTTCGACTGCGGAAGTTTTTTTGTTATATTCGTTTGTTATTATTGTAGCGCACAAATGTGCACTTGTAAAGTAAAGCTGTGTGTGATATAATTCATCTATACAACAAGCCAAAAAGCAGGTGCAATTATGACCGAACAAATAAAGCTTACAATAGAAAACCTCAATAAAAATAATATGGAAGCCTTTTTTGTTGAATCAAAAGAGGATGCACTCCAAAAAGCACTTTCACTTCTAAACGACGGTGATACCGTTTCGGTCGGCGGCTCGGTAACCTTGTCCGAAATTGGAATCTTGGATGCGTTAAAATGCAGTAAATACAATTATCTTGACCGTTATGCCGCAGGCAGTCTTACTGGTACGCACGAGATTTTCCGCAAAAGCTTCACCGCCGATGCTTATATCACCTCATCCAACGCTGTAACCGAAAACGGCGAGCTTTTTAACGTTGACGGCAATGCCAACCGTGTTGCAGCTATGATGTACGGCCCAAAAAGGGTCATTGTTATCGTGGGCAAAAATAAGATTGTAAAAAACATTGACGATGCACTGATAAGAGTCAGAACCGTTGCCGCACCGCTTAACTGCAAGCGTCTGAATAAGGAAACCTATTGCGCTAAAATAGGTCATTGCGTAACAATGGATAACGGAAATGCTACTGAAATGGGTGCAGGTTGCCGTTCAAAGGACCGTATCTGCCGCAACTTCACCGTAATGGGGGAACACATCCCCGACCGTGTGAAGGTCATCATCGTAAACGAGGATTTGGGATATTAATACGCAACGTAAAAACCGCAGTCTGAAACAGACTGCGGTTTTTTGTTATCTTTCGTTATTCATCCACTCGGCGGCTAATTCTACCCACCTGGCGTTGTGAGGGTTATTGTAAATAGGCTTTTGGTTGGCTGTAATGGCATTTGAAAGAGCCATTCCGTGAGGTGCATCTTCAAAAATATGCAGTTCAAACGGAATATTGTGCTTGGCATAAGCATTTGCCAGCTCTATTGAATTACGCACATTAACAACGTTATCATTGGCGGTATGTACGATAAACGCAGGAACACTTTTCTCATCAACCTGCAGCTCCAACGAAAACTCGGCATACTCTTCCTCCGACTTGTCACGCCCCATAAGGTTATAGAACGAGCCTCTGTGAGCTATCTCGGGATCGCTTGAAATTACGGGATAAACAGGAACTATACCCTTGGGTTTATTATAACCAAATGGCATATCAATCGCTTTATAAAGCTCCTCCTTGTGCCACAAAATGCCCAACGAAGCACAAAGATGACCGCCTGCCGAAAAGCCTGTTGCATAAACATCTTCAGGGTCGATTCCGTACTCCTCGGCATTATCCTTGATGTGCTTCATTGCAAGAGAAGCTTCTATCAAAGGATTCCACTTCTGACAGTTGGCCTCTCCAACCGAATAATGCAGAACAAATGCGTTGAAACCGTAAGGCATAAAGGCCTGAGCAATCGGTTCACCTTCACGGTCGGAACAAACACTCAAGTAACCTCCACCGGGAATAACAAGAAGCGCTTTTCTTACAAATCCATTGGTTTTATTGGCAATATAGCAACCAAGCTTTACATTATCCTTGCCTTCAACCAACTTTACAGTTTTGAAAATCATAGCAATTCCTCTTTATACATCGCAAATTCCGTAGGAATTTATATCAACGAGTTTAATTCTTGATTAAACTTATTTTACATACTTTCCGGTGCATCAATCTTGAGCATTCCCAGAACGTTTGCAATAACCGTCTTGGTGGCAATGCAAAGCGAGATTCTTGCCTGCATCAATGCTTCATCGTCAACCTTCACACGGCAAGCGTTATAGAACTTGTGGAACAGTGTTGCAAGGTCGAGAACGTATCTTGTGATTCTTGCAGGGTCATAAGCTTTGGCAGACGACTCGATCTCACCCGTAAACTCCGAAATGTGACGGATAAGCTCGTGTTCCTCCGAAGCGGTAAGCTTTGTCAGCTCATCAACGGTAAGATTCTTTTGGGGAACTCCGTCGGCGGCAAGGTTTCTTAAAATACTGCAAATTCTTGCGTGTGCATACTGAACGTAGTAAACGGGATTCTGGCTCGACTGCTCAACGGCTAAATCTAGGTCGAACTCAAGGTGAGTGTTGGGCTCTTTCGAGTTAAAGATAAATCTTGCGGCATCCAATGGAACCTCGTCAAGCAGGGTTTTGAGGGTAATAGACTTGCCTGTACGCTTTGAAACCCTTACAACCTCTCCGTTACGTACAAGACGTACCAACTGCATCAGAACAACGTCGAGCTTGTTGCCGTCAAGACCGACAGCATCCATAGCACCTTTAAGACGTGCAACGTGACCGTGGTGGTCGGCACCCCAGATGTTGATAACCTTATCAAATCCACGGGTTGCAAACTTGTTGTAATGGTATGCAATATCACCTGCAAAATAGGTGGGATTGCCGTTGGCACGGATAAGAACCTCATCCTTCTCGCCACCGAAATCGGTAGCCTTGTACCAGACTGCACCGTCCTTTTCGTAGGTTAAACCCTTATCGGACAAAATCTTCACGATATCCTTGATGGCACCCGACTCATAAAGGCTTGACTCCTTGAACCAAACATCATAGTTGATTCTGTATGTGCCAAGGTCGGTACGTAAGCCCTCAATATTAAGCGGTAAAGCATAGTTTACCAAAGCCTCGCGACGTTCTTCCTCACACTTTGCAACAAAGCTGTCACCGTGAAGCTTTGCGAACTCGTTGGCTCTCTCGGTGATATCGGCACCGTGGTATCCGTCCTCGGGGAACTCGACCGAATCGTCGAAAATCTGCAAATAACGTGCCTCAAGAGATGCGCCGAACTTTGCAATCTGATTACCTGCGTCGTTTACATAGAACTCACGGGTAACATCGTAACCTGCTTTTCCGAGAACTGCGGCAAGACAGTCACCCAGAGCACCGCCACGTGCATTACCGATGTGCATAGGTCCTGTGGGGTTGGCTGAAACGAACTCGACCATAACCTTTTTACCTTGACCCATATCAGACTGACCGTAGTTGTCACCCAACATCAGAACATCGTTGACAATAGCGGCATAATAACACTCGGACAAAAAGAGGTTAATAAATCCGGGACCTGCAATTTCGGCCTTTTCGATAAACGTACCGTCAAACTCAAAGTTTTCGGCCAAGGCCTCGGCAATCTTTCTGGGATTGGAGCGGAAAGCTCTTGCCCAAACAAGAGCAGCATTGACAGCAAAGTCACCGTGTTCACGGTCATTGGGTACCTCAACGTTAAAATCGGGCAATTCAGCCTCGGACAGAGTACCATTGGCCATTGCCTTTTTTGCGGCGGCAATAATTATGCCCTTTATTCCTTCTCTTGTTTCAAAAACTATTTTAGACATATTTTTCTATCCCTTCTCAGGCTTGTTTTACGTTAATTTCTACTTTGTTACGGCTGACCATACCGTAGTTTACATCCAGCGTATAGCTCATATAAAGACTACCGCCGTTTTGGGTCAGCTTGTCCTCAACGGTCTCACCGAACACTCCCAAAACGAGTGTTCCCTGCCCAGTTTCATAGTGGCAGATGTGACGTTGACCTTCCTTGATATACATTCTTGAGTTCAGAATTCCCGAACGTTGCATAACGACCGAGTTTTCCTTGGGGTCAACCTTTATAAGGCAACTCACACCCTCGACACCCGTGGCGGCACTATCCTCATATTTGAGATAGGTCTTTCCGCCGATGGTGTTCATTTTGCCGACGGTGGTAAGCTCGATAGAATCGGAATCGCCGTCAACCTCTTGAATGCTTTTAATTTCAATTACAACATCCTGCATTTGAGTCAACCTCCCGCAAGGTCAAGATTGACCGTTTCAACGTCCAACGGAATGTCGGAGCCAAGCAGGATTCCTGCAATGGATGCAAACGACTCGGCACGGTCACTGACGAAGTATCGTCGTCGTCCACCCTCACCCAAAAGAGCGTTTTCTTTAAGATAATCGGCGGCAGCCAATGCAGCCTGCTCTCCCGAATTTATAAGCGTGACACCATCGCCTATAATGTCACCTATAATGTCCTTTATGGCAGGGAAATGGGTACATCCCAAAATTACGGTATCAACTCCTGCTTCAATAAGCGGTTGTAAATAGCGTTTTGCGGTGGCTATCGTGACCTCGTCGTCACGGCTTATCCATCCGCTTTCAACCAACTGAACAAACAGAGGGCAGGCAACCTGCCAAACCTCAATTTTGGGATTGATTTTAAGCATCGCAGTTTTATAAGAACTACTGTTTACCGTTGCGGCAGTACCGAGAACACCAATTTTACCGTTCTTGGTTGCCCGAACTGCGGCATTTGCAGCGGGAGTTACAACCTCGATAAACGGCACTGGTAATTCATCCGCTGTAAACCCTGCAACCGAACTGACAGTACCGCAGGCGGCAATTATTAACTTCACGTCGTGCGAAAGCAAAAACTTCTCGTCCTGACGGGCATATTTCACTATAGTTTCGGGACTTTTTGTTCCGTAAGGCACACGACCCGTATCGCCAAAATAAACAATATTTTCATCGGGCAAAACGCGGTTCAGTTCCTTGATAACCGAAAGACCGCCAAGGCCTGAATCAAAAACTCCGATAGGTCTTTTATCCACAAAACCGCCTCCAATCCGTCAAAATTTCTCATACACATAAATATTCACTATATTTTACCACATATTACTTAAGAATGCAAACCTTATTTGCATTCTGCCTGTAAAATATGAACTCAAATAATAACAAAACTTTATCACATATTACAAAATACATTTTTCTTGCAATGCACCGTGATAAGTAGTAGAATTATAATGTTAATGATATATGGGTGGTGAGGCTATGAGTTGGATAAAAAACCGATTAGGCGAAGTGGCCGTTTTGTTGGCGGCGGTGCTTTGGGGTACTATCGGCATCTTTACAAGAACTATGAGTGAAAATGGCTTTTCTGCGGTACAAACCGTTGCCGTCCGTGCCTTTATCACCGTTATCATAATAGGTTTTATCATTGCCATAAAAGACCCTAAACTGTTCAAAATCAAACTTCGTGACCTTTGGATGTTTTTCGGCACGGGTATCTGTAGCTTTTTGTTTTTTAACATCTGCTATATGTCATCCATTGGCGAAAATTCTCTGTCAATCGCCTGCATTCTGATGTACACCTCACCGATTTGGGTCACTTCGTTGGCCGTACCGTTGTTCAAAGAAAAGATGACCCTACATAAAATAGTTTCCTTTATCATCTGCTTTGGCAGATGTGTTTTGGTTTGCCTTTCGGGGTCGCTTGTATTGACAAATATCGGACTTGTTTACGGACTTTTGTCAGGTCTTGGATATGCGCTTTACTCAATTTTCGGCAAATATGCCTCGGTCAAATACAGTTCATTAACCGTAACTTTTTACACCTTTTTGTTTGCTTCGATCGGTGTGCTTCCGATTTGCAACCTGCCCAAGCTTGCAGTTTTGCTCTCAAGCGGTGTGAATGTATTATGGTCGGTTGGCATTGCCGTCACCTGCACGGTGCTTCCTTACCTGCTCTACACTTTCGGCCTTGCAAAAATCGGTGCAGGAAAAGCCTCGGTCATTGCCATTCTGGAGCCTGCAGTAGCATCGCTTACAGGTGCTTTGTACTTCGGCGAAAATATGGGGTTGTTCGGTATTTTGGGTATAATTTTTGTAATGGCAGGACTCGTTTTGCTTGAAACAGGCTTTCCGTTTGTTACAAAACACAAAATGATTGAAAAATAACCGTCTTTATGATATAATTAATTGGTTAAATCTCGATATGTGCATAGCACTCGATATGTTGCTTCGCAACGATTATTAGACTGAGGAAACAAATATGCGAATACTGACCGTGGGTGATGTTTGCGGAAATATCGGTTGCGAATTTTTGCTCAAAACCTTGCCCAAAATAAAAAGTGACAACAAAATAGATTTATGCATTGTCAACGGTGAAAATTCGGCTGACAGCAACGGAATAACACCTGTTTCTGCTGGAATGCTTTATTCGGCAGGTGCCGACGTTATTACAGGCGGTAACCATTCGATGCGCCGAAAGGAAATTTTCGACCGTTTGGATTCCGACCCGTTCCTTCTACGTCCTCACAATATGCACACCTCGGGCACGGGCAAAGGCTATGCCGAGGTTGACTTGGGTGCTCGCAGAGTGGCTGTAATAAACCTTGCAGGACGTGTTTATATGCCCGAGGCTGATGAACCATTTGCTTGTGCTGACTTGCTTGTGAGCAAGGCAAAGGCCGACGGAATCCGCATTATTTTAGTTGATTTCCACGCTGAAGCCACTGCCGAAAAAAAGGCTTTGGCATATTATCTTGACGGCAAGGTTTCTGCCATTTTCGGAACTCACACCCACGTAGCCACCGCCGATGAACAGATTTTAGAAAACGGCACAGGTTATATTTCGGATATTGGAATGACGGGTCCCGATAATTCGATTTTGGGCGTAAAACCCGAGCTTTCCATCGCAAAAATCAAGGACAACGCACCTGTAAAGTTCGAGTTGGCTAAGGGTAAATGCCGACTTGACGGATGCATTTTTGAAATTGACAACAACACGGGCAAAACCGTATCTGTTGAACGAATAAGTATAAAATAACAAAAGGAGGTTGACCCGAATGAGTTTCCAAAGAATTCTTGCCGTATTATTACTCTTAATAATGCTTTTATTGGTTGTCGGTTGTGGCAATGACAACACTTCGGACAACACCTCCTCCAATACAACCTCCAACGTCACCGCTACCGTACCCGACGTCACACTTTTGTATGCCGCGAGCGACTCCTTAAACCCTTACAAGGCAGAAACGTCCATTAACCGTCAGCTGAGTTTCCTTATGTACGACCCGCTGGTCAAGCTCGATCCTGAATTCCAACCGCAGTTTTACCTTGCAAAATCGGTTGACTTTGATAAAAATGATTGCTTAATAACCTTGAAAGATGCCGTATTTTCCGATGGCACACCCGTTACCGCTGAGGATGTCGTTTATTCTTTGAAGTTGGCTTTGGGATGTGAACTTACTGCCTACAAACATCAGTTAAAGGATGTGAAATCCTATAAAGCAACCGAGGATGGCAAGGTTTTAGTAACCCTCTCAAAGGCCGACCCTTACTTTGCCAACCTGCTTGACTTTCCTATAATAAAGAAAGACACCGACACTCTGACCGACGAGAACAAAATAGCCCTGCCCCCCATCGGCTCAGGCGCATATATTTTTGACACAGAGGAAAAAGCACTGACCGTTAATGCAAAATACTCCTTTAACGCACCCTCGGTCAAAACCATAAAGCTTATCAACGCTCCCGATGAGGCCGTTGAAAAATACAATCTTGAGGTTTCTAACGTCAGTATTTACTACACCGACCTTGCCGACGGTATTATTCCGCCTATGAGTGGCAATATTTCATCGGTCAATCTGAACAACCTCGTTTATCTTGGCGCAAATCTTGATAACACCTTCCTCGAAAACGCCAAAATGCGGTATGCTTTGGCCATCGCAGTTGACCGTACCTCCATTTGCAATGAGGCATATTTTGAGTATGCAACCCCTGCCACAGGCCTTTTTAACTCGGCTTGGAATGATGCAGGAAGCCTTCAGAATCTGACAAAAACCGCAGATTCAGAAAATGTTGTTGCGATTTTGGAAGATATCGGTTATAATAGTAAGGATGATGAGGGATTTGTTGTAAATTCCAAAGGAAAGCCTATCACCTTTAAGCTTATAGTCAATCAGGAAAATCCCCGTAGACTCAAAACTGCCGATCTTGTAAAACAGCAGCTCGAAACCGCAGGCTTTAAAATAAACCTTGAGGTTTTGGAGTGGAACAAGTACGTTGAGGCATTGACCTATGACAATTACGACCTGTATATTGCCGAAACTCAGTTGCCTAAAAATATGGATGTAACCGAGTTGGTCACAACAAGTGGCTCGTTGGCCTATGGCATACCTGCTTTAAAACAGGCACCGTCAAGCAACGAAAAAACCGAAGGTGATGCATCTGACGAAAAGGTTGAGAACAACGGTGACGATAACGGAACCGAGGATAAAACTCCTGCTGATACCACGTCTTCTGTCCCTTTGAATGTTTCGTCAATTCCGCTTTTGGATAAAGCTGTAAAGGGCTTCTACGCGGATGATATGTCGCTTGTTGATATAATCAACGCTTTCAATGCCGAGATTCCTATTATCCCTCTGTGTCACCGTCAAGGTCTTGTAGCCTGCAGTTCTAAGATAAATTCAATTAATATGTCTTCTGTTTCCGATGCGTATTTCGGATTTAAAAATATAAAATAAACATTGGAGGTACCATACAATGATTGCCTATGAAACTAAAACCGGTTCTATCACCTTGGGCGAGGATTATCTCGCAAAGCTGATCGGAAACGCTGCATCCTCTTGCTTTGGTGTTGCAGGAATGGCACCCCACGGCAAGCAGAAGTTCCGCAATATCTTTTCTAAAAAGGACTATACCGAAAAGGGTATAAACATAACCGGCGATATCGATATGATTAATGTTGACCTTCACATCATCGTTGCATACGGTATGAATATCAATGCCATTGCAAAAAGTATTACACATAAGGTAAAATACGTCGTTAGCGAGGAATGCGGCATCAATGTCGGCAAGGTTACCGTGCGTATTGACGGCATCAAGGAATAATCTTCACACTTAGCGTTATCGTACGTATTTTAAGGAGTTGTTAGTTTTGATCAAAGGAAATATTTTGCGCGATGCTTTGCTTTCCGGCGCAAACAATATCGTCAATTGCCGCCAGGCAGTCGATGAGCTTAACGTTTTCCCAGTTCCCGACGGTGATACGGGTACAAATATGTCTATGACCATCAGTGCTTCTGCCCGTGAGTTGGCACAGCTTGATGATAATGCTTCAGCCGAGTTGGTTGCCAAGACCAATGCTTCTGCCCTGCTTCGCGGAGCAAGAGGTAACTCAGGTGTTATCCTTTCCCTTTTGTTCAGAGGCTTTTCCAAGGGTCTCAAGGGTCAGGAGGTTATGGATTCCGAAAGCCTTGCCAACGCTATAAAGCTTGGTGTTGAGGCTGCTTACAACGCAGTTATGAAGCCTACCGAGGGTACTATTCTGACCGTTGCACGTGTTGCTTCCGAATATGCAAGAAAGGCATACAACGAGGGCCGTAACGTTGTTGAAACCTTCGAATATATGTTAAAGGGTGCCGAAAAAGCTTTGGCTGAAACTCCCGAAATCCTCCCTGTTCTTAAAAAAGCTGGTGTTGTTGATGCAGGTGGTAAGGGCTTTGTAGTTATCTTACAAGGTATGCTATCGGTAATCCGCGACGGCAAGATGATTGAGTCTGCCGAATCACCCAAGGCTGCTGACTCGTCTGAGTTAAATAGCCGTAATGCTGCTGCCGAGTCCGAGGCCGAGATTACCTTTACCTATTGCACCGAGTTTATTGTAAAACGCGATGATACCAACAAAGACCCCAAGGGTCTTAGAGCATATCTTGATTCTATCGGTGACTGTGTTGTTGTTGTTGACGACGACGAAATCATCAAGGTTCACGTTCATACCGACCATCCCGGTAACGCTTTCGAGAAGGGTCTTACCTTCGGTCAGCTTATCAATATGAAGGTTGAAAATATGCGTGACCAACATGAACGCACCAAACACGACAGTAAGAACGAGTCCAATGCACCTGCCGAGCCTAAAAAAACCGAGCCCATTGCCATTGAAAAGGACTTTGGTTTTGTTGCTGTTGCCGCAGGTGACGGTTTGCAGGCTCTTTTCACCGACCTTGGTGCAGACCAGATTGTTTCGGGTGGTCAGACTATGAACCCGAGCACCGACGATATTCTCTTTGCTATCGAGCAGACTCCTGCTTCGACCGTTTTCGTATTGCCTAACAACAAGAACATCATTATGGCCGCTGAGCAGACCGTAAAGCTCAGTTCCCGTAAGGTTGTTGTTCTGCCCACACGTACCATCCCTCAGGGTATCACCGCTATGCTGAACTTCGACCCCGATTTGGATGCCGATACCAATGCAGAGGCTATGCAGGCAGCATACGCAAACGTTCAGACCGGTCAGGTTACCTTTGCTGCAAGAGACTCCGACTATGACGGACATCAGATTAAGAAGGGTGAGCTTTTGGCACTTGCCAACGGCAAGGTTTCCTTCACCGAAACCGACCTTGAAAAGTGCGTAATTAAACTCACTCAGGATATCAGCACCGATACTTCGGCATTTGTCACCCTTATCCACGGTGAGGATGTCAGTGAAGCAGATGCCGAGAAGATTTCCTCTTCTTTGCAGGAAGCACTTGGTTCGGATATTGAGGTTACACTTGTCAACGGTGGTCAGCCCGTATACTATTTCATTATTTCGGTAGAATAATATGCATATCGATGATAACATCAGATATATAAAAGGCGTCGGCGAAAAACGCGCTGAGTTGTTTAAACAGCTCGGTGTGGAGAGCGTCGGCGCTCTTTTGCGCCATTACCCAAGAGGATATATCGACCGTTCGCATCCCTTGAAGCTTCGTGAAGCCCCGTTTGACCGTCCTTGTTGCATAAAAGCCAAGGTGTTCAGCGAAGTTAGAGAGATATACGTCCGTCACAAGATGGTGCTTTATAAATTCTTTGCCAACGACGGCGAGGAAAACGTTGAAATAACGCTTTATAACCAAAAGTATGTGGCTGAAAAGCTAGAATTTGGTAAGGAATTCCTCTTTTACGGTCTTGTAAACCGCACTCTTTTTTCAAGTGAAATGTCTGCCCCCGAAATCTATGACGTTTCGGAGCAAAATGTATGCCCTATTTATCCGCAGACCGCAGGACTGAACTCAAAAGCAATCTCAAAAATCATAAAAACTGTGCTTGAACAGTTTGTGCCGAACGACCCGTTACCCGAAAATTTGCGTCAGCAACACGGTCTTGTATCTTTGAAAGAGGCGCTTTGGGGTATACATTTTCCAAAATCAGTAAAACAACTTGAAGCAGCAAGAAAACGTTTGGTTTTTGAGGAGCTTTTCTTCCTGCAAACGGGGATTTTGTTTCAAAAAAGCAGCCGCAGCACCTATACTCCCGTGAAAATCACCGATTATGCCCTTGAGGAATTCAAGTCCACCCTACCCTTTACCTTGACCGAAGCGCAAAACAACGCAATTTTGCAGTGCCTTAAGGATATGAATTCGGGCAGACCGATGAGCCGTCTTGTGCAGGGTGACGTTGGCTCGGGTAAAACAATGGTTGCGGCGGCATTGGCCTTTTGTGCAGCAAGAGACGGTTGGCAAACCGTTATTATGGCACCGACCGAGGTGCTTGCTCAACAACATTTCAAAACCTTCCAAAGCCTCTTTAAAAACAGCGTTATAAACACAGTTCTTTTGACAGGCTCTGTAACCAAGGCTAACAAAAATCGCATCAAGCAGGCCATTTCAAACGGTGAATACGATATAGTTATCGGAACTCACGCGGTTTTGCAGGAGGATGTTAAATTCAATTCATTAGGGTTAATCGTCACCGACGAACAACACCGTTTTGGTGTTGAACAACGTACAAGCCTTACATCCAAGGGTAACGAACCGCATATGCTGGTTATGTCGGCCACACCTATTCCGCGTACGATGTCGCTGATTTTCTATGGCGACCTTGATATAAGTATAATCGATTCCCTCCCCCGCGGACGTCAGCCTATAAAAACATATCTCATTGATTCCTCTATCCGCAAGCGTTCATATAACTACATCCGCGACCATCTTGACCAAGGCCGACAAGGCTATATAGTCTGCCCGATGGTTGAGGAAAGTGAAACTGTCGACCTTGCTTCGGCCGTGAAATATTTCGAGGATATCAAGGGAAACGATTTCAAAGGTTATTCGGTCGGTCTGCTTCACGGCAAAATGAAGCCCAAGGAAAAGGATGCAGTTATGAAAGCCTTTGCAAGCGGTGAAATTCAACTGCTTGTTTCAACCACCGTTATCGAAGTTGGCATCGACGTGCCGAATGCCGTCATTATGCTTATTGAAAATGCTGAACGCTTTGGACTCAGTCAGTTGCATCAGTTGAGAGGTCGTATTGGACGAGGTCAGTATGCCTCAACCTGCATCCTTTTGTCGGATAAGCAGGGCGGTGAAACCAAGCAGAGGCTGAAATTTATGTGCAGTACCAACGATGGCTTCAAGGTCGCCGACGAGGATTTGCGTCTTCGCGGTCCGGGTGATTTTTTGGGCAAGCGTCAGCACGGTCTGCCCGAACTGAAAATTGCCGATTTGTCGGAGGATATGGAACTTTTCCGTGCCGCCGGTAATGCCGCAAAGCAGCTTTATATGACTGACCCTGACTTAAAAGCACCTGAAAACCAATGCCTCCTCCAGGAAATCGCAACCCTCTTTAAAACCGCAAAAACATACGGGTATAATTAACAAATCACACCTTAATATTTCGTTTGGATTTAACTATGTGTGACCCCAAACATCTTGATAACAACAAAGCCGTTTCGGATAATTCGAAACGGCTTTTGCTTTTAGTATTTTAGCGTTATTTTAAAAATCGAGTTCGACTTCGTTCATAATGTCGCGGAAATCTTCGCCCGAAATCTTTTCGTCAACAAACAGGCGCTGTGCGACCTTGTGAACCTTCTTCATATTCTTAGTGAGAATATCCTTAGCCTTGTCGTACTGCGACATAATGATATCGCGTACCTCGTTGTCGATAACGGCGGCCATAGTATCGGAATAGTTGGGAGTAGACGAGAAATCACGTCCCAAGAACACCTCATTGTTGCCGGTACCAAGCTTCACAAGACCAACCTTGGCACTCATACCGAACTTGGTTACCATATTGTGAGCCAATTCGGTTGCACGCTCGATATCGTTAGATGCACCGGTACAGATATCGTCCTGAGTAAGCTCTTCTGCGGCACGTCCGCCAAGCAAAGAGCAGATGTCCTCCTCCATCTTGGTCTTGGATATATGACCCTTATCCTGGTCGGGCAGGTACATTGTATAACCTGCGGCCATACCACGAGGTATAATTGAAATCTGATGAACGGGGTCCTGAGTGGGCAGGAAGTAAGAAACAACTGCGTGACCTGCCTCGTGGTAAGAGGTAATCATCTTGTCCTTTTCCTTGATAACCCTCGACTTCTTCTCGGCACCCATCATAACCTTGATAGTGGCTTCCTCAATATCGGCCTCGATAATTGCTTTACGGTTGGCTCTTGCGGCAAGCAAAGCTGCCTCATTCAAAAGGTTTGCAAGGTCAGCACCGGTGAACCCTGCAGTGGACTGTGCAATGGTCTTGAGGTTGACGTCGGGGCCCAACGGCTTGCCTCTAGAATGAACCTTGAGTATCTCCTCACGACCCTTGACATCAGGGTAATTAACCATAATCTGACGGTCAAAACGACCTGGACGAAGTAAAGCTTTATCAAGAATATCGGGACGGTTGGTTGCGGCGATGATGATAACACCCTCGTTAGCACCAAAACCGTCCATCTCAACCAACAACTGGTTCAAAGTCTGCTCACGTTCGTCGTGACCGCCACCTAAACCTGCACCTCTCTGACGTCCGACAGCATCGATTTCGTCGATGAAGATGATGGCAGGAGAGTTTTTCTTTGCCTGGTCGAACAAATCACGGACACGAGATGCACCGACACCGACGAACATTTCGACAAAATCAGAACCCGAAATCGAGAAGAACGGAACGCCTGCTTCACCTGCAACGGCACGTGCAAGCAAGGTCTTACCGGTTCCCGGAGGGCCTACAAGCAGTACGCCTTTGGGAATCTTTGCGCCAAGCTCATTGAACTTCTTGGGGTCTTTAAGGAACTGTACCAGCTCGGCCATTTCCTCTTTTTCCTCGTCGGCACCTGCAACATCGGCAAAAGTGGTCTTGCGCTTATCGTCCTCACCCTTTTTAACACGGGCTTTACCGAACGACATAGTCTTGTCGCCACCGCCATTCATCTTGCGTGTTATAAAGAAAAATACGAAGATGACGACACCGAATATAATAAGTGTGGGAAGCATACTCATAAGCCATGAGCCTTCTCCACCTGCTTCATAGTTTACGATAATATCGTTTGCGGTGTTAAGTGAACCGTCCTCGTTTTTATCCGTATTCTTTTCGAGAATCATTTCACGGACATCGTTATAGAACACCTCACCAACGACTTCAATAGTGTGCTTTTTGCCGTCTTCACGGGTTACGTAAGAAAGAGTACCGTTGTAGAAATTAAGCTCGGTCTCACTTACTTTATCCTCGCTTATAAGCTGAATCACTTTAGAGTAATCAATCGTTTCAGCCTTTTCCGAGCTGTACATCACACTGGCGATGACCATTACAAGCACTAACGGTATCGCAATGTACAGTATTGTTTTTAAACCTTTGTTCATTTTGAGCTCCCTTCAGGAATTATTATTCATAACACTCGCGCTTA
>JAZTYO010000027.1:0-49893 GCA_045636945.1 Acutalibacteraceae bacterium | reverse complement strand
GGCTTGAACTACTGTTTATTATTCAGAGTTCAGCGCACAGTTTGAGCTTCGTTTCCATCTCATTCGGTTTTTAATGTATATTTTTAAAAATATTGCAGAAATTAAATATGTTACCGATATTCCTCGATAGCAAAGTCGTAGCAAGCAAAAAACAGTTGATAACTGTTTTTGCGCAGCGAAACCGCCCAAAGCAAGTGTGATAAAAGCAATGCGCATACCGCATGCGGTATCTTGCCATGTGAGCATTAATCACTACACTTAGTATTAAGCGGAACGCTTAGCGAAAAGTAATCGCGAACGGCAAACGGTGGAGAGATGTGCGCATGACTCTGTAAAAAAATGCGAAAACTAAATAAGATACCGATATTCCTCGATAGCTCAGTCGGTAGTCCATACGTAAGTATGTATCACAAAAAGAGTTGAGGAACAAAACGGCAAGGTCACAAGCCGTCCACCGAAAAATTGTGACTGATGATCCTCGATAGCTCAGTCGGTAGAGCGCATGACTGTTAATCATGATGTCACTGGTTCGAGCCCAGTTGGGGGAGCCAAAAAATAAGAGCAAGTCTTTCGACTTGCTCTTATTTTTATCCAATCCGAAGGGTTGGTATGTAATCGTCGTAAGACGAATGTAATCACGCGTAGCGTGTATGGCATCACCGTAGGTGTATTTCCTTCGGATTGATTACATACATTTCTTCGAAAAGATTACATTCCGACTTCGTCGGATTACATACAAGGCTTCGCCTTGATTTACAAAAGGTTTTCTGCTACACTATTAATGAGGTGAGAATATGAAAGATAATCCATTACTAAAAAACGCTGAACAGTTGGCAGTTGATATTGAGTCTCTCTGTAAATCTTTAGAACACAAAGGCAATTCTAATATTATTTTTCAAATTCGCAAATCATCAAGTGTATTTGCTAATATAACCGAAGCGCAATACCCTCAAAGTTTACCTGACATGCTATCCAAATTCAAAATCGCTCGTAAAGAATGCGTTGAAACTGAAAGCTGGTTGAAACTTTTATATTCAAACAATTCTATTGATGAAGAAACTTTTAAAAAGCATAGAAACCTTTGTGGTAGAATACAACGAATACTAACAACCTCTTGTATTACCATTGAAAACAAAATAACAAAAAAATAAGCCGTGAATTTCACGGCTTTTTACATTTCTTCATTTTCTATATACTGCATAATATCTTCAACATTACATTTTAAGATTCTACAAAACATTTCTATTGTGTGTGTACTTACGCTTTCATTTCGTTTTAATCGGGTTATTTGACCAGGACTAATTCCATATTTCTTTATGAGTGTATATTGCGTAACGCCTTTTTCTTTCATAGTTTGCCATAATTTATTATAGGAAATCATAATTTTCAATCCTCCCTATTGACAATAATAACCGAATATGGTATATAATAATATTAACCAATAACGGTTAATATATTGCGGGGGGGTGATGTAATGAAATATTTAACCGTAAAAGAGGTTGCTGAAAAATGGGGCTATAGCGAAGCTACGATTCGTAAGTGGTGCAAATTAGGGATACTTAAAGTTACCATTGGAGCAGAAAAGATAAACGGACATTGGCAAATACCATTTGATGCGCAATGTCCGAAGAAAATCAAAGCTTGATTTAAACTATTAGAGAGGTGTAGTTTATTATGAAAAAGATTTTTTGTATATTGGCTGTTTTGGCTGTTATGGGTGTATGCTTAGTTGGTTGTGGAAGTAATGATTACGATTATGATACTAATACTGATAGCAAGTATAGTTATAGTGGTAACTCTTATAAAGATCATAACGGTGATGGAGAGTATGACTTTAGTGATTATTTGAAGGATCAAGCACCTGATTTGTATGATGATATCAAAGATAGATATGATAGTCTAAAGTAAACTTCGGTTTTTGCCCAGTTCTTTTTCGGACACGAATGACAAAACAAAAAGCACTCCGTATGGAGTGCTTTTTGTTTTGGAGATAAAGCGTTCCCTTTGGGAACACGAAGAAGCTAACGGCACGATAAGGAGTGCTTCATTTAAATCTCTTGCGCCTCCAGCATCAATATAAAAATCTGGAACCTTGCGGCTTTTAGCCGTTTTTGCAACTCAAAATTCATAACTGTCACACTCGCTTGGGGTGTGTGGCTATTTGACAGGCGGAGATTCTCTTGGCATAGAGAAGCCCTCTGTTTTTTTTGTGTTGCAGAGAATGTTTTTTTATGGTACAATAAACATAGTAATTTTGACTGCAGAATGCAGTGAGGGGCTGTTGATGCAATCAAGGAAGCATAAGCTTCCCGATATCAAATATGATTAGAGGATGATGAGATTTATGCGTAAAGTAGGAATAATAACGTTGTTTGGCTTGAGAAATTATGGGAATCGATTGCAAGCCTATGCTTTATCAGAAGTGATTAAAAAGTTGAGAGTTAAGCCTGTTGAAATAATTTATTGCAAAAACGGGTTAGTGTCTTTTCTTAAGGAAAGCGTCAAAAACAATCGGTTATTCCTAATTTGTTATCATTTCCTCGCAGGAATTTTAAGAGGAAATAAATTGGATGTAGTAATAAACAACTGTACCCGATTACGTTTATTTTCATTGTTTTCTAAAAAAATAAAGCGTAAGATTATTCGTTCTGATAGCAGTATATTTGATTATTACATTTGCGGAAGCGATCAAATTTGGAATCCTAATTTTGCAGGACATTCCACTTATTTTGCGGCATTTGCGGCTAAAGATAAACGCATTTCATATGCGGCGAGCTTTGGGATAAGTGCACTACCTGAAAAAACCGTTGACAGATATAAAAAGTATTTAACCGATATGCGGTGCATTTCGGTTCGCGAAGATGCAGGTGCGCAAATTGTTAAGCAGTTGACAGGTCGGGAAGCGCAGGTATTAATTGACCCAACTCTTATGATAGATAAAAATGGATGGAAAGCAGTATCCAAAAAACCAAAATTTGATATTCAGGGCAACTACATACTTACATATTTTTTGGGTAGCATTTCCGAAAAAACAGACCTGTATGTGAAAAGAATCGCTGAAGAAAACAATTTGAAGATTATATCCTTGAACAAATTTGAAGAAAACGATTACTGGCATCACACGGGGCCTGCGGAGTTTATTTGGCTTATTGAAAACGCTTCGTTGGTATGTACTGATTCTTTTCATGCCAGTGTTTTTTCCATACTTATGGATTCACCTTTCATTGTTTTCCGCAGAGTCGATGAAAATAATGATATGCATTCAAGGATTGAAAGTCTGCTTGGGAAATTGAATTTGACAGGCAGATTTTTCGAACACATTCAAGCAGGGGATGAATTCCAAAAGGATTATCACCATATCTCTGAAATTTTAGATTTTGAAAGAGAAAAGGCTATAAACTTTTTAAAGAACGCACTTGGTTTACATGATAAGAAGGATGAAAATGATTAACGTAAAAAATAAGTCAAAGTGTTCCGGTTGTCATGCCTGTGTAAATGCGTGCCCTAAACAATGTATTTCAATGATTACGGATCATGAGGGTTTTTTGTATCCGATTGTTGACAAGGGCAAATGCATTGAATGTGGGCTCTGCACAAAGGTTTGCCACATGTTAAAGCCGTTGGCAAGTGTAAATGTTCCGGATGTTTATGCATGTTACAACTTAGATGAGGACATCCGCGCCTCGTCCAGTTCAGGAGGAATGTTTACTCTTTTTGCGGAAAGCATCTTAGATTTGGGCGGTGTTGTTTTCGGAGCATCCTTTGATGACGGTTTAGAAGTAAAGCATATTTGTATAGACAATAAAGAGGATCTATATAAGCTTCGTGGCTCTAAGTATGTGCAAAGCCTCATAGGAGACAGCTATAAGCACGCAAAAGAGATTTTGGAAACGGGTCGTCCTGTCTTATTTTCGGGCACCCCCTGCCAAATTAGCGGGTTGCAGTTATATTTAGGCAAGAACTACGACTGTTTGTATACACAGGATATAGTATGTCACGGCGTTCCGTCGTCAACGCTGTGGAAGGCGTATTTAAGGCATCTGGAATTGCTGCATAAGCGCGAAATCAACACCATAATCCATCCGTCTTTCCGCGACAAAACACTTGGCTGGCTTAATTATTCTGTTACAGTGCATCTGGGAAAAGACATCGTGCATAGTGAGCCGCATAGAAAAGATGTGTTTATGAGGGCATATTTAAGCAATAGGCTACTCAGACCATCCTGTTATAAATGCTGTTGTAAAAGTCTGTGCAGAAATAGCGATATAACATTGGCGGATTTTTGGGGCATTAACAAGTTGATGCCAAATATGTTTGATGATAAAGGAACTTCCCTTGTTTTCGTAAATACAGAAAAAGGAAAACACCTGTTTGATAAAGTTGGAAAACAGGCTGTATATAGGGAAACCGATATTCGTGATGCAATACAATATAATTCTGCGGCATATGTATCTGTTCCGCGTCCTTTTAATAGAAGAAAAATCATAAAGAGCATAGACGATCATGATTTTGAAGCGTTAAAATCTATATGTGCGAAAAGAAGCTTTTTTGAAAAGGTTTATCATAAATTAAGGCGCGTTTGGGTTGTGCGTGAACAAGCCAAAGCGGTTAGAACGGTCACGAGAGTAACGCATAAAAAACAGATTTTTCAGGAGGAAAGATAATTGACGAAACCATTTTTTAGCATCATTGTACCGATCTATAATGTTTCCCAAGAGTATTTTGAGTGCTGCATCAATAGCTTGCGGAACCAAAGTATGCCAGACATTGAAATCATCCTTGTGGATGATGGAAGTATATCCGAATGTGCAAAAATGTGTGATGATTTTGCGGCTTTTGATCCGCGCATCAAGGTGATTCATCAAATTAACAAAGGGGTTTCCGCTGCCAGAAACATTGGAATCCAAACGGCTGGTGCCGATTGGATCATGTTTGTTGATGCAGATGATTGGCTGGAACTTAATGCCTGCGAGATTTTGAAAGATGAGCTTCAATACAATTCACACGATTTGCTGATGTTTAAGTATGTTCGGGAAGAGCGTGAAAGCTATACATTGCGGTATACCATTGAGTGCGACAGGGTATATGATCTATCAGTGGCGGAAGATCGAGAGCTTTTGTACCATAGCTTAGTGGCGGTGCCACCAGCACACACATCGCCGATATATTATTCTTGGGATAAGGTCTATAGGCGAGATTTCTTTTTGAAAAACGATCTTTCATATCCTTTGGGTTTGGCGAAAAGCGAGGACAAGGTGTTTATTGCTCGTTGTCTTGAGAAGGCCAGTACATTTTATCAAATTGATAAAGTGCTCTATCACTATCGCATTAATGATGCAAGTGTTTGTCATCGTTATTCTGACAACATGGACGTTCAGCGCGTTATGCTTGCGGAAACTCTGAATCCGATTGTTAAGAGAATGAATCAAGAACTGGCAGAAAAATTCGGGGACCCGTCGTATTGTCGGTTATGGCACGATTATGAGCGGTATTTGTTTGGTGTTGTCACAGAGGTGTTATATTTAAAGTTTTATCACAAGGACAATCCGAATAAAAGAGGACGACGAAAGGAAGCGATAAGGTTTCTGCGGACAGAGCCTTTTTACACGATCATCCGCGAGATGCCGTATTCCACTCTGTCTACCGTTGCTAAAGTAAAGAAGTTTCTTATACAGCATGGTTTTGTGGAATTGTTTTACCTTATGCATCGCCATTTATTAAAACTTTTTTCGACCGCAAGATAAAATGCGGACGGCTGAACAAACCGCGAAGAATGGAAGAAAATCCTCGGCTTTTAGGCACATTTCATTCGTGCCACTAAGTTCAAAACTCCCAAAAAACTCTCGTTCCGAAGAACGAGAGTTTTTTCTTTATATTCATATTTTAATATGTACATTACATTCAACCTCAGGTTGAAAAATATCAACTTTTCTTTTATTGTGTGCTTGTGTGTTATCTGTTATAATTATATCAGTAAAGGAGCTGATATGATGGATAACACAAATATTGTTTTAGCAGCGAATATACAAAAATATCGGAAAAAGTGCGGATTAACCCAAGAGGAACTTGCAAAAGAATTAGGTGTGACTTTTCAAGCAGTTTCAAAATGGGAAAATGCAAAAACCGCTCCTGACATATCGTTTTTACCAACAATGGCTGATTTGTTCAGTTGCCATATTGATGAACTATTTTCTAGAGAGGTAAAATCAGAAATTCATTTTGATCTTTGCACAGAACTTCCGTTCCCTGATGATACTATTATGAGAGAAGTTTTGTGTAATGGTAGAAAAATAATTAAAGTTAATCCAATAGGATGAAAATCCACGGTTTTTGACCAGTTCTTTTTTGGTTATTACCTCTTCACTCTTCTCAATATTTATGCTATAATGGTTGTCGGGGTCCTTTTTCAAGCGGATTATTGTTGATTTAAGGCTAGAGGTGCTGAAATTGTTTTTACAAAATACTCGAAAAACTTTCAACACCTGACGGCACCGAAAACCGCAATTATTCTTACCATAGCATTTTGCCTGCTATCGAACGAATGGAGCAACGCTTTAAGGAGCCTAACTTGCATATTCTCGACCTTTGCAAATAGGTGAACTTGAGTGACACGCAGTTCAGACGGCATTTTGTTGCGGTTTTTGGCATATCGCCTGCGAAATATCTTCTGAAGCTTCGGATGGAGCACGCCTCTGAAATGTTGCACGGCAGTGCAATGAGCATTGAGGAGATTGCTCACTATGCGGGATATAATGATGCCAAGCATTTCAGCACTGTTTTCAAATCGGTGTATAAAACGTCACCGCTTAAATACCGCAAAAATAAAGCCTGTTCGGAAATTTATAAATTTTGTTATCAAAATATAATGTACAAGCCGATTGGCAGTACAACGTGACCGATGGGCTTATTGAATCCTCAAAGTTGTTCAAGGACAAAGGCTTCGACGTTATCTGCCGCCCGTTTGACAGCCGACTCAACAATAAACTTTGTATCGACTCGGTTGTTGAGTTTGGACTGTTTGGCTTTATGAAAACCACGTGGCACACGTTGAGTACAAGCAATATGGCACAGCTTACACAGGTAGGCCTTGGTGCTTATGAGGGATATTACAACAACGATTATCCCATTTACAGTGTATTTGTTGACCGCGCAGGCGGAATATTGCGTAAAGTTTTTCCCGAAACCGAGTATGAAAACTGCGGTTGGAAGCAAAAGCAGATTGAGGTTTAAACAAAAAACAAAGCGTTGGCGACTTTTGTTGCCAACGCTTTCACTTTGTGAAAATCAACCCTTCAAGGTTCTTTCAAGCCAAATAGAACCGATATCCATTGCGGCGTAAAGACCGACCTTGTCACTCGATTTTACGACACGGTCTTTCATCTTAAGGTCCTGATCGGACAAAATCAACTGAACCGTAACCTTGTCTGCAACCTTGATACCGCCAACGTCCTTGGTGGTGTTTACCTTAATCATAACAATGTGCTTTTCGGCAGGGTTTCCGTAATAAATAGTGTCACCCTTGCGAACCAACGGCTTACCCTTATAGGTGAGCATTTTATCTGCCATAGCCATTTCCTCCTTATATTAAAACGAATTATTGTCAATTTACCAACCGATTATACCACATAGCACCGCCAATTACAAGTCTTTTGCGGGATTTTATTGTTCATACGGCAGGGAATGGATTTATCCATTCCGAAAATACAGCCAAAAACCTATCGGAAGGCATTTATGCCTTCCCTACAAAACCGCAAAAAATAGAATTGATTCACAGACTATTTGCAGCCCGAATTGACAAAATGGCGAATATAAAATATAATAAAATTATAATCTGCCCTTAAAGGAGAAAGCTTATGAAAATAGTTATAACCGATGCTGACACCATAACGGGTGGCGACGTTTCGTTTGATTGCTTTAATCGGCTCGGCGAGGTCAAGATTTTCGGTCTTACTGAACCCAATGAGGTTGCCGACCGCATTAAGGATGCCGACATTGTTCTATGCAACAAGACCCCGATGACGGCCGACAATATGAAGGATGCAAAAAGCCTTAAATATATCGGCCTTTTTGCTACGGGCTTTAATAATATCGACCTTGAATACACCTCGACCCACGGCATCACCGTCTGCAACGTGCCGTCATACTCGACCGAGGCGGTTGCCCAGCAGACCTTTGCACTTTTGCTTGAAATTGTCAACCGCACCCATGACTACAACAACCTTGTAGCCAAGGGCGATTGGATAAAAAGCCGTACGTTTTCGTTCTTCCCATTACCGATGTGTGAGTTGTCGGGCAAGACGATGGGCATTGTGGGCTACGGCAGTATAGGTAAACGCGTTGCCGACATTGCCAAGGCCTTCGGAATGAAGGTTTTGGTATACAAGCGCCGTTTGGTTGACGACCCGACCGTCGAGCAGGTCACGTTGGATGAGCTACTCAAAAGGTCGGACGTTGTGTCGTTACACTGTCCGTTGAATGCTGATTCGGAAAATATGATGACGGCCGAGCGTTTTGCCTTGATGAAGGACGGTGCCGTGCTTATCAACACAGCTCGCGGAGGACTTGTCGACGAAGAAGCACTTAAAAATTCACTTCTTTCGGGCAAACTGCTCGGTGCAGGTCTTGACGTGATAAGGCAAGAGCCAATGTCAGAGAGTTGTCCGTTACTTGGCATCAAAAACTGCATAATTACTCCGCACGTTGCGTGGGCAGGTTTGGAAACGAGAATCCGACTTATGGGTGTTGTTGAGTCCAATATCAGAAATTTTCTTGACGGCAGACCGCAAAACACCGTAAACTCTTAATATTTTGTGTTGAGATTTCTGAAACGTTGATATATACTGAAAAAGTAAACTATCCGTAAAAGTAGTGATATTTATGAGATTTAAACGTTTAACAGCACTTTAGTTGATAGCAGTTCCTTGCGTACTGTGTTGTGCTTGCGGCGGTGATGATACCGATGGCGGCAACAGTACCGTATCAGGTACTCCCGATGCAAGTAACGTCGGTGACGCTTCATCTGAAGCCGCTTCCGAGGAGGAAACTGCCGATGCAACCCTGACAATAAAGGTTAAAAAGGGTGACATTGTAAAGCATAAGAATAACCGTCCCTACGACAAGTCCAAAGAGGATATTTCGCTTATTCTTATCGTCGGTCAGTCTAACTTTACCACAAACGTTGGTTTCTCAAGTGAACTTGGCGGTGTGCTTGACGGCAAGATTGCACAGTACTCCGAGGAGCCTATACTCCCGACTCAGGGTATCTGCTATTCAAGTGGCTACCGTACCGCAATCACAGCCTTGACCCCCGACCGCGATATGTCCAAGCTTTGTAACACCTCCAAAATGACCAACACTCTGGGTGGTATTTCTCCCTCATTCGGCATCAAGTGGAATGAGCTTACCGGTACCAAGGTCGTATTTGTTCAGGCTGCTGTCGGTGCAGTCGGTGTTCACGAGTGGACTCCTAACCCCGACGATTACATCTGTGAATGTAACGAAAATGCAGCACTTTATCAGAGAACTGTTGATATCTATAAGCAATCGTTTGATGCTTTGAGCAAGGATTATAACATAGTTTACGCAGGATATCTGTGGAATCAAGGTGAGCACGAGGAACAGTTTGGCAAGCCCGGTTGTGTAAGTACTGTTTCGAGTGATGCTTCCTACTATGCCGCATACAAGAGTATGCACGACGGATTTATGGAAGAGCTTGGTCTTGACTTCGGTGGCATTTCGGTTGTACGTGCCGATAAAGCAGGCGGAACTGCCCAGGGAAGTATGTGCCTTACCACCGCACGTAACGCACAGTACCGTCTTTGCAATGACATTGACAACCTCTTTATGGTATCGACTATAAGTGAGACCTGTGCCGCATCTGCACCGCTTGATATGGATAAGACCAATACTATCCACTACTCGCAGACAACCTTTAACAAGATGGGTCCCGACTGTGCTACCAATCTTTATAACTGCCTTGGACTTTCCGAAAAGCCTGTCGAGTTCGCAGGTGTTCGGGTATATTCCTCGGCAGGAATTAAAATAGCCGAGTTTGACAAGGACGGTAAGGCTATGGGCGAAACGGTCGTTGCCAAGGGCTACTTGAGTGACCATATCCTCACCAAAAACACCGTTCTCGGCACCAATTACAGTATTGAGGGCTATACTTTCACAGCCGCCGACGGAACCGACCTTTCGGCCTTCGTTGACGAATACGGCTTATTCGATTGGATGTCAATCGCAACCTCTAAGGTTGTCAAGAGTGTTAAAATCAAGTGCGTTATTGAATAAAAAACAAATCAAGACCCAAGTCGCAAACTTAATTGCCCCAAATTGTGTTGTCCACACAATTTGGGGCAGTTCAAAAAAACATCTGCTTTTTCTTTACTTATTAAACTTTTGTGGTATAATAAAATTAGTATTTCTTTTGCGAGGTGAGGGTGTTGGATAAATTCAAACTTGTTTCAAAATATCAGCCGACTGGTGACCAGCCCGAGGCCATCGACAAGCTGGTTAAAGGTATAGAAAACGGGGATAAAGAGCAGGTTTTGTTGGGCGTTACGGGCTCGGGCAAAACCTTTACAATGGCTAACGTCATCGCCCGTGTCAATAAGCCGACACTCGTTCTCGCTCACAACAAAACCCTCGCCGCACAACTTTGTAGTGAGTTCCGCGAATTCTTCCCTGAGAATGCGGTGGAGTATTTTGTTTCCTATTACGATTATTATCAACCCGAAGCATATATCCCCGGTACCGATACCTATATCGAAAAGGACTCGGCCATAAATGACGAAATTGACAAATTAAGGCACAGCGCAACCTGTGCTTTGTCCGAACGAAATGACGTTATCATTGTGGCATCGGTTTCCTGCATTTATTCGCTCGGCAACCCTATCGACTACCGAAATATGGTTATATCTCTCAGACCCGGTATGCAAAAGGAACGCGACGAGCTTATCAAAAAGCTTATCGACCTGCAGTATGACCGCAACGATATAAACTTCACCCGAAACAAGTTCCGTGTTCGCGGTGACGTGGTTGAGGTTTTTCCTGCCTACTCGGGCGATACCGCCATCCGTATCGAGTTTTTCGGCGACGAAATTGACCGTATAAGTGAGATAAACCCCTTAACGGGAGAGATAAAAACCGTCCTCGGTCACATTGGAATCTACCCTGCATCGCACTACATCGTTCCCGAAGAGGAAAAGGAAGCCGCATTGCAGGATATTTTGGACGAGATGGAAGACCAGGTGGCGTTTTTCACTCAAAACAAGCAACTAATAGAGGCACAACGCATCCGCCAACGAACGGAATATGATGTTGAAATGCTTCGTGAAATCGGCATCTGCAAGGGTGTTGAAAACTATTCAAGAGTTTTGTCGCGACGCGAACCGGGTAGCACACCGTTTACCTTGCTCGACTATTTCCCCGACGACTTTTTGCTATTTGTCGACGAGTCGCACGTAACCTTGCCGCAGGTAAGGGGTATGCTTGGTGGTGATAAAGCCCGAAAAACCAATCTTATAGAGTACGGCTTCCGCCTGCCGTCGGCCTATGACAACCGACCTTTAAGCTTTGATGAGTTTTATAGTCATTTGAATCAGTCAATCTACGTTTCGGCCACACCGGGTGATTTTGAAAAACAGCACTGCACCGGGATTGCCGAACAGATTATCCGTCCGACGGGACTTATCGACCCCGAAATTATTGTCAAGCCCACCGACGGTCAGATTGACGACCTTGTTTCCGAGATAAACGAGCGTACCATTAAAAATGAGCGAGTTTTGGTAACTACTCTCACCAAAAAAATGGCCGAGGACCTCACCGATTATCTTTATAACCTCGGCATCAAGGTCAAGTATATGCACTTTGACGTTGATACTATCGAGCGTATGCGATTGATTCGTGAACTGCGTTTGGGCGAGTTCGACGTGCTTGTGGGTATCAACCTGCTTCGCGAGGGACTTGATATCCCCGAGGTTTCGTTGGTTGCCATTCTGGATGCCGATAAGGAAGGCTTTTTGCGTTCTGAAACCTCGCTGATTCAGACGGTTGGCCGTGCCGCACGTAACGTTGAGGGCAAGGTTATAATGTATGCCGATTCGGTCACACCATCAATGGAACGTGCCATTTCCGAAACCGAACGCCGTCGCAAGATACAGTCCGATTATAACAAGGCACACGGAATCACACCCAAAACCATTATAAAGGATGTCCGCGACGTTATCGAGATAACCCCCAAGCAGGATAGTGAGAAGAACGTTAGACAGATGTCACGTGAGCAACGCGAGGCCTTGATAAAACGTCTGACCGTTGAAATGAAGCAGGCGGCAAAGCTGCTTGAATTTGAACACGCCGCCGAAATCCGCGACAGAATCGAGAAACTGAGAAAAGGGAAATAAATGAATATTACCGAAATAACCGAGTTTTCTGACCCCAACCTTGACGTGTTTGCCCGATTGACCGAGGCTCAGCTTTTGAATCACCATATGTTAAAAGAGGGTATGTTCATAGCCGAAAGCCCCAAGGTCATTATGCGTGCCTTGGACGGTGGCTATGAACCCGTATCCTTCCTTGCAGAGAAAGGTAATCTTTCGGGTGAAACGCTTGAGGTTGTTGAGCGTTGCGGAGATATACCCGTCTACACCGCCGATTTCGACGTACTGACCAACCTTACAGGCTATATGCTGACACGAGGTATGCTTTGTGCAATGAAGCGACGACCTTTGCCCGACCCCAAAGAATTATTGGCAAAATATGATAGGGTAGTTGTGCTTGAGGATGTTATGAATCCCACTAACTTAGGTGCAATTTTCCGTTCGGCGGCGGCTTTGGGAATGGAGGCCGTGTTGCTGACTCCCGGATGCAGTAATCCTCTTTACCGACGCAGTGCACGAGTAAGTATGGGCACCGTTTTTCAGGTGCCGTGGACCTACCTTAGTGAAAATTGGGTTGAGGACCTTAAAACGGTAGGCTTCAAAACCTGCGCAATGGCTTTGAGTGACAATTCAATTTCGATTGACGACCCCGTGCTTGAAAAGGAGCAAAAGCTTGCTATTGTGCTGGGCACAGAGGGTGACGGATTAAAGGAAAACACCGTCACAGCCTGCGATTATACCGTGAAAATCCCAATGGCACACGGAGTTGACTCGCTAAATGTTGCGGCGGCAGGCGCTGTTGCCTTCTGGCAACTCAGAAAGCGTTGAAAATCAGTAAAACGTGGCATAATACATATAACAACAAATACGGAGGTTTACAAATGGCATATCAGGCATCTGAAACCCGATACTCGGAAATGGGATATAACAAATGTGGAGAAAGTGGCTTGAAGTTGCCCAAGGTATCACTTGGACTCTGGCACAATTTCGGCGACAATGACGATTTCGACAATATGAAGCGGATGCTTTGCACGGCGTTTGACAACGGTATCACCCATTTCGATTTGGCTAATAACTATGGTCAACCTGCACCTGGCAGTGCCGAAAGAAATTTCGGTAAAATATTGAGTACCGACCTCAAGGCGTACCGCGACGAGATGATTATAAGCACCAAGGCAGGTTACACAATGTGGGATGGACCTTACGGTGATTTTGGTAGCCGTAAGTATCTGATTTCAAGCCTTGACCAAAGCTTAAAGCGTATGGGTGTTGAATATGTTGACATATTCTATCACCACCGACCCGACCCCGATACACCGCTTGAGGAAACTATGGGTGCGTTGGATTATGCAGTGAAAAGCGGTAAGGCTCTGTATGCAGGACTTTCTAATTACGACGGTGAAACCATGAAAAAGGCTTCGGCAATCCTTCGCGAGATGCGTTGCCCGTTTGTTATCAATCAGAATAAATACTCGATTTTCAACCGCACCGTTGAACGAAACGGTTTGCTGAAGGCTGCCGAGGAGGAGAAAAAGGGAGTAATAGTGTTCAGTCCGTTGGAGCAGGGAATGTTGACCGACCGATATCTTAAAGGTATCCCTTATGATAGCCGCGTAAGAACAAGTGGCATCTTTCTCAAAGAGTCGTCCATTACAGAGGAGCAATTGCAAAAGGTAAGCAAACTGAACGATATTGCCGCATCAAGAGGACAAAGTCTGGCAAGTATGGCGTTGGCTTGGGTGTTGGATAAATCGGAAGTTACGAGCGTTTTGGTCGGCGCGTCTAACTCTTGGCAGATACTCGAAAACCTGAAGGCTATAAACTCGGCTCCATTCAGTGAAGAAGAACTGAAACGAATCGATGAGATAGCACTTGGCTAATTGAATCGGACTCTCAACAAAACCGGGCTTTAATGCTCGGTTTTGTTTGGTGCGATAGAGTTAAAACGTTGCACATAGATATCAAAAATACACTTGACAACTGTGTCCTTAAAGGGTATAATATACCCCGTAATATAGGCGCATAAAACCGCAGAAGTGCGATTTTACATATTGCTGAATCAGTTGAAAAGTAAGATTTATCTGAAAGTAAACTCAACCTCGGAGAACCTCGCCGTGTAAAAATCAGAGGCCAAACAAATTAATAAAATATGCGGATATGGCGGAACTGGCAGACGCGCTAGATTCAGGTTCTAGTCGGGGCAACTCGGTGCAGGTTCGATTCCTGTTATCCGCACCATCAAAACAGCAGAATTTAGCGTCTGCTGTTTTGATTTTTAGGGGATTTTTGGCTGTGGCATATCAAAAACATTTCAATATTGGGACTTTTCAGATTAGGTGATGCCCGAAGCACGTTGCTAATTGTAAATATTTTGTAAAAACAGTCGCGTAACATTTAATAAAATGGTGTCAAGAGTCGTAATTTCGGCAAATAGGTTGATTTATGAAACGAAATGTGCTATAATTCACAATAGCTAATTGCGCAGTTTTACAGGCCGCGATTGGCTGTTGAGAATTAAGGTCAATCGGTTACACCGAGCTTTGTTTGGTCAAACTAATATTGGTTTGTAAATGTGTAAGGAAGTGTAGCATTTTGGAAAACAAGAAAAATCGACGCGAAGATGCCAAGAGCTTAGTTCGCAGTATTGAGTGTATATTTGAGGTCATCGTTTTGTCGGTCCTCTACTATTTTTTGTGGCGTAATTACTATGGCTACGATGGTGGCCCATTCCCTGATTACTACTACAACGGCAAATACGTTCTCGCAGGCGTTTATGCTTTGTTGTTGGTGCTTGTGTTCAACAACCTCGACTGCTTCAAGTTCGGTCACTTGAGGTCGCTTGATATAGGCTTAGGACAGGGTATAGCTCTTTTGATGGTCAACTTTATTACCTATTTCCAATTAAGCCTTATTGCTAATAAGATGGTATCGCCGTTGCCTATGTTGGGACTTACCGGTGTTCAGCTGGTTGCTGCGGTATTTTTGATATTCATATATTCAAGAATATATCACAAGCTGTATGCTCCGCATAATATGGTGCTCATCTACGGTACCGACAATGCTGTCGGACTTAAGATTAAGATGGATGCCCGCCGTGATAAGTATAACATCACTAAGCTTATCGATGCCAATGACGATTTCGATAAGATTTGTGCCGAGATTGTAAAGTACGATGCCGTTGTTATTAACGACCTTGCACCACAGAGAAGAAACGACATTCTGAAGTTCTGTTACAAGAATCAGCTCCGTGTTTATGCCGTTCCCAAGATTTCGGATATCATCATCCGCGGAGGAAAAGAGGTTAAGTTGTTTGATACGCCATTGCTTTTACTCAAAGGCACGGGAATCTCGCTTGCCCAGCGTTTCTGGAAGCGTTTGCTGGACATTGTTTTGAGCCTTATCGTAACCATCATTGCTTTACCTGTTATGTTGCTTGTAGCCCTTGCAATCAAGATAGAGGACCGCGGTCCCGTTTTCTACAAGCAGAAAAGACTTACACTTAACGGACGCGAGTTTGAAATTCTCAAGTTCCGCAGTATGGTCACTGATGCCGAAAAGCATACAGGTGTTGTATTGGCTTCAGGTAACGACCCGAGAATTACCAAGGTTGGTAAGTTCATTCGTGCAACCCGACTTGACGAGCTGCCTCAGGTGCTCAATATCCTGAAGGGTGATATGTCGGTTGTAGGTCCTCGACCTGAACGGCAGGCATTTGTCGATGAGTTCTGTAAAGATATGCCCGAGTTTGTTTACCGTATGAAGGTAAAGGGGGGTCTTACGGGATATGCTCAGATTTACGGAAAGTACAACACAAGTCCTTACGACAAGTTAAGACTTGATATGATGTATATTGAGAATTATTCCTTGCTTTTGGATATCAAGCTCATTATTCTTACCGTTAAGATTATGTTCAGCAAGGACAGTACCGAGGGTATTGACGTCGCAAAGGAAAATGAAAATCTTAAAAACGAACTACTTGAGGAAATCCGTCAGGAAAACGGAGATGCCTCGGATAAATAAAGGAGAACCAAAATGACTGCAGGACTTGTATCAATTATTACGCCGTGCTATAACGGTGCAAAGTATATTTCCGAAACCATCGATTCGGTTTTGGCCCAGACCTATAAGGATTGGGAAATGATTATCATTGACGACGGTTCGAAGGACAATTCGGCCGAAATTGTAAAGGCTTATATGGAAAAGGATAGCCGTATCAAATTTCTGCAGCAGGCTAATGCAGGTTCGGCAGCAGCCCGAAACAACGGCATCAGAAATGCTGAGGGTCAGTATATCGCACTGCTTGACGCTGACGACCTTTGGGAGCCCGATTTCCTCACCGAGCAGGTTGCATTTATGACCGAGAAGGATGCAGTTTGTGTTTACTGCTCTTATAAATGCATTGACGAAAACGGCAATGAGATTCTCAATCCCGTTATCTGCCGTCCCGAGATTACCACCAAGGATATGATGGTTACTAACTATATCGGTTGCCTCAGTGGTCTTTATAATCTTGAAAGACACGGTAAGGTATACCTCAGAGAAGAACTCAAGAGTATGCGTGACGACTATGCATATTGGCTCGACATCGTGAAATTAGAGGATAAGGCATACGGCAATCAGAGACTGCTTGCACGTTACCGCGTATTGGCCAACTCTACCACAGGTAATAAGAAGAAGCTTATTAAAAAGCAGTACCGCTTCTACCGTGATTATCTGAAGCTTGGTGTCGTAAAAAGTACAATTAACCTCATCCGTTGGGGCATAATGGGTCTTAAAAAGTATAAAGGAATTTAATTTATGCGCTTTTCAATCGTTGTTCCGGTATACGGTGTTGAGAAGTATCTTGACGAGTGCGTCAATTCCCTTTTGAAACAGACCTATACCGACTTTGAAATTATATTGGTTGACGACAGCTCTCCCGACAACTGTCCCGCAATGTGTGACGGCTACGCGCAAAGCGATAGCCGTATACGTGTTATCCATAAGCCTCAGAACGAGGGCTTGGGCTTTGCACGTAACACAGGACTAGAGGCGGCGAAGGGAGACTATGTTATTTTTGCGGATTCTGATGATACTATCGACCCTAAAACGCTTGAGCGTTGCCTTGAAGAGTTGAAGGACGAGCCCGATATTTTGGTATACGGTATGCGTCTTTGCTATGAAAATAAAAAGGGTAAAACCGTCCGTACAGAGAGGCTGTTGCCCGAAAACTTCTATGCCGCCACTCGTGACGAAATGGCCGAGATGTTCCGCCGTTTGTCGAAGGCACGCGTGTTCCAATACGCTTGGAATAAGGCTTATCGCAGAGAATTTATACAAAGCTTGCCTACAAGATTTGAAAAAACCAAGCTTATCGAGGACTTCCTTTACAACATTGAGGTGTTCGGCTTTGCCGAAAAGGTCCGCTCGGTCGACGAGGATTTCTACTTCTATCGCAAGCCGACACACGTAACCTTGGCAAGCAGTTATAACCCCCAATTTTTTGAACTCTTTAAGCGCAAATTCTCACTGGAGGAGGCGTTTTTGGAGTCGCACGGCGCCTTGACGGGAGAATGCCAACAGCAGATACTTAAAGGCTACGTCAAGCACTATGTTTCGGCGGTTGTACGTAACCGCTCAAAATCGGCAAAGCTTTGCCGAAAGGAGCAAAAGCGATTGGCTTTGGAAATGCTTCAGGATGAGGTTACTCAAAGAGTACTTGAAACCTACGAGCCCAAGGGCAGAATATTCACCACTATTGTGAAGCTCATGAAAAAGGAAAAGGTCGGAAGTATAGTCCGACTCTGTTCTATGGTTAATTTTGCGCAGCAAAAGGTATTACCATTGGTCAAAAAGGTCAAGGGATGATTTTGAGGTGATTTTATGACAAAGCTTTTGAGAAATGAAAACGCTTTTTACAATGTGCGCCTTGTGTATATCATATGTGTTCTACTTTATGCGCTTGCACGTCAGGTAATCGTTGCAACACAGCCGTTGTTTATGAATGGAATTTTTAATCTTCTTGTAATCGGCGGCGCAGGTGTTATTTTTCTTTGGGATATCATTTTTTTCAGAAACGTTTTAAAAACCAAGTATATTTGGTTGCTTGTAGCATTGTTTGTTGCAACAGGGGTTTCAATACTTGTTTACAGGTCGTATAATTTTACTGAGAATATAAAGGCTGCCGCTAATATGTTTATCCAATTCTTCGTGCTGTTTGCTGTAGGCAACCGAATGTCCAAGGAGAGAATAAGGCGCGATGTTACGGCTATCGGTAGTGCCTTGGGCGCGTTGTGGATGATATGCGTTATTATTTCGCTCGGAATGTATTTCCTTGATATCACATATACCCAGACTAATTATATATGGGGTGACCCGTCGTTGGTAAATCAGGGCTTCGTCCGTGTTGATGACGGTGCCGTTGTTATGCGTTTGTGGGGTGTTTTCGTCGACCCTAACTTTGCCGCTGCAATCGCTATTATGGTTATCTGCTTCGCAATTTATATGATGATGACCACCAAAAAGAAATGGGTCAAGGCTCTTCATATTACAAATATCGTATTGCAATCGCTTTACGTCGTGCTTTCCAACTCGAGAATGGCCAAGATGATACTTTTGTTCTTGGTATTTGTCGGCGTGTGGTATATTTCGGTCAAAAAAATCAGGAAGTTCATTGCCGAGAAGCGTCTTGTGAGAGAGGCCGTTGCCTTGGTTTTAGCTGTTTTGATGGTTGGCGCTTGTTCACTTTGTATTTCGGGAGCCAAAAAGGTACTCCCATATGCCCAATACGGCATATCGCATCTTGTAAAGGGCTCAAGCGGAACCGATTCGACCGATACACCCGTAGAGGACGAAATCGCATCGCTCGACCGTGAGGATATAAGCGCCAAGGATGACATTTCCAACGGCCGTCTTGAAATGTGGGGAGAAGGATTCAAGGTGCTTAAAAAGAACCCCGTTATCGGAGTAGGCCCCAGAAGCTACCACACTATCGCGACCGAGATGGACAGCACTATGGTGATTTCCGAGCGTTCGATACATAACAGTTATATGGAACTGCTTATGGGCAACGGTATCATAGGCTTCCTTTTATTGCTTGCTTTCTTTGCACTTTGCGCAAAGGATGCGTTCGTATTGAGATTTAAAAACACCGGCACGTTGTTCACCGTCGGCATTCTGATGCTGATTGTTTTAAGTGCCTTGGCAGGCGGTATGTTTATTTCAAGCCTGTTCTACTATCTGTCCGGCATATCGGTTGTTGCATTCGCTATGCTTGGTTATGCCATCGCATATATGCAGTGTGTCAAGCGTGATGACGCAACGATAAAAATCTGATTTCTTAAGAAAGGGTGTCGTTTGTGGCTAAGCCGTATACTCTCAAAATGAAGGTCAAGCACCTTGCCATCAAGCTTATGATGACGGCCTTCAGGGTTTGCCCCATAAACCGTAAAAAGATAGTTATATGCAGTTATTTCGGTAAGGGCTACGGTGACAACGGCAAGGCTTTGGCTGAAGCTTTGTTGAGCCTTGACCCTGAATTGGATGTAGTGTGGGGAGTAAAGTCACAGTTTGCTGACACCTTGCCCGAAAATATCCGCGCTGTTGATTACAATAGCATAAAATATCTTTGGGAATTAGCCACCGCAGGTGCGTGGATAGATAATAGCCGTAAAAACGCAGGTGTTACCAAACGCAAAAAACAGTTTTACGTTCAAACGTGGCATGGCACCGTTGCCTTGAAACGAATCGAGCAGGACGCCCAAGAAAACCTCGACGATTTTTACGTTGCAGGTGCTAAAAACGACTCGGAAATGGCCAACGTTATTCTTTCGGGTTGCAGATTTTTTACCGAGCTTTGTAAAAAAGCCTTCTGGTTTGACGGAGAGATTTTAGAATGCGGTTCGCCACGTTCTGATGCACTTTTCAATACCGATTCCGAAAAGCAACTGAAGGTCAAAGCCTCTTTGGGCATCCCTGCCGATAAAAAGATTATTTTGTATGCGCCGACCTTCCGCGCCGACGGTAACCTTGATTGTTACAATATGGATTTCGAGGCCGTTTTGGACGCTTTGGAAAAGAAAACGGGGGACAGTTGGGTATTCTGTATGCGATTGCACCCCAACGTGTCGGACAAGGCGGATTTCATAAAATATTCCGATAGGATTTTCAGCGGAACCAATTACCCCGACCTTTATGAGCTGATTCCTGCCTGCGATATGGTAATATCTGATTATTCAAGCGTTATGTTTGATGCAGGACTCATCAACAAGCCGGTTATGTTATTTGCCAACGATATTCAAAGCTATGCCGCTGACCGCAATTTCTATTTTGATATCAGAAAGCTGCCGTTCGACTTGGCCGAAAGCAACGAACAGTTGTTGGATCGCATAGAAAACTTTGATTCTGACGGTTATCTTGAAAGGCTTGATGCCTTTAATAAACAAATCGGCTTTTGTGAAAATGGCACCGCATCGAAATCGGTTGCCGAAAGGATTTTGAAAGAGATAGATGGCTAAGATAAACAAAAAAGGCAACCTGCTGAAAAACACGGTAATGCTTTATATCTTGACCTTTTCGGGATACGTTTTCAACTTTATAACAATGCCGTACCAGACCCGTGTTTTAGGTCCCGTTGCATTTGGAATTCTCGGCTTTGCATCGGCTTGCGCTATATACGTTCAATTGTTCCTCGATTTTGGATTTCTATTGTCGTCGACCGAGGACGTCTCCAACAACCGTGACGATAAACGCGAAATGTCTCGAATTTTGTCGGCCGTCACGGTCTGTAAATTAGGACTAGGCGCTATTGCTTTGGTTGTTGTATTGGCGCTTTGTATGTCGGTCCCGAAACTGAAGGAAGATATACTTCTTTATATGCTTTACTTTGCTTCGACCTTTATAAACGCGCTTTTGCCTGACTTTTTGTATCGTGGAATCGAGAAAATGTCGGCCATAACGGTGCGTGCCGTTTCGGTCAAGGCGTTTTTTACCGTTGCAATATTCATTTTCCTCAGAAGCCCCGAGGATTATTATATTGTACCGTTGCTTAATAGCTTGGGTGCTATCGGCGCTTGTGTTTGGACCTATTTTGACGTATATAAGCGTATTGGCGTACGTTTTATGTCGGTTGAATGGGGGTTTATATGGAAAACTTTCAAGCGCTCAAGCAGTTATTTCTGGTCGCGAATTGCCACAAGTGTTTATGGCGCAACCAATACGGTTATAATAAAAGCACTGTATCCGGCAGGGCCAACCGTCGGTCTTTACTCCTCGTCGGAGAAGCTGATGACCACTGCCCGAAGTGCGTTTTCACCTATTGCTGACAGTATGTACCCCTATATGGTCAAAAACAAGGATTATAAGCTGGTCAAAAAGGTGCTCGTTTTCCTTATGCCACTTATAATTTTGGGCTGTACCGGGGTGTTCATCTTTGCCGAGCCGTTTTGTGTTTTGCTTTTTGGCGAAGAGTTCGCGGGCTCTGCGCCGTATTTAAGACTTTTGTTGCCTATAGTAGCAATAAGTCTGCCAACGTATATTTTCGGCTTTCCCGTACTGTCCCCGTTGGGACTTGCTAAATATGCCAACATCTCGGTAATTATCGGCGCTGTTTTGCACGCCGTTCAGTTGGCTGTTCTTTACTTTGTCGGAATTATGAGCGTTAAGACAATATGTATTGCGACCTGCATTACCGAGTTTACGATACTGACCATACGAATCATTGTGGTCATCAAAAACCGCAATCGTTTAAAAGCCACCGCAAATACCACCGAGTCTTTGGAGGATAATATATGAAAAGAGTAATAACCTACGGTACCTTCGACCTTTTACATTACGGTCACATAAATCTGCTCAAACGTGCTAAGGCACTGGGTGATTATCTTGTTGTAGTTGTTTCGACCGACGAGTTCAACTGGAACGAGAAGCAGAAGAAGTGCTATTTCTCTTATGAACAAAGAAAAACATTGGTTGAGGCTATTAGATACGTTGACCTTGTAATTCCCGAAACCTGTTGGGATCAAAAGGTCAGAGACGTACACGAGTACCATATAGACACCTTTGTAATGGGTGACGATTGGGAAGGTAAGTTTGATTTTCTGAAGGACGAGGGAGTTGAGGTTGTATACCTGCCCCGTACTCCTGAAATCAGCACAACGCAAATCAAAACCGACCTTAACAACAAGTGAGTTCAATTATAGGAGACCTTTATGAAAAAGTACGATTATCTGGTGGTAGGTGCAGGACTTTACGGTGCGGTTTTTGCCGAGCAGGCAAAGAAGCACGGCAAAACTGTTTTGGTTATCGACAAACGAGACCACATCGCAGGAAACGTTTATACCAAGAGCATTGAGGACATCAATGTTCACGTTTACGGTGCACATATTTTTCACACCAACAACAAAGAGGTTTGGGATTATGTAAACCGATTTGCTGAGTTCAACCGTTTCACAAATTCCCCCGTTGCAAACTACAAGGGTGAGCTTTATTCGTTACCATTTAATATGTATACCTTCAATAAGATGTGGGGTGTTGTAACTCCCGACGAGGCTGCCGCCAAAATCGAGGAGCAACGTGCCACAGCAGGTATTATCGAGCCTAAAAACTTGGAGGAGCAGGCCATTTCCTTGGTCGGTACCGATATTTACGAAAAGCTTATAAAGGGTTATACTGAAAAGCAGTGGGGTCGTCCTTGCACCGAATTGCCCTCGTTTATCATCAAGCGTCTGCCCGTACGACTAACCTTTGACAACAACTATTTTAACGCCTTGTATCAGGGTATTCCTATGGGTGGATATACAAAGATGGTTGAAAATATGTTGGACGGTATTGAGGTTCGTTTGGGAGTTGATTACCTCGAAAATAAATCAGAGTATGATGCTTTGGCCGACAAAATCGTCTATACAGGTGCTATTGATGCTTACTTCAACTATTCGTTGGGTGCTTTGGAGTACCGTTCGGTAAGATTTGAAACAGAAGTACTTGATACGCCTAATTTCCAAGGCAACGCTGCTGTAAACTATACCGACAGCGAATCCCCTTACACCCGAATTATTGAGCATAAGTGGTTTGAGTTTGGCAATCAACCCAAGACGGTTATCAGCCGTGAATATAGCTCCGAATGGAAGGTTGGTGACGAGCCTTATTATCCCGTAAACGACGAGAAAAACGGCAATCTCTATGCCGAGTATAAGAAGTTGGCCGAGAACGAGCCTAACGTTATCTTCGGCGGACGTTTGGGCGAGTATAAGTATTACGATATGGATACCGTCATTGCCGCATCCCTCGACCTTTGCAAAAAAGAACTGTAAATCATTCACCGTGCAAAATTGCACGGTGATTTTTTGTATACGGATACTACCGACACGGAAGACAGTTATGATTTTGCGATTTTGGAGAGTTCAGCGTACCAACTGTGAAGTGTATTAGTTTACATAGTCTAACGCGAATCGGGTTGGCTTTTGCTTTTGCCTTGGTTTGGATTATGGTCTTGGTTTTGATTATTGCTTCGGCTTTCAAGGAGGCTTTTGACCACCACAACGCCCAAAGGCACGATGATGACTCCAATGCCTCCAAAAATTTTCAATCCTACAAACACGGCAGCCAACATCAAAACAGGGTGTATTCCAAGCTTTGAACCGATTATTTTAGGCTCGGTGACGTTGCGTACAATCGTGACAACGATATAAAGTATCACAAGACCGATAGCCCTACCTGCATTGCCCGAGAGTCCCGACACAACCGCCCAGGGGATAAGCACAGTCCCCGAGCCTAAAACGGGGAGTATGTCAACAATAGCCGTCACCAAAGCGATGATAAGGGCGTATTTCACCTTTAGCAATCCCAACCCGACCAACAGTTCGAAAAAGGTCATTGACACTATCACGAGATACCCTTTAAGCATCTTGCCAAGCTTTTTTAAAATGACATCCTTTATAAAAACCAATCTTTCGAGTATGCTTTTGGGAACAAGTCGGTTGACCGAGTCCGTAATCTTGCCGTAATCCTTGGCAAAATATGCTCCTGCAATTACCGTCACGGCAACCGACAGCAAAAACGACGGTATTGCCTTGGCGAAATCGGTGGCGATATCCGATATGGCCTGACCTAAATTTTCGGCAAGGGTGCTGATGGCTGTCGAGGGTATATCCTCTGAAAAAATCTCGGGCATACTGCCGAAAATAACCTTTATTTTGTCGGCGATATACGAAAAGCCCTTTGATATACTGTCACTGTATTGAGGCAGGGTTGTGACAAGGTCTGACACCTGACGGTACAGTGCTCTTACGAGCCACACTGTCGCCACACCGATGACAGTGTACACGGCTAAAACAAGCGACACCGATGCGAAACCTTTCTTGAAACGAAACTTTTCACAAAGCCAACGGATAGCTCCCTGCAAAACCGTTGCCAATCCAAATGCAATGGCAAACGGCAATAGAGGTCCCGTCAGCAATCTCGCCGAAATATAGACAAATACCGCCGTGACAGTATAAAATGCAACGTTTATAAGTAGCTTTTTCTGCTTTTCAACCGCCAAAATTCACACCACAATTCACAAAATTTCTCTGGAATTTATCCATATATCTATAATATTGTCAAAAGTTAAAATTTTATGAAAATAATGCTTGCATTTCTAAAAACAATGTGTTATAGTGTTTTTTATCCAAATACACTGTTTTTGTGAGGTGGAAAAATTTTGGCCAACGGAATGTTGCTGGTAAATTCCATTGCATTGCCCGATGTTTTCCAAAAGGTCGTGGAGGCCAAGAAACTTATTGCTTCGGGTGTGGCTGAAACGGCAAGTGAAGCGTCTCGAATGTGCGGAATTTCAAGAAGTGCATATTATAAGTATAAGGACTATGTCTTTGAATATACAAGCCCCGTCGGTCAGACGGTATCCTTGCAGGCAGCATTGAGGGATAAAGCAGGCGTTTTATCGCAGTTTTTGCAGGTACTTTACGGCAGTAAGGCCAACCTACTTACTGTAAACCAAGGCTTGCCCGTCAACGGTATTGCGTCGTTCTCGGTTTCCTTCAGGATTGAGGAATTCAATGCAGAGGAACTTCTTGGCAGTCTTGAGAAGATAGACGGTGTCATCTCGGTAAAGCAAATTCACGGTTAAATTTATAAAATGGAGATAAATATGATAGATATAGCAATAATGGGTCACGGCGTTGTAGGTTCAGGTGTTGCAGAGGTTCTTATTAAAAACGCCGAACACATTGCCAATAAGGCCAAAAATCCTATCAACATCAAAAAAATATTGGACCTCAGAGAGTTTCCGGGACTCACATACAGTGATAAGTTCACCAAGGACTTCAACGAGATTTTGAACGACCCTGATATCAAGGTTGTAGCCGAGGTTATGGGCGGACTTCATCCTGCCTATGAGTTCACCAAGGCTTGCCTTGAAGCAGGGAAAAGCGTTGTAACCTCTAATAAAGAGCTGGTTGCTGAAAAGGGTGACGAGCTGCTCCATATTGCCGAGAAAAAGAACGTAAACTATCTTTTCGAGGCAAGTGTCGGCGGCGGTATCCCTGTTTTAAGACCTATTGCACAGTGTCTTGCCGCAAACGACCTTTTCGAGGTTCAGGGCATCCTGAACGGCACCACCAACTTTATTATGACCAAGATGATAAACGACGGTCTGCCATTCGACGAGGTCTTGGCCGAAGCACAGCGTTTGGGCTATGCCGAAAAGGATCCCACGGCCGACGTTGAAGGTCACGATGCTTGCCGTAAGATTTGTATTCTTGCCGCTTTGGCTTTTGGTAAGCACGTTTACCCTAAGGACGTTTACACAGAGGGTATAACCAAGATAACCTCTGCCGATGTAGCTTATGCCGATTTTGCAGGTTGTGTAATTAAGCTTATTGGACGTGCAAAACTGCTTGATAACGGCAAATGCTCGGTAACGGTTTATCCCGCATTCGTTTCCAAGAAGAATCAGCTTGCCCACGTTGAGGATGTTTTCAATGCCGTTATGGTAAAAGGCGATGCAGTTGGTGACGTTATGTTCTATGGTCGCGGTGCAGGTAAGTTGCCTACCGCAAGTGCCGTCGTTGCCGATATCATTGACGCAGTAAAGCATATGGTTGCAAGAAAATATCTCTCTTGGGCACCCAATGAGGATGGTTACGTTGCCGACCATTTGGACGATACCATTCGCATGTACGTCCGCGTTAAGGCTGATAAATGTCGCGACTGCCTGAAGGCCAAGGCAGAGGAACTGTTCGGTGAGGTTCAGATGCTAGGAAGAAACGGCGAACCCGATGACGAGTTGGCATTCATTACTCCTTTTGCATCGGAAAAGACCCTCACACAGCAGTTGTCAAAGCTTAACGGAACGGTGCTCAGCACAATCCGTATACTTGATTAAGTTCAAATTTACTTTAATGTATCAGATTCGAAAGGATAGGGTGATTTTATGGCTCTGATAGTAAAGAAGTTCGGAGGCTCTTCGGTTGCAGACGCTACGAAACTGTTCAACGTTGCACGAATTGTCACCGAGGATTATAAGAAAGGTAACGACGTTGTGGTTGTTGTATCGGCTCAGGGTGACACAACCGACGACCTCATCGCTAAAGCAAAGGAGATTAACCCCGATAACCCCTCCAAGCGTGAGATGGATATGCTTTTGGCTTCGGGCGAGCAGATTTCAATAGCACTTTTGGCAATGGCTATTGAAAAGCTTGGTTGTCCTGCGATTTCTCTGCTCGGTTGGCAGGCGGGCTTTGCAACCGACTCTAAGCATTCTCTGGCACGTATTAAGAATGTCAATGCCGAGCGTATCCGCGCCGAGCTTGACAAGAGAAATATCGTTGTTGTTGCAGGCTTCCAGGGCTTAAACAAGTATGACGATATAACCACTCTGGGACGTGGTGGCTCGGACACAAGTGCCGTCGCCATCGCATCGTCAATGCATGCTGACCTTTGTCAGATTTACACCGACGTTGACGGTGTTTACACCGCGGACCCCAGAAAGGTCAAGGGTGCTAAGAAAATGAACGAGATTACCTATGACGAGATGTTGGAGCTCGCAACCCTCGGCGCACAGGTTCTTAATAACCGTTCGGTCGAAATGGCTAAAAAGTATGCAGTTGAGCTTGAGGTGCTCTCAAGTCTTGAAAACAAACCCGGTACAATTGTTAAGGAGGCAGTTAATATGGAAAAAATGCTTGTTAAGGGAGTAGCTTGTGATAAGGACATTCTGCTCGTATCTATAATCGGTTTGAAGGATACCCCCGGTATCGCCTTTAAGGTATTCAATCAGTTAAGCCGTAAGAACGTCAATGTTGACATCATTCTGCAATCGGTTGGCCGTGACGGCACCAAGGACATCACCTTTACCGTTCCCAAGACCCAGCAGGCTGATGTACAAGAGGCTCTTTCCATCATCAAGGAAAAGGTTGACTATGAGGAAGTCGTTATCAACGAGAACACCGGTAAGCTTTCTATTGTTGGTGCAGGTATGGAGACCCATCCCGGCGTTGCTTCCGGTATGTTCGAGGCTTTGGCCGACGTTGGTATCAACATTCATATGATTGCAACCAGCGAAATCAAGATTTCGGTCATTATTGACGTTGAGGATTGCCAGAAGGGTATGCAGGCAGTTCACGATAAGTTCATTGGTTAAGTTAATATTAGACAGAAAAACAACCTCTGTTCCCCAATTGGGGAACAGAGGTTGTTTTTACCTTTAATGCAACGAATTTTTAATGCTTGTTACAACCGTTGCGTTGTAGCAATCAAACTTTTCTTCAATATTGTTGGGCAAGGTCTTTTTGGTGAGTAAGCTTACTATCGGCGCAAGGATAAGTCCGCCCAGCATTGCAAAAACTCCCGAGTAGAGTGAATTTGTGAAGATAAAGCGATGCGGTGTAGGGAATGAGAAAAACAAAGACTATGAACGATGCAACGACCTTGAGTTTTTTGGAGTCGTAACGTTTTTCAAAGAAGTCGGGCATGGTTTTCGAGCCTAAATGCTGGGTCATAACACGGGTTCTGCGACCCAAAACCGACCAAGCAAGCAAGCAGAGAACCGATAAAAGCATTGCCGAGGCCTATCCAGGTTGATGCAAGCCCGAAGTTCCAACCGAACTGTCCTGCATAGCCGACAAAGATAACCGCCGAGAAATACGACGTGCCAAAGGCAAAGGCGGTAAGCCACGGTCCGACTGCACGACCGCCAAGAACAAAGCTATCGACACTTTTTGAGTGCTTTCGACAGGCAAAGCCAACGGCGAGCATAAGACCAAAGAAGCAAATAAGCATCGGAATCGAAACCCATACGGTTGTCGATGCCGATAAAACGGTTGGCAAATTAGTTGACATTTCAAACCCCTCTTTTCTCGTTTAAAGCACCAAAGCACTTTACTGCTTTAAACTTTAACACTTTAAAGCAATTTCGTCAAGAGGTTTTTAAAAAAATTCTTGTTTTATATTTGAAACGAAAAAATGAAGGACGCGCATAATACCAAAACCCGCCTCGTTTGGCAAGGCGGGTTTAATATTTACCTTTTATTCCAAGGGTTTTGCGTACTGTTTTGCGCAACTTCACAAAATACATCCCAATCAGTCGCGAAAGTGTTAGGTCGTATATAAGGAAAACGACGTTTCCGACTACGGCGACTATTACAACCGTTACACCAAATCCAAAATGTTTGTTTTCAAAAAACGGCAATCCTAATATTTTGGTGATTGAAAAAATGCAACCTGCAAGCGAAAGGTTGAAAACGACGAATTTAAGTACAATGCCCAAGGCTCGCGACGTCAGGCGTTCTATAAGCATTTTTATAATAGGATAGTATCCCAGCATTCCTACAAACATTACAAAGGCTTCACGTTCGGTAGGCAGTATGAACGATAAAACTGCCGTGACGCCAAAGCAGAGAAAAGCCCATTTCGAATCGAACTCTATGGCAGGAATCATAAAAAGTATACCCGTCAAAGCAGGAACGGTGTAAAGCATTATGGGGATGTTTGTGCAAAGCATAAGCACCACGGCCAAGGCCGAAATAACACCGCAAGCGGTCAATTTTATTGCGTTTTTCATATCACATACAACGGCAACAAGCGTCTAAACACATAAGACCCATACAACAGTCGCAGGGAGAACAACCAGCCTCCTGAGTCTGATAACCGCCACGACCATAAGGGGCATAACCGTTACGGCTTTGTTGCATACGGTTCAACGCAGCACGGTACTCGGCATTAGAGGGATCCATTCGGCAGGCGGCTGACATACTTGTGTATGCGGCATCAAACCAACCTCTGCGGTATAAGACACAAGCGTTAAGGAAATACCATTCGGCATTGCGACTCTCGGGCGGAACACCGTCCAGAATTTCCTGAGCTTCCTCGTAGCGGTTTTGTGCAATCAACTGACGAACGTCGTTAAAACTCGAGTTCGAGGAGGTGTTATTGGCACCCCAGTTGTTGGCATAACTGTTGCCCTTGGCAGAACCACCCGATTTACGGCGTTTGATGATGTCGTCGTAAGCCTCGTTTATCTCCTTCATCTTCTCAGTTGCCATTTCGGCGGCGGCAGGATTGTCAGCAAAGTTGTCGGGATGGAACTTTCTCGCCTTTTCGCGATAAGCGGTTTTTATTTGTTCTTCGGTGGCATCTCGCGAAACTCCAAGTACCTCATAAGGGTCTTTCATTATTTACAATTCTCCTTTTGGAATATCAATTTTTGTCGGTGTTTCAAGCCCTCGTACAGTATGTTATCAAGTATCGGCTTGTATTTTTTTACCTCAAGCAGTTCGGAATATGTAGCACACTCCGAAAAGCAGGTGTTCATAATGGGAGTCAGCCGTTCTTCGGCAAATTTCAAGGGCTCTGCACCTTTTGGCAATTCCTTTATCAATGGGTTGAAATTATGCTTTTTAAGGTCCTTTTCGAGGTCGTCGGCAACATCGCAAAGGTATACCCATTTACCGAGGCAATAGCCCATTCTTTCAAGCACGAATTTGTACTTTTCATCGGTTGGGATAAGCTTTAAAATTTGGCTTACTGCTTTGGCCGACGGTTCCGAAGCCTTGTCAAGACTGCATTCGGCATCAACCTCGGCCGAAAACTGCCTCGCTGAGTACTCCTCAATAATGGGCTTCAGTTCGGGGTACTTTTTATAGGCTTTTTTGCTCCAACGCTTGATAAAAAGTCTTAAAAAGCGGTAGACCAACGATTTAAAAAATCCATTATCCTGAACATTGTCAAGCACCTTCATATCGGTCAGCACGACTCCTGCCGCTGCGGCAAGGCTTTGAGTTTCACTGTCGTTTTTACAGTAGGTGCATTTTTTGAGAGGATTCACACGGCAGTGTCTTTGCTCGTAACCGTCGCAGCCGTCTTGTAATGAAGCACAAAGTAATGACACAAAGGTCATATCGTAGCTTAAGCAAAACTTAGCCAGAACACCGTAAGATTTGCCCATTTCACGGCAAAGTCCACAGTAAATCGCATTGTAAATCTCAAATTCCTTGACCTTCATTTCAGGTTTATAGACCTTTATATATCCGAACAAAAACTCACCACCTTTACTAACTTCTATTTTTGTGAAACGGCTTTATCACCATCCCGAACGGCTACCCGATTTGGCCCCTGATATGCCTCCCTTGCCTAAAGGGAGGGGGACCGCCGAATGGCGGTGGAGGGATTCCAAAGAGGACTGTCAGCATAACCGACTGAAGGATTGTTGATGGTTGTTTATATATTGTCACAAAACTTGCAACCACAAGTTAACGTCTTGTAAATTTTACAGCATTTTCTTCAAAAACTGTCCTGTATACGACTCTTTACACTCGGCAACCTTTTTGGGAGTACCCTCAACAACAATGTTGCCCCCTCGGTCGCCACCCTCGGGTCCTAAATCGATAATATGGTCAACCGATTTGATAACGTCAAGATTGTGCTCGATGACTATCATTGTGTTTCCTGCATCAACAAGGCGGTTGAACACGTCGATAAGTCGGTGCACGTCGGCGGTGTGTAGACCTGTTGTAGGCTCGTCGAGTATATAAACCGTTCTGCCGGTAGGACGTTTGGAAAGCTCGGTTGCCAATTTTACACGTTGAGCTTCACCGCCCGAAAGAGTGGTCGCAGGCTGACCGAGTTTGACATAACCCAAGCCTACGTCGAACAGAGTTTTCAGTTTGCGGTAGATTTTCGGGTGACTTTCAAAGAAGCACATACCCTCCTCAACCGTCATTTCAAGCACGTCGTAAATGCTCTTGTCACGGTATTTGACCTCCAAGGTCTCACGGTTGTAACGACTGCCCTTGCAGACGTCACAAGGTACGTAAATATCGGGCAAAAAGTGCATTTCAATCTTGATTATACCGTCACCCTCGCAAGCCTCACAACGGCCTCCTCGAACGTTGAAAGAGAATCTGCCTGCACTGTAGCCACGCGTTTTGGCGTCCTTTGTGGCGGCAAAAAGCTCGCGTATATCGTTGAAAACACCCGTATAGGTGGCAGGGTTTGAACGAGGAGTTCTGCCGATAGGGGACTGACTGATTTCAATAACCTTATCGAGATGCTCAAGACCCTCGATGGCCTTGTGTTTGCCCCAGATACGCTTTGCACCGTTGAGTTCACAAGCCAAACGCTGATACAAAACGCTGTTTATCAACGAGGATTTGCCTGAGCCCGAAACACCCGTAATGCCAATCATTTTACCCAATGGGAAGTTTACGGTTATATTTTTAAGGTTGTTTTCGGAAGCACCGACAATTTTCAGGTTTTTACCGTTACCCGAACGGCGGGTTATAGGCACCTCGATTTTCTTTCGACCCGAAAGGTAGTCACCCGTTATGGATTCCTTACAACGGCAGACCTCCTCGGGAGTACCTGTGCAGACAACCTGACCGCCATGTATACCTGCTCCCGGACCGATGTCGACAATAAAATCGGCGGCGCGCATAGTGTCCTCATCGTGTTCAACAACGATGACGGTGTTACCAAGGTCACGAAGCTTCTGTAAGGTCCCCAACAGTTTTTCGTTGTCGCGCTGATGCAGACCGATGCTCGGCTCGTCAAGTATATAAAGCACACCCATAAGCGATGAGCCGATCTGTGTTGCAAGGCGGATTCGCTGACTTTCACCGCCCGAAAGAGTACCCGACGAACGCGAAAGTGTAAGATAATCCAAGCCAACGCTCACAAGGAACGAAAGACGGGATTTAACCTCTTTTACAATAGGTGCGGCAATGCTGTCACGACGTGTGTCGAGTTTTAATTCGTCAAAGAAATTCAAAGCATCGACAATCTGCAGATCACATAATTGTCTAATGTTAAGACCACCGACCGTAACGCTTAAGATTTCGGATTTCAAGCGAGCACCCTTACAATCGGGGCACGGACATTCCGACATCAAAGCCTCAATCTCGTTGCGCGAATAATCACTGTTTGTCTCTTTATAACGGCGCTCAAGGTTGGTAATAACACCCTCAAACGGCACCGAAAAGCTTCCGCCTGCCCAGACGGAATTACGGCGGAAGGTCACCTTTTCACCGTTTGTGCCGTACATTATAATGTTTTTTACCTCATCTGATAGGTCGCGGTAGGGGGTGTCAATACTGAATCCGTAATGCTCGGCAAGACCTTTGAAATACATCAAAGCAATAGTGCCTTCTTCTCTTTCACCCCAATTAGACGTTCCCCAACCGCTGGCACGGATGCAACCCTCGGCCAACGATTTAGACTCATCGGGAACAAGCAAAAGCGGATTAACCTTCATAAAAATGCCAAGACCCGTACAGGTAGGGCAGGCACCAAAGGGACTGTTGAACGAGAACATTCGGGGAGCAAGCTCGGGCATACTCACGTCGTGGTCGAGGCAGGCATAGTTTTCAGAGAAGGAGTATTCATCGCCACCTAAAACCTGCACAGTAACAGTACCGCCGGAAAGCTTCAAGGCTGTTTCGACACTGTCGGTTAAGCGTTTCTGAATGCCGTCTTTGAGCACAAGACGGTCAATAACCGTCTCAATAGTGTGTTTTTTGGTTTTTTCGAGCTCGATTTTCTCCGAAAGGTCATAAACCTCACCGTCGATACGCACACGGACGTATCCGTCCTTACGTGCCTTTTCAAGCAGTTTTGTGTGTTCGCCTTTTTTGCCACGGATTATGGGTGACATTATGAGAATCTTATCGCCCTCGCCGTTTTCCATAATGCGGTCAACAATCTGGTCAACCGACTGCTTTGCGATTTCCCTTCCGCAAATCGGACAATGTGGAATACCAACGTGAGCATAAAGCAGACGCAGGTAATCGTAAATCTCGGTTACGGTTCCAACGGTTGAACGAGGATTTTTCGAGGTTGTTTTCTGGTCGATTGAAATAGCAGGGGATAGTCCGTCGATACTGTCAACGTCGGGTTTTTCCATCTGACCCAAAAACTGTCGGGCATAAGAGGAAAGTGACTCAACGTAACGCCTCTGACCCTCGGCATACAAGGTATCAAAGGCTAACGAGGATTTGCCTGAGCCCGAAAGGCCCGTCAAAACAACGAGTTTATCGCGCGGGATTTCAACGTCTATATTTTTAAGGTTGTGCTCTTTAGCACCTCTTATTGTGATTTTATCAGTCATTTTAAACTCCCTGAATATTACTGTTTCAATTAGGGTCTATATTCTATATTATTTTACAATATTTTATTTTAAATGTAAATGATTTTTGCAAACAAATTAATATATTTGTCCGGGAAAAGCACAAACCGAGCCGACTTAACGATTAAATAATTAAAAAATGTCAAACTTTTTTCAAAAAAGGCTTGACACCGTTGTATTAATGTGGTAATATGTTAGCACACTAAAGTGTTCGCACGCAAAAATCAATTTAAAAGAGGGTAATAATATGAAAAAGTCTATCAAACTTTTGAGCCTTTTGCTCGCACTCGTACTTATGATGTTCTGTGTCACTGCTTGCGGTGGCAACGGTGATGCAAACAACGATGCTTCTAACGGCGATGCCGATGCTGATGCCAACAAGCCTACCGTTGTTGTCGGTTACACCATTTATGAGCCCATGAACTATTTAGACAAGGACAATAAGCTTATCGGCTACGATACTGAGCTTGCAGAGAAGGTTTTCGGAAACCTCGGCTACAAGGTTATTTTCAAGGAAATCAACTGGGATAACAAGTATACCGACCTCAACTCTGGTGTTATCGATTGTATCTGGAACGGTTTTACCTGCAACACTGCTGATGATGACGGAATCCTTCGTGCAGACAAGGTTGACTTCTCCTACAACTATATGGAGAACCGTCAGGTAATCGTTATTAAAAAGGGTACCGCTATTGCCAGTGCTGCTGACCTTAACGGTAAGATTGCAAGTGCTGAAAGTGGTTCGGCAGGCGAGTCTTATGCAAAGGGCTTTGACGGAATAGTCTTCAAGGGCGTAATCAAGCAGACCGACAGCCTTATGGAGGTTAATGCAGGTACCGCTGATTTTGCAGTTGTTGACGAGCAGCTTGCCAAGAGCTACTGCGGTCAGGGCGACTATGCAAACCTCGAGGTTGTAGATGCACTTGCAAGCGAAGTTGAGTACTATGCAATCGGCTTCAAAAGGGGCAGTGAATTGACCGCAAAGGTTAACGCTGAACTTGAGAAGTGTGGCGCTGACGGTACTATTGATGCACTTATTGCAAAGTACCCCAAGTGTGCTAACACCGCTATCAAGGATTTTGCCGACCAAAAGGCTGCTACTGACGAAAAGTAAGTTTTAATATAGAACTGACCACGAAACATTAGCTGACGGGATTTTTATATCCCGTCAGCAAAACTGTTGTATAGACCTATTTTTTTGGAGTAAATCAAATGAGTTTTGCTGAGATAACCCTATTTCTAGCCAACGGCTTTATAGTATCGTTGCTCATATTTGCCGTAACGCTTATCTGTGCAGTGCCTTTGGGACTGCCGATTGCGTTCTGCTCAATGAGCAAGTTCAAGCCGTTGAAATATACTGCCAAGACCTTCGTATGGATAATCCGCGGCGTCCCTCTTATGTTGCAGATTTTCATTATCTATTACGTACCCGGTCTTTTGTTCGGCAACCCTATATTCAGTCAGATTGACCGCTACATAATCCGAAACTTTAATATCCCGAACGACGGTAGCGTTTGGCAACTGTTGTTGACCAACGCTGGTGGTCTTGTAGCGGTATTTATTGCGTTTGCATTGAACTATGCCTGCTATTTCTCCGAGATATACCGTGGAGGTATCGAAAGCATACCTAAAGGTCAGTACGAAGCAGGTTATGTGCTTGGTATGTCCAAGGGTCAGGTTTTCAAGAAGATAGTTTTGAAGCAGGTCATAAAGCGTATCGTTCCGCCTATGTCCAACGAAATTATCACCCTTATCAAGGACACCGCACTTGCCAACTGTATTATGATCCCCGAAATCATCAAGCAGGCTAAAGAGCTTGCCGCAACCAAGGCACTTATATGGCCGTTGTTCTACACGGGTGTTTTCTATCTGCTGTTTGTCGGTCTTCTCACCATCCTTTTGGGACGTTTGGAGAAGAAACTCAGCTATTTTAAGGATTGAGGTGACGTAAAATGGCAGTTTTAGAGGTTAAAAACATCTACAAATCCTTTGGCAAAACCGAGGTTTTAAAGGGTATCGACTTTTCGCTCGAAAAGGGTCAGGTTTTATCGATTATCGGTTCTTCGGGCTCGGGTAAGACTACACTTTTGCGTTGTCTGAATTCACTCGAGTTCGCCGATAAGGGTACAATCACCGTAAACGACGCCGTGATTTTTGACGGCGACCGCAAGTCCAAGCGTTCCGATGCTGAGTTGCGTGAAAGACGTTTGCATTTCGGACTTGTTTTTCAGTCGTTCAACCTTTTTCCGCAGTATACCGTTTTTGAAAACATCGCGTTGGCTCCTAACCTTTTGAAGAAGGATACTCCCGAAAACGTAAAGGCTAAAGCTCTGGAGCTTTTGGAGAAGGTTGGTCTTTCGGATAAGGCTGACAGTTATCCTTGCCAGCTCTCGGGTGGTCAGCAACAGCGTGTTGCCATAGCCCGTGCATTGGCACTTGACCCCGAGATTCTGTGCTTTGACGAGCCGACCTCGGCACTTGACCCCGAGCTTACGGGTGAGGTTCTGAAGGTTATCCGTTCCTTGGCTGACGGACATATGACTATGGTGGTTGTCACCCACGAAATGGGCTTTGCCAAGGACGTTTCGGACAGGGTCATCTTTATGGATGACGGCGTTATTGCCGAGCAGGGAACCCCCGATGAGGTTTTCAACAACCCAAAAACCGAACGCTTGCAGGCGTTCCTTGCGTCGTATAACAAATAACACTTATAAAATAACGCCCTCGTTTCTTTTGAAACGAGGGCGTTATTATTTCGCATTAAAAGAATACTCGGTTTCCCCAGAAACTTAAGCCTTTACAAGATGAACTGCAAAACCACCGATTTCATCTTTGAAATAAATGAACTTGCGACGCCCGTTGTCAAGGAAGGTAGCGGATTCCTCGTCAAACTCAAAGCCTTGAGATTTGAAGAATGTTACGGCACGGTTAACGTCGGTAACCGACAAGGCAATATGTCCGTGAGTGCCCATACCCATAAACTTCATTACCTCAAACTCGGTGCCTGCAAACAAGGACTTGTTGCCGTCCTTAACATCTCCACCCGTCAAAGTGGCAAAACGCTCGGTGGTGCAGACTGCCTCGGTTTCGTCGGCCGAGTTGATACCGATATGGCGAAGCTTGATGTCAAGCATCTTCACAACAGCTTCTTTTGCCAAAGCGGTGATGCCGTCCCAATCGTCGTTGTCCATCATATCACCGGGGACCATCCAGCTTCCGCCGCAGGCAATAACCTTTTTAAAATCAAGGTAAGAACCGAGGTTATCAGGACCGATACCACCGGTGGGGATAAACTTCATATTTGGGAAGGGACCTGCCAATGCTTTAAGCACTTTAAGTCCACCTGCAGCCTCAGCAGGGAAGAACTTTACAACCTCAAGGCCCATTTTTGCGGCAACCATAACGTCGCTTGCATCTGAGCAACCGGGAGTAATGGGAACGTTGTTATCGATACACCAAGCCACAACCTCGGGGTCAAAACCGGGAGAAATGATATATTTTGCGCCTGCTTCAACGGCAGCCTTTGCCTGGTCTACCGAAATAACGGTACCTGCACCGACAAGTACATCGGGCTCTGCATCGGCGATGTTGCGGATAGCCTCAGCGGCACAAGCAGTACGGAATGTAACCTCGGCTACGGGGATACCGCCCTTTTTAAGTGCACGTACCAACGGAACTGCCTTTTTGGCATCGTCAATCTTGATTACCGGTACAAGACCGATGTTGCTGATTTGCTCTAAAATAGGATTCATAATGACCTCTCTTTTTTAAGTTATATTTCAACATAATTATACAACTTAAATATATGTTTTGCAAGATATTATTGCAAATTATTTCACATTTGAAAGAAAAATTTATTCGTCATTCTCGGTTTTGTCGTATAGCATTGCCGACGAGGGCACAGTGTCGATAATCTCTATAACACCGCTTCGTCCGTAGAGGGAAGGGGTAACGAGTGCGGTATAACCGCTACCGACGGGGCTTGACCATTCGATGGCGCGGCGTTGGGGCAAGGCACAGGTTGAGAAAAGGGTCATCATAACACCACCGTGCATAACGGCTGTAGCTTCAAAAATCTCGGTTTCCATCATCTTGCGAACCATTTTGTTAAGCCCCAATGCAATACGCTTGACAAATTCGCCCGAATCCTCACCGTTGGGAGGGCAGGCACGGCCCGAAATCCACTCAATATATTTAGGATTGTTTTCAATTTCGGAAGCTTTTTTGTTTTCAAAGTCGCCAAAGTCGAACTCACGAAGCTCGGGGATTTCAATAGGCTCTGCGTCGGGGAACAGCACCTCGCAGGTTTCGAGGCATCTTTTCAAGGGGCTTGTGAAAATAAGGCTTGTTTCAGGCAATTCGCCCTTAACTCTTACGGCCTCAAGCTCATCGATTCCACTGTCTGATAACGGCAGGTCGGTCACACCAATGTAACGTCCGTCCGAGTTGCCGTCGGTCAATCCGTGGCGGATAAAATGTATTCTGTATGTTTTCATAAAGTGCCTCCAAAACGTCAAAGTTTGTGTACTTATGGGATATTTTCAACAAATTGTCGAAAAGTTGCTATACTATTTGTATACTTTTACTCTATACAAAATGCAACAAGTGTAGTATAATAGCCTTCCCGAAATGGGAATTATGTTGAATTTTGCGTTTTTAATACGCAACAGTCTTTATTATACTGTAATTTAAATATATTTTCAAGTGAGGTTTTAAGGAATGCTTTGTGAATTCCCGAAAATTTTATCAGAACTCCGCCGAAATAAAGGTATATCTCAGAAAAAGGCAGCCAGTGAGCTTGGCATCTCGCCGGCACTTTTGTCGCACTATGAAAACGGCATCCGCGAGTGCGGACTTGACTTTTTGTTAAGGCTTTCCGAGTATTATTCGGTAAGTTGTGACTATCTGTTGGGCAAAAGCACAATCAAAAATCCGAAGGTTTACGAAACCGAGCCTGAGGCATCGGCATTAGACAGTATTTTGAAGATTGCCAAGGACCATAACGGTCAGGTATATGAGCTTTTGTGCCGTGTTTCGCGTATTGAGAGTTATAGAATGGCAAGGTCACTTTGCGACACCGCTTCAAGAAGTAACCTCTTCACCTTTGAGCTCGACGGCAAGGAATACCGCGATGTTTGTAACGGCTTGGTTAGTATGATATATTCCGAACTGAGTGAGCTCGGCAAGGAGAGAAAGCGTTTGCCGCATAATATTCCCGATAAGTATAGTGAGATAATAGCCCTCGCCGAAGCAGAGCTTAAAAGATAGATTTATAAGCGGATTCAGAGGATTAAAGCTACAACCGACCGAGATACCTTCAGAGGTTTTTCTTTTTGCGAACATTTTTAAATATTTTCAATTTTTTTGGAATTCATAAAACCGATTTGAAATCAAAATCCCCTTAATGGATGTAAGGGCTAAAAACCAACACTTTTTATATTAAGGAGATATCATTATGACTAACATTCAGGTAGCAGAAATCACAAAGGATTTTTTGAAGAACATTAAGAATTTCGAATCGGCCGACAAGACCGCAGTTATCAGCTCGGCCAACCGTTACACCTCGGCCAAGCGTACAAAGGGTGACGTCCCCAAGGCCGGTAATGAACTTTTCAACGTTTTGAGAACAGTCGAAGCAAAATACGGTATTGCAGTGTTTACTCCTAACGAGCCTACAATCGTTACTATGGATAAGGTTGCCGAGGTTGTTGACATTGCTTGCAACAAGCTCAACGGCACCAAAACCTACTCTTGCTCGTTTAATAGTGTTGCAGAGGCTAACGCTTGGCTTGCAGCACAGAAAAACATTACCGTGCGTAACATTTCGGTCAGCGCAAACTGTTGGTTCGGCATCCACGTAAAAAGTGTTTCGGTTGAGTACAGCACTTCCGACAAGCCTATCGATTGCCGCTATGCTTTGTGCGAGATTGACAAGTTCAGAGCCTATGTCAGAAGCAAGCCCGAAAAGGTCTGCCGCAAGTGGCAGGAGAAAAACCCCTCGTGCCGAATAGTCGATTTCGATAAAAAGCAGTGTGGCTGGAGTCTTATCGGCGGTAACGTCGGTTTCTTAAGATTCATTAAGGAAACATATTTTGTTGCATACAGTTATTGATGATGAAGAGCAAAAAAGCAGTGCCTAGCACTGCTTTTTATATAGGTAAATCAACGTCTTCTTCGTGCTCCACCGACGAGAAGAAACAGTCTTAACAACTGCATTACCGATACTGCCAAGGCGGCAACGTAGGTCATTGCGGCGGCTGACAGTACTTTTTTTGCACCCGTAAGTTCAACTTGGTCAAGCAGTCTGTATGACGACAAAGCGTTCAGGGCCCTTCGGCTTGCGTTGAACTCAACAGGCAACGTCACTAACTGAAAAACAACGCAAAGGCCGAAAAGTGCAACTCCAATATAAGCCATATAACTGTAAACCTCGCCAAGGTAGGAAAGGGCAATACCAATAAAAATAAGAGGAATCGACAGTTTTGACCCAATGTTAGTTACCGGTACAATTGCGGTACGTATTTTTACGGGAATATATCCAACAGAGTGCTGAATGGCATGACCTGCCTCGTGGCAGGCAACACCAATAGCTGCAACCGAGGATGAATCGTGTACGTTTTCAGAAAGTCGTATAACGTTAGTCCTCGGGTCATAATGGTCGGTTAAATGACCTTGCACACGCTCAATTTTAACATCTGTAACGCCATTGTTTTCCAAAACACGTCGGGCAGCATCGTGGGCGGTTAAGCCTCTCTTGGAAAAAACCTCAGAATATTTTTTAAATGACGAGTTTACCCTTGCGCTTGCCACTAATGACAGCACGATAAACGGCAGTACGAGAATGATATAAAACCAATCAATATAAAACATCGGTTACCTCCGAAAAATTGAAAATAGGGCAGAGCACCCTGCTCTGCCCTACATATTATTGCCTTAAACTATGAAAATAAACTTATCTCTGGACGCGTCCGCTGGCGTTACCGCCGGCGAGGCTCTCAACCTCGGCAACGCTCATCATATTATAGTCGCCCTCAATCGAGTGCTTCAAACAGCTTGCGGCAACAGCAAACTCTATTGTATCTTGTGCAGATTTACCCTCAAGCATTGAGTAGATAAGACCTGCGCCGAAGCTGTCACCACCGCCTACACGGTCAACAATATGCATACGATACTGACGGCTGAAATAGCACTCGTTTCCGTCATAAAGCATTGCTGCCCAGTCGTTATCATTAGCCGAAATGGAGCTTCTGAGAGTTATTGCAACGTACTCGAAGCCAAAACGGTCCTTAAGCTGCTTTGCAACGTCTTTGTAACCGTCGTGATTAACCTTACCGCTGGTAACATCGGTGTCTGCAGCCTTGATACCGAATACGTCAGAGGCATCCTCCTCGTTGGCGATACAAACGTCAACGTAAGGCATAAGCTCGGCCATAACCTGACCTGCCTTTTCACGTGTCCAGAGCTTCTTGCGGTAGTTAAGGTCGCAGGAAACCTTGATGTTGCGTGCTTTAGCAGCCTTACAAGCCTCGAGGCAGATTGCTGCAACGTTGTCGCCCAATGCAGGAGTGATACCGGTAAAGTGAAACCACTCAACACCCTCGAAAATAGTGTTCCAATCAAAATCCTCAACGGTAGCCTGAGCTATTGCCGAATATGCACGGTCGTATACTACTTTGGAGGGACGCTGAGAAGCACCCTTTTCAAGGAAGTAGATGCCAACTCTTTCACCACCGCGGGTAATCTTGGAGGTATCAACACCGAACTTGCGCAACGAGTTGACGGCCATCTGACCAATCTCGTGTTTGGGAAGTTTGGTAACAAAAGCGGCATCATAACCGAAGTTACAAAGCGATACGGCAACGTTGGCCTCACCGCCGCCAAAGGTTGCACCAAAGGCATCGGCCTGAACAAAACGGAGATAACCTTCAGGTGCAAGTCTAAGCATTACTTCACCGAATGTAACGATCTTTTTCATAATAAAATTCCCCTTTCAAAGGAAAGCATTTTTTACGACTACATTGTACCACAACGCCCCCAAAAGTCAATACTTTTTGGGGTAAAACAGCAATCTTGCGTTGATTTACAAACAAAAACATTGCAAATATAATCAACGAAAGGTATTTTCGGGTAAATTAGCGGTCAAAAGATGTTGCATCAAAGGAGTTGCGCTGTGCCGAACGGTATACCTCGCGCCCCAAGATGCAAAGCGACGACATAAAGAACGGCAAAAAGTAGAGAAGCGGAATCATCAAAACCCACGTCACTATCCAACCGAAGAACGAGAAGAAGAACCCGACAAATCGCATACGGTTACGTCTTGAAAGGACTACGGTAAGCTTTATTGTCTGACGGTTTGAAAGCTCTGGCTCAGAGAACATTGCAACGTAGAACATAGCATATCCGCTAATCCATAGCAACAAAAGGAAGAAGCCTAGCATTTTGAGTATTGTGCCGAGTGAATAAAGGCTTGACATGTAGGTCGGCATACTGATGCCTATAAAATTATAGAACTCGGTATTGGTCAAAACCGATATGAGTGCATAAGGCAAGAAGCTCAAAACAGCTCCAAGGATGAGCCTCCAGAAGAGTGAAACCGAAATACCAAGAGCTTTAAAGAACAAACGTGCCGAGGAAAAATAGTAAAATATTTCGCCGACGTTGGGGTCACTTCCTCCTGTTACAAGCCAGAACCAACGCAATACTCCGAACAAAAGCGGAAGCATAACGATAAGTGTGAAAACGGCCGAAAAAAGTGTGATTCCGATACTTGCGATAACGCTGTGCAGAGGAACGTTGGTCGGTGACATAGGCGACCAAACGGTATCGACCTTGAAGATTGTCTGCAAAGCAGCCTGCATTACCATATTGAGCAAAGCAGTTGCTAAAATCACAAGTGAAACGGAAATAGCCTCGGTCCAACGGTGTTTCAGCGAGCCTTTTGCCGCCTTTTTCATTTCCGAAAAGGTGGGCTGTGGCGGTTCGACGGGACGCATAGGTTGTACGGGATACATCGGTTGCATGGTTTACCTCCAAAAAGGCACTTTAAAGTTTTAACACGAGTTAAGGTGTTATAAGCATTATACCACCGATGTATACAAAAGTAAACAACCGAAACCAATATTTACATATTATTTACATCGAAAAAGCCAAAGAAATATTTACTTTTTCGAAGATAAAGCAACCGAATAATATACATAAAAATGTATAAATATGCGTACAAATACATATTTTATACATGGCTAAGTTATAGCTGTTTCGATATAAAGCAGGGCAAAACCAAGGCTTTTTGTTGTTTTTTTACATATATTAAATCGAAAATTATACGATTTTGGCATAATATATAAATTTGAAAAAAAGACTTGATTTTATTCACTTTTCGTGTATAATTATAAAAAGTAAAATGCCAAAGAGTTTTTATGCGCGGAGGTACCGATATGTATAAGGTTTTTATTGACGGCAGAGAGGGTACAACCGGTCTTAGAATCATTGACCGTTTGAGTGGCAGAAAGGATATTGAGCTTATGCTCATTCCCGAGAAACTGCGAAAGGATCCCCAAGAACGAAAGAAGTATCTCAACGCTTGTGACGTTGCTTTTCTTTGCCTGCCCGATGGGGCCGCTATTGAGGCTGTTTCGATGGTTGAAAATGAAAACGTCAGAATAATCGATACCTCAACGGCACACCGTACCAATCCTGATTGGGTTTACGGTTTCCCCGAGTTGTATGACGATTTGGCCAAAAAATTGCCCACCGCAAAGCGTGTTGCCGTTCCCGGTTGCCACGCAAGCGGATTCAATGCTTTGATTGCTCCTTTGACCGAGGCAGGTGTTGTACCGCACGATGCACTTGTAACCTGCTTTTCTTTGACCGGTTACTCGGGTGGCGGTAAAAAGATGATTGCCGAATATGAGGGTGACAAGGGCGATGAGCTTTACAGCGCAAGAATTTATGCTCTTGGTCAGTCACATAAGCATCTGCCTGAAATGGCTGCAATTTCCAAGCTTGATAATAAGCCTGTTTTCTCACCCATAGTTGACGACTATTACAGCGGTATGCTTGTAACGGTGCCTTTCTTTGGTTCTGGGGTAAATGGTGGGATCGAGGCTGTCAAGAAAGCATACACCGATAAATATTCGGGCAAGAAGTTTATCGATATTTCGGATTTGAACGGTGAGGGTAGCTCAATGCTCGGCTCGAACAATCTTTCGGGCAAGGACAAGATGCAGATTTTTGTCATGGGCAATGAGGAACGCTTTACCGTTTCGGCAAGATTTGATAATCTGGGTAAGGGTGCTTCGGGTGCTGCAGTCCAGTGTATGAATATAATGTTGGGATTTGATGAGGCAGAGGGCCTCGACCTGTAATAAGAGGGATGAAGATATGATAAAAACAAACGGCGGAATTTGTGCCGCAAAGGGTTTTAAAGCCGCAGGTATTCATTGCGGAATTAGAAAGAACAAGTCTAAGAGGGATTTGGCTCTTATCGTGAGTGAGGTCAAGGCTTCGGCTGCCGCAACCTATACAACCAACCTTGTAAAGGGTGCACCCATTACCGTAACCAAGGAGAATATTGCCGACGGTTACGCTCAAGCAGTTATCTGCAACAGCGGTAATGCCAACACCTGCAATGCCAACGGCATCGAGATTGCCGAGGCAATGTGCAGTTTGACTGAGCAGTTTACGGGTATAGATGCTACCGACGTTATCGTAGCATCAACCGGTGTTATCGGTCAGCCTTTGGATATCAAGCCTATTGCCAACGGTATGGAGGCACTTGTTAACGACCTTACCGAGGACGGTAGTCTTCGTGCCGCTGAGGGCATTATGACCACCGATACACGCGTTAAGGAAATCGCTTTCAAGTTTAATGTAGGTGGTAAAGAGTGTACAATCGGCGGTATTGCCAAGGGCTCGGGTATGATTCACCCCAATATGGCTACTATGCTTGTTTTCATCACCTCTGACGTCAATATAAAGCCAGAAATTCTGCAGAAGGCTTTGAGTGCCGACGTGGAGGATTCATTCAATATGGTCAGCGTTGACGGTGACACCTCGACCAACGATATGTGCTGTGTGCTTGCTAACGGTATGGCAGGGAATGAGGTTATCGACAGTGTTGACAGCGAGGGATACAAGGCATTCAAGGAAGCCTTGTTTGCCGTAACCTCATACCTTTGCAGAATGATTGCCCGCGACGGTGAGGGTGCTACAAAACTTATGGAGGTCAACGTAAGCGGTGCTGCAACAAAGGAGGTTGCAAAGGTTGTCGCTAAATCGGTTGCTTGCTCTTCGTTGCTTAAGGCAGCAATCTTCGGTGCGGATGCCAACTGGGGTCGTGTGCTTTGTGCAATCGGTTACAGTGGTGCCGACCTTGATGTAAATAAGGTTGGCGTGAGCTTCAAGTCAAGCGCAGGTACTATCGAGGTTTGCCGCAACGGTGCGGGTGTTGATTTCAGTGAGGAAATCGCAAAAGAGATTCTCTTGCAGGAAGAGATTCAGATTCTCATTACCCTTGATTCGGGTGACAAAGAGGCTACTGCCTGGGGTTGCGATTTGACCTACGATTACGTTAAAATCAACGGTGATTACAGAACCTGATAAGGTAAAGGTGAAGGATATGGAAATAAATAACGCACAAAGAGCTTTAGTTTTGACCGAGGCTCTGCCTTATATTCAAAAATATTCGGGCAAAATCGTCGTTATAAAATATGGCGGTAATGCTATGATAAACGACGAACTCAAATCGGCCGTTATGCACGATATTGTTCTGATGTCGCTTATCGGTGTAAAGGTTGTTTTGGTACACGGTGGTGGTCCTGAAATTTCTGGAATGCTCAAGAAAATCGGTAAGGAGTCGGTTTTCGTTGATGGACTCCGTGTTACCGATGCCGAAACCGTTGAGGTCGTTCAGATGGTGCTTGCAGGTAAGACCAATAAGGACCTTGTAAATCTTCTCGGTACCGTTGGCGGTAAGGCTGTCGGACTTTGCGGTCTTGACGGACAGATGATTACTGCCGAAAAGTTGGACGATGTTCACGGCTACGTCGGTGAAATTACATCGGTTGATACCACCCCTATTCTCGACCTTTTGGACAAGGGCTATATCCCCGTAATTTCAACCGTTGGTTGCGATAATGAGGGCAACGTTTACAACATCAATGCCGATACTGCCGCCGCAAGAATTGCGGGCGAATTAAAGGCCGAAAGCTTCATTTCTATGACCGATATTTCAGGTTTGATGCGCGATAAGGACGACCCCGATTCGCTTATCAAGAAAATCAACGTCAGCGAGGCCACCCTGCTTATCAAGAACGGCGTTATTCAGGGAGGTATGATTCCCAAGGTTGAATGCTGTATTGAGGCTATCCGTCAGGGTGTTCAGAAGGTATTTATCATCGACGGACGCATTCCTCACGCAATTCTTATTGAAACTCTGACCGATGAAGGTATCGGCACTATGTTTGTGGGTTGATAAAATGAGCTTTAAAGAAAAAGATAAACAGTTTGTCGCCAACACCTACGGCCGATTCGACGTTGAGTTGGTTTCGGGCAAGGGCGCCGAACTGTATGACGCAAACGGTAAAAAGTACATAGATTTGGGTAGCGGTATTGCTGTCAACACCTTTGGTGCTGCGGACGATGAGTGGAACAATGCCGTTATTGCTCAGCTTGGACTTATTCAGCACACCTCGAACCTTTATTACACCGAGCCTTGTGCAAAATTGGCAGAACTGCTTTGCCAGAAATCGGGTATGAAAAAGGTGTTCTTCGGCAATTCCGGTGCCGAGGCTAACGAGTGTGCTATAAAGACCGCAAGAAAATATTATTCCGATAACCGCGATGGAAAACAGGGCAAGATTATCACCCTTGCAAACTCCTTTCATGGCAGAACGGTTACAACCCTTTCTGCAACGGGTCAGGACGTTTTCCATAAGGATTTCGGTCCCTTTACCGAGGGATTCCAATTCTGTGAGGCCAACAACTGCGAGCAGTTGGAGTCGATGGTGGGTGACGACACCGCCGCAGTTATGATCGAGCTTGTTCAGGGTGAGGGTGGAGTCAATGCGCTTGACCGCGACTTTGTTGATTGCATCAAGGCTCTTTCCAAAAAATACGGCTTCCTTATTATTGCCGACGAGGTGCAGACCGGTAACGGCAGAACGGGTAAGTACTTTGCCTCGGAGCATTTCGGCTTAAAGCCCGATATTATTTCGACCGCAAAGGGCTTGGGCGGAGGACTGCCTATTGGTGCTTGCTTGTTGGGTGAGAGGGTTGAGTTTACTCTTGGTGCCGGCGACCACGGTTCAACCTTTGGCGGAAACCCTGTCGTTTGTGCAGGTGCTGTTTCGATAGTTGAGAGGATCAACGATGAGTTGCTTAAAAGTGTTACCAAAAAGGCTGAATATATAAAGGATAAATTGCTTAAAATCGAGGGTGTTAAATCGGTTTCAGGTCTTGGACTTATGATTGGTATTGAAACCGAAAAGCCTGCCAAGGAGTTGGCAGTTGCCTGCCTTGAAAAAGGCGTCTTGATACTAACCGCAAAGACAAAATTGCGTATGTTGCCACCATTGAACATAACCTACGAGCAGTTGGATATAGCGTTAGAAATTTTAAAGGAGATTATTGAGAAATGAAGCATCTTTTGAAATTGGGTGACCTTTCACCCGCCGAGATTGAGGAGATTCTGAACCTTGCCGACCAGTTGAAATACGACCAGAAGCACGGTGTTGACCACCGTTATCTTAAAGGCAAGACCTTGGGTATGATTTTCCAGAAATCGTCAACCCGTACCCGTGTTTCGTTTGAAACAGGTATGTACCACCTTGGAGGTCAAGCAATGTTCTTGAGCTCACGCGACCTGCAGATTGGACGTGGTGAGCCTATCGAGGATACTGCGCGTGTTCTTTCCCGTTACCTTGACGGTATTATGATTCGTACCTTTGCCCAACAAGAGGTTGAGGATTTGGCAAAGTACGGCTCTATCCCCATAATCAACGGCTTGACCGACTATTGCCACCCCTGTCAGGTATTGGCTGACCTTATGACCATTCGTGAGCATAAAGGCGAATTGAAGGGTCTCAAATTGACCTTTGTCGGTGACGGCAACAATATGGCAAACTCGCTTATCGTTGGCGGTATCAAGACCGGTATGGAGGTTGCAGTTGCCTGTCCTAAGGGCTATGAGCCCGATGCCGACATATGCAAATGGGCATCCGAAAACGGTAAATTCACCTGCACCGACGATATTGCCGCCGCAGTAAAGGATTCCGACGCAGTTTATACCGACGTTTGGGCTTCGATGGGTCAGGAGGATGAAAAGGCCGAGAGAGAAAAGATATTCAAGTCTTATCAGGTCAACGAGGAGTTTATGGCTTTGGCTCATAAGGATGCAATGGTTATGCACTGCCTGCCTGCACACCGCGGTGAGGAAATCACTGCCGAAACCTTTGAAAAGCACGCCGACGAGATTTTCGACGAGGCCGAAAACCGTCTGCACGCACAAAAGGCTGTTCTTGTCCTTACAATGGGCGACAAAAAGTAATATATCTCAAAAATCAACCGCCGTGGAAGTCGATTCCACGGCGGTTTTTATGTTAAATATACTTTTTAATTTCAGTATAAAGGTTTTTGAAATAGCAGCCAAAACCGTCGTTGTTGGGGTGAACGAAAAGGTCGCCGAAATATTTTTCATCGTGCGGAATAAGGTTGTCACCGCGGATGATGGTAACATTTTTAAGGTCGCTTGTAAGTTTTTGAATTTCTTCGGCAAGCTTGCAGAAGGTTATTTCCTTTGTGGTGTTGTCAAAATTCTTGTTCCATGGGGGAGTGATGCCGAAAATCTTGGCGTTGGGGTACAACTCACTCACCGTTTTATAAAATTCACGGCAATTTTTTGTGAACACCTCACAAGTACGCTTGGACCAATCATTGGTGCCATAGGCAACCGTGACGATTTTGGGGTCATAAGGCTCGGGGCATCTTGCCAATTCAGGCTTAAAAACCTCTCCGCCGATACCCTTGTTGATGATTTCCATTCCCAAAGCATCGCCCAACTGTGCGGTGTAGTGGTGAATATTGCGAAGCGAATCGTAGCCTTGAGTTATCGAGTCGCCGAACATCAGCATTTTGTCTTGCTCAGGTGTTGGCTCAACCAAAGCACCGTCCGAAAGATTAACCTCTTTCAGGTCGACCCTCACGGTGTATGGGAAATAAACCTCAACCGTCTTTTTGCTTTTGCCTAAATCAACAGTTCGGTCAAAATCATCCAAAGGCAGTTCGATTTTTGAGTAGTTACCCTCAAATTTGGTATCGCCATAATTGTCAATAGAGCCGATATACCTGCCGTTTACCGTAACGTCGAAGGAATAATAACGTCTTGTCGAGGCAAACACGCTTGAAATAGCACCTTTAAGGTTTAAAATTTCACTGTCGGTCACAAACGATAGGCGAATACCTGCTGTGGCAAAGCTTTTTTTATAAAAATCCTCATTATAACCTTTGTAAAAAGCTTCTTGTTCCTCGGTAAAGCGGAAAAGGTTTACATAATCTCCGAAATTCTCAACCCTCACCGCACCTTTTGAGAAATTTTTGATTTGTTCAAACGAAAGTTTCATTTTATCACAGCCTTTGAGTTATTAAATCAATTATATATTTTGGATTGTATAAAAGCAAGTGCAATTTGCTTGGATTCGTCTATTAAAAAAATTCTTCACTTCGTTCAGAATGACAAAATCTTGAAAGCCTTCCTCTCAATCGGAAACAATAACCGTTTTACCTCCGTCGGCACAGTCGGCACGAATCGGAGTATGAATGGCATCTCTATAACGAGGTGCAGGAGTGGGAAATCGCCGAAATGACTGCCTCAGAGGTTGATTATATCGGTCAAACGGACGTTTTGGCAGGACAGTTTGAAATTTTGAGCTT
>JAZTYO010000026.1:0-8054 GCA_045636945.1 Acutalibacteraceae bacterium | reverse complement strand
AGCCTACAGTAACGATAAGAAATACACCCTTGCTGATGAGTGCATGGTTTTGGGCAACGACTTCCACACCTACGGTATGATGTGGAACGATAAGCTCGTTACCTTCACCTGTGACGGAGAGGCTTATTTCAGTTATGATATCACCACGAAAGAGCAGGATGTTGAAACCTTCAACCATAACGTTTGGATAAGATTTGCTTTGAGTGTCGGTAATGCTGAGAACCCCTTGGGTGCAATTCTTACCGAAAACCCCGACGATTGGCAGTTCACCAATAAGTTTATCATTGATTGGGTAAATCTTTATCAGTATAACGACGGCAAGTGCACTAATACATTGAGTTAAAAATAAATGCCTCCCAAACTTTTTGGGAGGCATTTGTATTTTTACGTGGCACCCGATATAAAAATTTATGCACAATATGTAGTAAATGATTAAATTTAAAGACATTTATGTTGAAATGCATCAATCTGTTTGATATAATAAATCCATAGTTAACAACAGGAGGAAACAATATGCAAAGAATTGTTGCGTTGATAGTTGTTCTTCTGGTTTCACTTGGTCTATTTATGGGCTGTGGCGGTAATGATTCGGGCGATGGTACCGCAAGTAACGGCGGTAACGCAGGCGGCGACGCCGTTGGTGATTCCGCATTATCTACCGCAGACGTTGATTTTGTCAAAGACGGTGAATCGGTATACCGTCTTGTTCGCCCTGACGGAGATAAGGTAGCAACAGCGATTTCACAGTATCTCTACAAGCAGTTAAAGGATAGACTCAGTGTCAACGTTCGTAATGTTGCCGATACCGAAGACGGTGCCGACCAGTACGAAATTCTTATCGGTATGACCAACCGTGAAGAGTCCGAGACTGCTGCTGCTTACCTTGAGGGCAAAACCGGTGGTCGTTATGACGACTACGTTATCTGCACTATCGGAAAGAAGATTTGTATTCACTCAAACAACCCTGAGGTTTTAAAGACTGCTGCCGAGTATTTTATTAATACATACGTAAAGGCAGAGGGTGTTAAGGGTGGCATTGCCTACATTAAGGCTGCCGAGGGTGATTTTGAAACAGTTACAGTAAACGGCGTTAACATCGGCAAGTTCAACCTTGTCCGCCCGCACTACAACTCTTCTTGGTTGACCGAAGTTGAGATGGAAAAGATTGTTGAAACCGTATATCAGAAGACCGGTTATATGATGGCAATCAACCACGACTCTTACATTCAGCCTCAACAGTATGAAATTATTGTAGGCGACACTTCTCGCGAAGGTGTTGAGAAGATAACCAACTACGATGAATTCAAGATTACCGTTATGGGTGACAAGGTATACCTCAACGGCGGTAGTGCACATGCAACCGCAATGGCAGTTTCCGAGTTTGCCAAGCTTTTGAAAGGCGATATTAAGGATTCTGTTTCTTATATCGGTTCTTATGAGACTGCTATGGCTTCTTATGATAAGAAGACCACCTTCTACAAGACCTGGGGCGACGATTTTGACGGAGTAGCACTTGACACCAATAAGTGGAGACAACAAACAGAGAGTAACCGTACTCAGGGTCAGAACGGTAAGACCTCCGTTCGTTCTTCAGACCCCCACGACGTATTCGTTGCCGACGGTAAATTCTATATCTGCGCACGTGAGGATGATAACTACTACTACGGTGGTATGATCAGAACTCAGGGTGTTATGAACTATAAGTACGGCTATGCTGAGATAAGCTCAGTTATTCCCCACGGTGACAGCTTCTGGATTGCATGGTGGGCTTGCTCCGATGATTCCGAGTCTACTATTTATCCCGATATGAGCAAGGTGATGTCTCCTGAGATTGATATTGTTGAGTGTTTTGGTAACTCTAAGTATTATCAGGCAAACTGCCACTCCTGGCCTACCGAAATCGGCAAGCTTGAGTTCGGTTATAAGCACACCTCACTCGACGGTGATACATACGGCAAAGATAAGCGGTATTCCTGCCCCGATGAGGGTGTAAATCTCGGTGACGGTTTCCACACCTACGGCTTCCTTTGGACTCCCGAAGAGATGGCCTTCACCTGTGACGGTGACCTCTTCTTCACTTATGCCACTAATACCAACGAGGCAGACCTCGAAACCTTCAACCACAGTATGTACTTCATTTACAGTATGGCTCTTGCATTTGCTGACGCTCCCGGCAACCCCATCACCACCAATCCCGAAGATTGGCAGAATACCAACAAGCTCATTCTTGATTGGCTCAACCTTTATCAGAAGGATGATGGTGTCCACGAGCTTGATTGGAGATATGCAAACTAAAATTTAAAAGTATAAAAGCCTTCGATTTCGGTCGAGGGCTTTTTTATAAAAAGTTTTGAAAAGTTTACATTTTTACTACAAATCGTACAAGGTATCTGCTATAATAATTATATAGCCTTTTGTGAAAGCACGCCTTTAAAGGGAGGTTTATGTTATGATGCGTACCGCAAGGATGATATTAAGCTTAGTTGTAAGTATAGGATTACTTTTGACGGCTTTGGTAGGTTGTTCCTCGTCAGAGGGAATGATGTTTGAAAGTGACGGATTTAAGTATAAGGTATATAATGGTCGTGTTGAACTTATAGAATATGTTGGCAACGGTGGGGAGGTTGTCATACCCGAAAAGCTTAAAGGTGAACCGGTAAAACTTATATCTGAAGGTATTTTTAAAAACCGCGCCAATATAACCTCGATTAAGGTTCCTAACAGTGTTTCAGAAATCGGCGCAGAGGCCTTTAGCCGTTGCTCTAATTTGACGATTATTGAGCTCCCCGAGGGCGTTGAGGTTCTTGGTGCAGGTGTGTTCAGCTTCTGTAACGGTCTTAAAATGGTTACACTGCCGTCGACCGTAAAGGTTGTTCCCGATAATGCATTTTATCAGTGCCTCAACCTCGAAAAGGTTAATTTTAAATCGGGTACTGTTGAAATAAAGCCGTATGCTTTTTATTCCTGCCATGCAATGACGTCGATTGACCTTCCCGATACATTGACCACCGTTGGCAAATACGCTTTCTGCGGTTGCAAGGCGCTGGAAGACATCACCTTGCCCGACAGTGTAGAGGTTTTGGGTGAAAGTTGTTTTGAAGAATGTGGTTCGCTTAAAAACTTTACTTCGGGTAAAGGGCTTAAAGAAATAGGTGCAAAAGCCTTTATGCTTTGCTCCAAACTTCAGGGAATAACTCTTAACGACGGCTTGAAAACAATCGGCAATAATGCATTTGCAGAGGCACCCATTGTTGAAGTCATTTTGCCCGAAACGGCTACCAACCTTGGCTCGTGCTTCAATGGTTGCGCCAAGCTTGAATCGGTCAAATTGCCGTCAACACTCACTGTTATTCCTGACAGTATGTTCAACGGTTGCAAAGCACTTACTACAATAGAAATTCCCAAATCGGTTATTACCATCGGCAACTACGCTTTTGCCGAGTGTGAGTCGCTTGAAACTCCTGTGATGCCCGAAAACCTTTCAATGGTGGGTGATTATGCCTTCAAGCAGTGTATTAAGTTTGATAAAGTGACCTTCCCCAACACACTTTTGTCGGTTGGCAAAGGCTCGTTCTCGCGTTGCGTTGCATTGTCTAAAATCGAACTTGGAAACAGTCTTCACACTATCGGTGCGTATGCCTTCGAGGAGTGTTGGACCATTCGCAACATAACCTTGCCTGCATCGGTTACTTCGGTTGGAGAAAACGCATTTAAGTCCTGTACTTATCTCTACCGTGTGACCATCCAAAAGGAAAAAGGCTCACTCGATACCAGCAACTGGGGTCAAGGCTTCGGAATAAGCTGGAAACCGCAGAAATAAATAAACATTATGAATAAAAAAGATAAAAAGATACTAGGTCAAAAAGTTTCCGAGCTTTTTGAAAAAGAATATACGGGTGCCGTTTGCTCGTTGGATTACCGCGAGGGTGATGCGTTTCAGTTGCTTATCGCAACACGACTTTCGGCACAATGCACCGATGCAAGGGTTAATATTGTTACACCAAAACTGTTTGAAAGATTCCCCGATGCCGAAAGTATGGCTAAGGCCGATATTTCAGAGATAGAGGAGTTTATCAAGACCTGCGGGCTGTACAAGACCAAGGCAGCCGACCTTAAGGGTATCGGTGTTATGCTAACCGAACAGTACGGCGGAGTTGTTCCCGATACCGTTGAAGAATTGATAAAGCTTCCCGGTGTCGGGCGAAAAACGGCCAACCTCGTTGTGGGTGATATTTACGGCAAGCCTGCCGTTGTTACCGATACGCATTTCATCCGTCTTTGTAACAGAATTGGCTTTGTTAAGACCACCGACCCTATAAAGGTCGAAAAGGAAATGCGTGAGATTTTACCGCCCGATAAGTCCAACGGCTTTTGCCATAGGGCAGTGTTGCACGGACGTGCAGTTTGCACGGCACGAAAGGCAATGTGCGAAAACTGTTGTTTTGAGAGCTTTTGCGAAAAGCATTTAGATTACAAAAAGAAGTAAGAGGTAAAGGGTTTAAAGTATGAAGATCATTCATTGCGGCGATATTCATCTTGATTCAAAATTAGAGTCGAATCTGCCTGCATCTAAGTCGCGCGAACGCAAAAAGGAGATTATAATGTCCTTTTGCCGTATGGCCGATTATGCTAAAGCTAACGGTGTAAAGGCCGTTATAATTGCGGGCGACCTTTTTGACACCAACCGTATCCTTGCCACAACAAGTGATACTGTGTTGGGAAAGATAAAGGAATGTGCAGACGTTGAATTTTTGTATCTTCCGGGCAACCACGATGCAGGTAAAGGCTTGCTTCAGTGTGATTTGCCAAGAAATTTCAAGTTTTTCGGCAATGTATGGACAAGCTTTACATACGAAAATGTTTGCATTACGGGTGCCGAATTGACATCTGATAACTGCCGTCACATTTACGGCAGTCTTGAACTTGAATCGGATAAGTTTAATATTGTTACAATGCACGGACAGTTGACCACGTCGTCGGGCGAGGACTCGGTCAACCGAAACGAGCTTGCCGATAAGGGAATAGATTATCTTGCCTTGGGACACTACCACAAGTTTATGCAAGGACCCTTGGGCAAGGATGGTATTTGGTGCTACTCGGGTTGCCTTGAGGGTAGAGGCTTTGACGAGTGTGACGAAAAAGGCTTTGTTGTGCTTGATATTTCGGAAGACAACACCTATAATATGGAGTTCATCAAAAACTCGAGCCGAGATATTTTGGAGATTCAGTGCGATGTTTCGGGACTTTTCGATGCATCGGATATTTTAAAAGCAATCGACAAGTCGGTTGCATCGGTTTCGGAAAATGCTATGGTAAAGGTTGTGTTGGTGGGTAATATTCCTGCCGATGCACGTAAGGATTTGGACTATTGGACAAAGCACCTTAATGAAAAATTCTGGTTTGCAAAAATGTCGGATAAAACCCGTATCGAACTGCACCCCGAGGACTATGTAAACGATATTTCACTAAAGGGTGAGTTTATACGCAAGGTTATGGCTTCCGACCTGCCCGAGGACCTTCGCAACAGTGTTATCGAGTGTGGATTAGCGGCACTCGGTGGACGGGAGGTACTGTGATGAAGCTTATCAAATGTCATATCGAAAATTTTGGCACCTTGCAAGCTGCAGACATTGATTTTAATGGCGGTTTGACCGTCATTAAAGAGGATAATGGCTTTGGAAAGTCGACCTTGGCGGTGTTCATCAAGTCAATGTTCTACGGGCTTTCACAGACCACCAAGCGCAGTATTGATGAAAACGACCGCAAGAAGTACACCCCTTGGCAGGGCGGTGCTTTCGGTGGCACACTCGACTTTGAGATGGGCGACAAGCAGTATCGTATCGAAAGGTATTTTGCCGCCAAGGAAAAGGACGATACCTGCACGGTGTATGACCTTAAAACCAACAAGCCAACCGCCGAATTGACCGACGATATAGGCGGTATGTTGTTCGGAATCGACGCCGAAAGCTTTGAGCGAAGTATTTATATGCCTCAGACCAAGCCGTCGACCGAGATGAACAACAGTTTAAGAGCAAAGCTGACGGGTCTTGTTGAAAACAGTGACGATATCAATAATTTTGATAATGCTGTCAGTGTGCTCGAAAAACGCATTAGAGAGTACAGTGTTCTGAACGGTGCAAGAGGTGCTATTGCTGACAAAAGTGCTGAAATTCAAACACTTGAACAGAAGAAAAACGATGCTCAAACGGCAGCTCAAAACCTCGACAACGTTCTGCAAAAGCTTGACGGATATAAGAAACAACGTGAAGAAATTGCCGATGAAATAACGGCAATCCGCAAGAAAATCACCGAGCTTTCAGAACAGGCGGCTACGGTTGAGCAGGCTAAGCGACGTGAAGAATGGGCTGATAAGCTATCCAAACTCAACATTAAGGCGACGTCGCTTAAGCTTCGTTATCCCAACGGTATGCCTGATGAAGCAACGCTTTTGGAAATGTCCGATACTGCAAGGATGTACTCCGAAATGGTTGCAGAAATCGGTGTTTTAGAGGCAGACTCTGACGACCGTCAGGAGCTTGAGGATTTAAACCGATATTTCGGTGACAATATCCCGACCGAGCAGGAGATATCCGATTGCCGTGTGCTTATCAATCAAAACATAAGGGATAAGGCATCTGCTGAGGCTTTGGCAGTTCAGCTTGAAAGCAACAAAGAGGCAACACCTTCGGGTAAAACCGCAGTCAAACCGCTTATCATTTTGGCAATAGTGCTTGCCGTACTCGGCGCAGTTGCAATGATTTGGCAGTTGATTGTCGGCATTGCTGTGTTGGCGTTGGGAATTATTTTATTGGGTGCAGGCGGTTTTGTCTACCTCAAAAATATGATATCCTCAAACGGTGCTTCACAAAAGTATTTGAATGACGTACAATTTGAGTACAACAGCCTTTTGGAGAAGATAGAATCAGCCGAGGCAAAAATCATCGGTTTCACGTCAAAGTACTCCGATTCCGAGCCATCGGAGGTTTTGGAAACCGTTGCACAGAATCTCAGAGACCGTGCAAAGCTGTTGAATTCGGTTGCCGATGCAGAACAAAAACTCGCCTTAAAGCGTGACAGAGCAACGGGCTGCAAGCAGGAGTTGACCGAGTTCTTCTCGGAATACGGAATAGGTCTTGAGGGTGATTTCCCCGACCGACTTAATACCGTTAAGGCTGATTTGAATTTAGCTGATTTGGCAGAAAAGGGTATAGCCGAAGCCAAGCAAAAGCTTGCCGAAATACCCGAAACGGTTGCTTCAGAGGTGTCTGATACTGCACCTGCCGATAAGGACGAGCTTGTGAGAGAAGAAGGCGAAACAACCTCACAGTTGTCGGCGCTTGATAGAGAAATATCGTCCTTGGAAATTTCGGCACGCAAGCTCACTGCCGAATGTGACGGTCTTGATACAATAGAAGAAGACCTCGAAAATGCCAAAGAGCAAAAGTGTGAGATGGAGAGAAAATATTTGGTACTCAAGACAACACTCGAGTTGCTTAAAGAGTCCAAAAATGACCTTTCCTTAAAATATCTTGACCGTATGACCCAAGGCTTTGAAAAGTATTCGGGCATCATAATGGGCGAAGAACAGGGCAGTATGATAAACACTGACCTTGAGGTACGCCTTAACAAAAACGGTGCTTCAAGAGATAAAGAGTTTTTCAGCCACGGTGTACGCGATATGATAGATATTGCAATGCGAATGGCTTTGACCGATGCATTGTACGACGGTGAAAAACCGATGCTTATACTTGACGACCCGTTTGTCAATCTTGACGACCAAAGGTTAAGTAATGCTATGAGTCTACTCAAAAAACTTTCTGATGAACAACAGATAATCTATCTTACCTGTCATAGCAGCAGGTGTTAAAATAAAGCCTTATGAAGCTTGGCGGTTTCATAAGGCTGTTTTATTGTGTAACGAATACTACCAGCAGTGCTGGTAGTTCCAAAAAGCTTTAGCTATGAGTAGAAAAAGAATCCTCCTTCGTCTAAAATAGAAGTGGGTTTGCCAACCACAACAAAAAGACGAAGGAGGAATCAAGTATGAAACTTGA
>JAZTYO010000025.1:0-6339 GCA_045636945.1 Acutalibacteraceae bacterium | reverse complement strand
GCGAAAACAGTCCACCGGACTGTTTTCTTCCGCAAACTCAGTTTGCTCCCTCCTTGTTCGATTCCCGCCATTTCGTTATACTAAAAAACAAAAGACACAGTCTTTCGACCGTGTCTTCTGCTTTTTTGGTGGAGATGGCGGGAATCGAACCCGCGTCCAAAAACCTATTCCTGCAACCTTCTACATGCTTATTTTGCCGATTGAGATTCCCTTACGCCAACGCCGACAAACGGGCTTTGACACTCGGTATCCTCTCTCCGTGACAGTGTCGAGGAACACATCTGTTCACGTTCACCGCTATTCGACGCTCTGACCGAGACCGCGGTACTTCCCGGCAGAACGGCAGCTTAATTAAGCTGCAAAAGCAACTGTATTTTTGTCAGTTATTTTTAAAAATTCGGTTTTCAAAGCGTTCCCGTAACGCTGCATGCTTATCGCAGTTCAAGATCCCTGTCGAAACCTTTACATCCCCGTGTAAAGCCTTTCCCATGAGGGGAAAGGGGACCGCATAGCGGTGGATGAGGTGTAATCGAAATGGATAAATCCATTCCCTACAAAGTCATAACAATACATCAAAAATCAAACACCATTTTGAGCCATTTGACAGCCAGTCGGCACCATTCGGCATTATGCTTCATAGTTCACTATCAGATGACCCTACAACACCCAATCGGCAGTTGCTTATACCGTGTCCACCTCCCGGACAGATAAGCACCGACGGATATTTTTTTGCCTTTGGTATTCTCACGATGGATTTCCTACACCATAGCCTCGAGAGTCGGGTCGGCACCGTTGCGGTCGATAGCGGGATAAAGTTCTTTCAAGTGGATCGTTTTTAAAATCATACCTATTCCCTGTTCCTTTCCTTCATCTCACGCTCTATGGTGCGCTCTGCCGACTTTTTGGCCATATCTGCCCGCTTATCGTAAAGCTTTTTGCCTCGACAAACGCCAAGCTGAACCTTAACGAGTGAACCCTTGAAATACAAGGACAACGGAATAAGCGTAAGCCCCGTTTGCTTGACAACACCGAAAAGACGGTTGATATCCTTTTTATGAAGCAACAGTTTCCTGACTCTGGTTGGCTCACGATTAAAGATATTTCCCTTTTCATAGGGGCTGATGTGCATCCCTTTAACAAAGATCTCGCCCGCATCGATATCGCACCACGAGTCCTTAAGATTCACACCGCCACGGCGGATAGATTTAACCTCGGTGCCGCACAGCTCAATACCGCATTCCATACTTTCCTCAACGAAATAATCGTGGAACGCTTTTTTGTTGGTTGCTATTGTCTTCAAAATATCCGCCATACGAACACCTCGCTTTCCATCATTATTGGACAATAATTATAACACAACAAAGCACTTGGGTCAAGTGGTATCAAACGACAAATATCGATGATTTCAAAATCTTTAACCTCAAAATGCATTGACAAACCGATTGAAATAAGGTATATTATTAAGCGTGTCATACGTCTTCGTAGCTCAGCTGGATAGAGCGTTCGCCTCCTAAGCGAAAGGCCGTGGGTTCGAATCCCGCCGAGGACGCCAAAAAAGCCAACCGTTTTTAGCGGTTGGCTTTTTGTTTTGTATTATAAGATTTCAACCCTCGGGATAGCGGTCTTTTCTGTATTTTGTTTCCCTTACAACCTTTTCAGGATCAGGCTTAATCTCAAGAAGCTCGGGCTTTTCGAGGTATTTTAAAAACTTTTTAAAAGCACTTGCATAGTAACTTCCCGAACAGATTCGCTCGTCCATTACAATGCCGATAGGCATACATTTTTCGAGATAAATCTCACCGTTATCGTTCTGTCTTGCAACCTCACGGGTCTTACCCATTGCAAGGAAAACGCTTGTTGTACCGAAATTGTAAACATGGTGATAAACGTGCTGAGTACGTATACTTGCCAGGTTGGTAATCGACATAGTAGCATGGAACGGACTAGCGTCAATAATTGCTCTGGGCAACCAACCATGCTTATCCATCCATTTAAGCAAATTAACACCAAATCTCAAAAGACCCGGAATTTTAAGCAAGAATTTAGCAAGCTTGTCGGTGCTATTGTCACCATCCTGACGGTTGATTTCGATATACTCGGTAATCTTGCTGTTGACATCGAAAACGGTATCAGCAGGGTCAAAATTAACCTTAGACATAGTACCGTTATCCATTTTACCTGCCTTAAGTACAACCATACCTACTATAAGCTCGTTTCGTGCATAAACCTTTTTATTAACGATAAAACGGTTCAACTCGGGAAACTCGCCGATAAGTCTTACATAAGCAGCCATAATAAGTGCAAGGTGGCTGATTTTATGGCCTTCTTTACGCTTGGCGTTAAGATAATCCTGCATGGGCTTTACAGGTACATCAACCTCGCACATATTCATAGCATCACAACGGTCTGGCATTATATGAGGAGTAAGTGCATACTCTACATGTTCTACCTTGATTTTCTTTCCGTCTCTTCTCATAAATATCACCCCTTAACGTTGTTATTTTACCACAAATCCAAAGTTATGTCAAATATTATTATTTGTAACAGCTCTAACAAAAAACCGCCCTGCAAAACAGGGCGGTAAAATAAGAAGCGATATCAGATTGAAATAGTATTTGCGGTGTTGTGTTTATCAATATTGAATTCCTTGGTCATATTAAGAGCCTCAAAAATATCGTAATCAACAATCTCACCTTTGCGGTAAGAAACAACACGGTTACCGATACCCTGACTCAAGAGATTAACTGCATAGTGGCCCATACAGCTTGCCATCTCACGGTCACGTACTGTGGGACTACCGCCACGCTGTACATGTCCAAGAATAGTTGCTCTTGACTCAATGCCTGTTTTTTCCTCAATTTCCTTGGCAATCTTATAAACCTCACCAACACCCTCGGCAACAACCACGATAAAGTGCTTTTTGCCCGACTGCAGGGTTTTGTTAATCTTGGCAACAATATCCTTATCAATATTGTATGCCACCTCGGGAACAAGGATTGCAGTTGCACCGACAGCAATACCAGTTTCAAGAGCAAGCCAACCAGCGTGACGTCCCATAACCTCAACAACCGAGCAACGTTCGTGTGATTGGGTAGTATCACGAAGTTTATCAACCATATCCATAGCAGTGTTCATTGCAGTATCAAAGCCAATAGTGTAGTCGGTCGAGGTGATGTCGTTGTCAATAGTACCAGGAATGCCAACACAAGGTACACCTCTCAAAGAAAGGTCACGTGCGCCACGGTAAGAACCGTCACCACCGATTACAACAATACCGTTGATGCCGTATTTCTTGCAGTTATCCATAGCCATCTGCATACCCTCTTCGGTTTTAAACATAGGGCTACGAGCAGTGAAAAGCATAGTACCGCCACGGTGGATAATATCAGAAACATCACGAAGGGTCATTTCAAAAATATCACCTTCGATAAGTCCGTTGTATCCACGACGAATACCATAGCACTTGATACCCATTGAAATTGCTGTTCTGACAACTGCACGTACGGCAGCATTCATACCCGGAGCATCTCCTCCACTGGTCAAAACACCGATAGCTGTTACATTAGCCATAAATATATTACACCCATTTCTAAAATATTGCGTTTTTGATTACTTTAAAAGTATTCAAAATGTATATTACCCCAAACATGAAATTATGTCAAGCATTATCGTCAATTTTTTAAAATTCACTCGACATATTTGACGTTTTCTTCTCCCAAAACTTCTTTAAGGCAACGCATCATTGTGTTGTTCATCATAACCCACGTGTGTTTTGGAGAAACAAATGCCTTCCCTGTCTCAGTTTCTTTTATTATAACCGGAGTGTCACCATCAAAAACATCCATAATACGTCGGACCTTGATGTAAACATCACTTTGCATTGATGTCACTCGGAGATACAGACCTCTTTTGTATTTAGAATTCTGATTCTGAGGTTCACTTTCAGTTTTTTGATATTCAGTTTTTATAACATCATACTTAGGCACGGTTGTACCTTTAGGCATTGGCTCGATTCGGTCACAGATAAGATCAACGTCACCCGATTCCTTAACCGAAACACGTCCGACAAACTTAAACACCGAGCCAATATTTAAGGTTTCACCGTACTGCTCATAAAGCTTTGGAAACAGCAGTACGTTGACGCTACCGAACATATCCTCAATATCTACAAAGGCCATTGTCTGGTCGTTTTTGGTGGCCTTGCGTCGAAGCTTTGAAACCATCGCACCGATAGATACCAATTTGCCGTCAAGCTTTTGGGATTTCTCGGGGTCGTTAAGGTCAAAGCTTTTAACCAAGCCCTTTTGCGACAACGCACCCGAATACTGCTCCAACGGATGACCCGAGATATACATTCCCGTAACCTCTTTTTCGCCCTGCAACAGTTCAAAATGCGGCATTTCATCCTGTTCGGTCAGCTCATAGGTTTTGGGTGACTCACCCATAGCGTTACCGAAAAGGTCAAGCTGACCGTGCATTGTATATTTCTTATAGGCCTCTATTGAACGCAAAAGACCTTCCATCCCCTGCAAGAGGGTTCGTCTTGTATGACCGAAGCAATCCATAGCACCGCTTTTTATAAGGCTTTCAACGGCACGTCGGTTAAGGTCGTTTCCGTAAAGTCGGTCGCACATATCGTAAACCGATTCAAAAGTTCCATTTTTACGTTCAACAAGCATACGTTCAACAAGATTACCGCCGATATTTCTGACCGCCAAAAGACCGAAACGTATACCGTCCTCGGTCGGTGTAAAGTCACGTTCACTGCAATTTACGTCAGGCGGTAAAATCTTGATACCGTTCTTGATGCACTCCTGCATGTAGCGAGCTAATTTAGGTTGAAAATCAAGCACACTTGTAAGAAGCGCCGACATATATTCCTTTTCGTAATGACACTTTAAATATGCCGTTTGATATGAAACAAAGGCATAGGCTGCTGCATGGGATTTATTGAAAGCATACGAGCTGAAGGCCGACATTTCATCAAAAATCTTTTCAGCCGCTTTTGGGTCAACTCCCCTATTCACACAGCCGTCACAGATAACGGTACCGTCTGGAGCTTTTTCACCATAGATAAACGCAGAGCGTTCCTTTTCCATAACGTCGTGCTTCTTCTTGGCCATTGCTCGGCGGACAATATCTGCCCTACCCAAAGAATAACCCGCGAGGCTACGGAAAACCTGCATAACCTGCTCCTGATAAACAATACAACCGTACGTAACCTCAAGAATAGGCTTTAGCAATTCGGTTTCATATCTTATTTTATTCGGATTATGACGGTTTTCGATATATTTCGGGATAGAATCCATAGGACCCGGTCGGTATAACGAAATTATAGCAATAAGGTCCTCAATCTTTTCGGGGCGGAATGCCTGCAAAACACTTCGCATACCACCCGATTCAAACTGAAAAACGCCCTCGGTCTGACCGCGACTCATCATAGACATCGTGGCTTTATCGTCAAGCGGAATCTTGTTTATATCAAAGTCGGGTCGCGACTTTCTTATCATCTTAACGGTATCGTCAATGACCGTGAGGTTTCGAAGTCCCAAAAAGTCCATTTTGAGAAGTCCGAGTTCCTCTAAAGTAGTCATTGTATACTGTGTTACAACCGAATCGTCACTTGTGGCAAGAGGGACGTACTCCGAAACAGGGCGGTCGGTTATAACAACACCTGCCGCATGGGTCGAGGCATGACGAGGCATACCCTCAACCTTACGTGCCATATCAAGCAACTCCCGCACCTTAGAATCTGCTTCATACTCTTTCTTAAGTTCAGGCACCTTCAAAAGGCTTTGGTCAATGGTAACCTTTAATTCCTGCGGAATGAGTTTGGCAATTCGGTCGCAAGAGGCATACGGAATATCCATTGCCCTGCCGACATCCCTAACTGCTGCCCTTGCCGCCATTGTTCCAAAGGTTACAATCTGTGCAACGTGGTCACTGCCGTATTTCGATACAACGTAGTCAATAACCTCCTGACGGCGGACATAGCAGAAGTCAATATCAAAGTCGGGCATTGAAACACGTTCGGGATTCAGGAAACGTTCAAAAAGAAGATTATATTTGAGTGGGTCGATACCCGTGATTCCAATACAATACGCAACAATACTTGCGGCACCCGAGCCTCTGCCGGGGCCTACGGGTATATCCTGACTTTTCGCATAATTAACAAAGTCGGCTACTATCAAAAAGTAGTCAACGTAACCCATTTTATTTATAATGGATAGTTCATAATTTAAGCGTTCTATATACTCTTGTTTTGGGCTTTCACCGTAAATTTTATAAAGCCCGTTAAAGCATTTTTCTTTGAAATATTCGAAATGGTCGCGCTCCCCT
>JAZTYO010000024.1:0-46060 GCA_045636945.1 Acutalibacteraceae bacterium | reverse complement strand
ACGATCAGCTCCGGTATCTCGGTCTTTAATGCTTCAAGCATAGAAACACCATCGGCAAATCCACGGGCTTCAAAACCCGTCTGCTCTAACGTATAAACTTCAATGTCACGTATGGTATTGTCATCATCAACACACCAAATCAAATTTATCCCCCCTTGCACCATTGGAATTCATACAATAAATATAATCGATTTTCATTCCGCTTGCAACCGTCACCGCATTGTTCTGCCATCAAAGAACCGACAGATACTTTTTGGTGTACTCGGTGTACTTCTCTCTGTAGAACGCACTATCGCTTCTAAGCAGCTTCAGAGATTCGTGCAGATTCATATTCTGCTCTTTAGCGTCCATAATGCATCCGGCAATATTGGAGCAGTGGTCGGATACTCTCTCCATATTGGTGATGAGGTCACTCCATACAAAACCGGCTTCAATACCGCACTCGCCCACACGCAAACGGTCGATATGATGGGTGCGGAGAAGCTCTTTCATTCTGTCAATAACCTGTTCAAGGGGTTCTACAAGATAAGCTTGTTCTGCGTTATCCTCTATAAAGGCACTGTACGACAGTGTTACAATTTCAGAGGTTGCCGCAGAAAGCGAGTTCATTTCTGCCTTTGCGCCATCTGAAAACATAATACCCTTTTCCCGTATTTCCTCGGCAGATTCGAGAATGTTTACAGCATGATCGGATATACGCTCAAAGTCACCGATCGCTTTCAGCAGCATAGATGCCATAGCGCCTTCGGTTTCGTTAAGCTGCTTCATACTCAGCTTCACAAGGTAGCTTCCGATAACGTCTTCAAGGTGATCCGTTTTGTCTTCCGCTTCACGAATGGCTTCGGCTTTCGCTTTATCATAAGTGCCAAGGCATTCAATACTGCTTCTCAATGCATCGGTTGCAATCTTTGCCATATCAAATGTGAGGTTATGTGCACATTCGAGCGCAATCGCAGGCGTGGCAAGAAGTCTGTCATCAAGCTCGGATACCTTTTCAACCTGAGCAGTATCAGGAATAAGTTTATATGCAATCTTTTCAAGGAGTCCCGACATAGGAAGAAGAAGCAAGGTACATACAATATTAAATATGGAGTGTGCAGTTGCGATACCTGCATAGTTTGCTGCTTCGTTAAGAAGTGCAGGAGCAAATATTGCTCTGATAGCTGCGAAACCACCAAGGCACACAACAGTACCAATTACGTTAAAGGATAAGTGTACAAGTGCTGCACGTCTTGCATTCTTGGTTGTGCCAACGGAGGAAATGATTGCGGTAATACAAGTACCAATATTTTGTCCCATAATAATCGGGATTGCTGCACCATAGGAAACAGCACCGGTCGCTGCAAGTGCTTGAAGGATACCAACAGATGCAGAGCTTGACTGAATAACAGCAGTAAGAATTGCACCAACAAGAACACCAAGGATGGGATTCTTAAACATAAGGAACATTTCTTGGAATGCAGGAATTTCCTTGAGTCCGGAAACGGCATCTGTCATAGTTTCCATACCAAACATCAAGGTCGCAAAACCAAGAAGAACTACGCCGATATCCTTTTTTCTATTGCTCTTTGTAAACATCAAAAGAGCGATACCGATAAGAGCAAGAACTGGCGTAAAAGAAGAAGGCTTCAAAAGTTTCAGGAACATATTACTTCCCGAAATACCGCTAAGGCTCAAAATCCAAGCGGTAACGGTTGTACCGATGTTGGCACCCATAATAACGTGGATCGCCTGCTTTAAGGTCATAAGTTTGGAGTTTACAAAACCAACGACCATAACCGTTGTCGCAGAGGAACTCTGAATAACAGCGGTAACGCCAAGACCTGTAAGAAGTCCTGCAAGTTTGCCGGTAGTGAGTTTGCCGATCATAATTTCAAGTTTACTGCCTGCGCTTCGCTCCAGTGCGTCGCCCATAAGGTTCATTCCGAATAGGAATAAACAAAGTCCGCCTATGAGCGTAAGTACGTCAAAAATGTTCATTTACATAACCTCGTATCTACAATATTCTTTACATGCAGTCCGTTTTACCCACATTTTACTCATATTTTACAGTGAGGGTGTAAAATCCGTAATCATACTGGTGTAAAATCGATGTAAAAAAGGTTCGATAGCTTAAACTACCGAACCTTTTTGTGTCATTTATTCACCGGGAGCGATATATCCACGCTCTTTAAGTACATTTTCAATTCGATCAAGGATTTCTTCGGATTCTGCTCGAATGGTGTGATAATGATATCCTCCTGTTATGTTCATCAGTTCCGAAGATTTACCGGTTCTGACTCCCTCAATAAACTGCTTGACTTGAAGGCTTGAGAAGATATTAAGTTTTGCTTCCATCTTGCCATACACTTTATGCCACACGAAGACATCCACAACAGTACCGCCAAGACCAACGATCAAAGATAATTCATCCTCTGTCTGCTCTGTGGTATGATGAAGTTTTAGCACTCGCTCTTTAAGGGGCGATTTTTGCATAATATATCCGTTGTGGGTAGAAAGAATCTCATAGCCCAAGCCTTTAAGAACGGTAATATCTTGAACGATGATCTGTCTCGATACTCCAAATTTCCCAGAGAGCTCACCGCCCGATACCGCTTTATCCTCGGATAAAAGGAAATTTGCTATCGCATTTCTTCTTTCTGCTGCCTTCATGAAGTCACCTCTTTTTATATAGCGTGAAGATTTTTAAGGGAAAGGTCAAGAATCGGAGAGGAGTGCGTTAAAGCACCACTTGAAATATAGTTTACACCAATATCTACTAATTTTGCAACATTTTCTTTTGTTACGTTACCACTGCATTCGGTTTCAGCTCTGCCGGCAGTAAGTCTAACTGCCTCTTTCATATCCTCAACACTCATATTGTCGAGCATAATGATATCGGCACCGGCTTCAAGAGCCTCTTTAAGCATATCAAGGTTTTCCACTTCAACCTCAATCTTGCGAACAAAGGGAGCGTATTCCTTTGCCATCATAACTGCTTCTTTTACACCACCTGCAGCACCGATGTGGTTATCCTTTAAGAGAATACCATCGCTTAAATTATAACGATGATTGTAACCACCGCCAACCTTAACGGCATACTTTTCAAAAATTCTCATACCCGGTGTTGTTTTGCGAGTATCTAAAAGTTTAGTATTAGTGCCCTTAAGCAAGTCGGCAATCTTGCGAGTATAGGTAGCGATCCCACTCATACGCTGTAAATAGTTGAGAGCTGTTCTTTCACCCGAAAGAAGCACACGGATATCACCACGAACAATGCCGAGTTTTTCACCGTTTTTAACAGTGTCACCGTCTTTACAATTAAAGGTCACTTCGGTTTTATCGTCAAGAAGTTCAAAAACTCTTTTGAATACATCAAGACCTGCGATTACACCGTCTTCCTTACAGATTAGCTCAACCTCACCAAGCTGATATTCTCTCATCACGGAATTGGTGGTAATATCCTCGCTTGTGATATCTTCCTGTAATGCCTGCATAATTAAATTATCGGCATTTAATTTCATTGAAATATTATTCATGACTGTTTTTCTCCTTTTCGATTGCTTCTAAAACAATATTTTTATATTTTTCTGCATATCCCTCGTATTCGGAAGGATCGACTATAACCTCAGCGCACTCTTGAGGTTCAGCATAATTATCTATGATATGGGTTGCGGCTCTTTTGGCGAAAACAAGGCTTTCAAGCAAGGAATTACTTGCTAATCGATTTCTGCCGTGAACACCGTTGCAAGCCGTTTCACCGGCAGCATACAAACGTCCCATGGAGGTTCTGCTGTATCTATCAACATCAATACCGCCCATAAAATAGTGTTGAGAAGGAACAACAGGAATCGGTTCCTTAGTTGCATCGTATCCTTCTTCAAGGCAGCGCTGATAAATATTTGGGAAATGAGATTTAATCTCTTCAACGGGAATCGGTGCCATCGAGAGCCATACGTTCTTTGTGCCTTCTTTTTTCATTTCTGCAAAAACAGCATTGGCAACAACATCTCGTGGAAGAAGCTCGTTTACAAAGCGTTCGCCCTTGTTGTTCAAGAGTATTGCACCTTCGCCACGAACCGATTCGGAAATCAAGAACTCTCTGCCTTCGTTTTCGGTGTAAAGAGTTGTTGGATGAATTTGAATATAATCAATATGCTGAAGTTTAATATCGTGCTTTAGTGCAAGGGCGATTGAATCGCCCGTTAAATGCTTATAGTTGGTTGAGTGTTCAAAGACACCACCGATGCCGCCTGTCGCAAGAACGGTATAGTCGGCTTGGATTGCAGAATAAACACCGTCTGCATCGTGACCTATTATACCATAACACTCATTGTCTTTGCAAATGAGATCAACCATCGTATAATTTTCGATGATGGTAATGTTCTCTCTGCTTCTTGCAGTTTCAAGCAGATGGGAGGTAATCTCTTTGCCGGTTTCATCCTCATGGAAAAGAATACGAGGATTTGTATGCGCGCCCTCACGTGTGTATGTAAATTTCTCTCCATTCATTTCAAAGCGGACGCCAAAAGAAACAAGATCGGAAATAACCTCTCTCGAAGAGTGAATCATAATGTGTACCGAGTCGGGATTGTTCTCATAATGACCGGCTTTCATTGTGTCTTCAAAGAAAGCATCATAATCTTTTTCATCACGAAGAACACAAATACCGCCTTGCGCTAAATAAGAGTCACTTCTTCGTGCTTTATCTTTGGTTACTACAATAATGTTTTTATCCTTCGGAAGATTCAGTGCACAGAAAAGACCTGCCACACCGCTTCCAACAATAAGTATATCCGTTTTCATATTATTTTCCAAGTTCTAACATCCTTTCCAACGGCCTTAATGCGCCTTCACGAATGCTACTGTCTACTGTTATTTCTTTGTCTTCTTTTTCTAATACCGATAACACAGCTTCAAGAGTGTTAAGTTTCATATCTGCACAGCAAGGATGAGGATTGGGATAATAGAAACGCTTATCAGGGTTATCTGTTACAAGCTTATAATCCACGCCGTCTTCAGTACAGATGATGAATTCCTTACAGGAACTTGCCTTTGCAAAGTCAATAATTTCAGCAGTGCTGCCTGCAAAATCGGATAATTCAACTACTTCTTTTTTACATTCGGGATGTGTTAAAACAAGGGCTCCGGGATGATTGTTCTTTTCCGTTAAAAGCTGAGTTGCTGTAATCTTTGCGTGGATCGGGCAAAAACCATCATTCAGGATGATATTCTTTTCGGGAACCTGCTTTGCAACGAAACTACCGAGATTTTTATCCGGAATAAAGAAAATATTCTTGTTAGGCAATGCCTTTACGATTTTGATTGCATTGGAAGAAGTTACGCAGACGTCACTTTTGCATTTGAGTTCTGCAGTGGAGTTAATGTAGCACACAACAGCAAGGTCATCGTACTTACTGCGCATTTCTTCAATGATACCGTCTGCTACCATATGTGCCATGGGGCAGTCAGCGGTAGGATCAGGCATTAAAACCTTCTTATCGGGATTGAGAATCTTTGCGCTCTCTCCCATAAAGGCAACACCGCAGAAAACAATGATATCTGCATCACTTTGTTTTGCAATCTTTGCAAGATAGAACGAATCGCCTACATAGTCAGCTATTTCCTGCACTTCAGCAGGGGCGTAATAATGAGCGAGAATGACAGCATTCTTCACTCTTTTTAATTGTTCGATTTGATTTTTCATTGTCCTTTACCTCATCATACGAACGTTATTGTTTACTGCATTAGATTATATCACTTGTCTTTACATCTGTCAACTTATCTGTAAACCTTATAGGGTAGAAGTTTGCAACTCACGTTGCAGATTCTATGTGAAAAATATACAATAAATATCCACCCGCATAGCGGGTGGTTTTTCATTTTCGGGCATAGCCCTAACCAATACTGGCTACGCACAAGTGCGTTTTTAAGTTGGCCTGCCAGCCATGCAAGTTTTACTTACTACCCATAAATGGGTCCCGCGGGTCGAACATACTTAATTGGTCACTTTCTTTATCGTGCTTTAATTGATTTGAAATATATTCCTTTATTGCTTTCGTATTTTTACCCGCGGTATCTACGTAATATCCCTTACACCAAAATTCGCGATTTCGGTATGCAAACTTCATATTGCCCCACTTTTGAAATATTAAAAGTGCGCTCTTTCCTTTTAAATATCCCATAAACCCTGAAATGCTCATTTTGGGCGGGATACTTACCAGCATATGTATATGGTCTGGGCATACCTCACCCTCAACTATTTCTACTCCTTTCCATTCACAAAGTTTTCTTAATATTTCTCTTATCTCTAACCTTTTATCTTCGTAAAAAACTTTTCGTCTGTACTTCGGAGCAAAAACTATATGGTACTTGCAATTCCATTTTGTGTGTGCTAAACTATTTGTATCGATTTGTTCTTTTTTCATTTATAAATCCTCCATCTGTGTTTTGTATGACTGGCAGGTCATTGCTATTTTAACACAAATGGAGGATTTTGTTTTGTTCATCGGTTAACCTCTTTTGAACCACGCGACTATCGCGTGGTTTTCGTTATACAAAAACGGCAGAGAGAAATAAATCTCCCTGCCGCTGCTACTTATAAATTTATAATATTATTTTCGATATGCTTTATGACATCAATAAATACTGCATCACTTTGACCTGTGGGATCGGGCAAGCCCCAATTATCATCAAACTCTCTGCCAATAAAAGGACAACCAACGTCGCATCCCATCGAGATAGCAATATCGGGTGATGGTATTTTATCAAAAGTTTTACTAAACTGCGTTTGCTCCATATCAATACCATACAGTTCTTTTATGATTCGTACGGCATCTTGATTGATTTTCGGTTTGGTTTCGGTGCCTGCCGAGAAAAAGTCAAATTCATCTCCGCGCAGGTGCTTGCCAAGTGCTTCGGCAATCTGACTACGGCAGGAATTATGTACGCAAATAAATGCTATTTTCTTTTTCATTTGAACGGACACCTCACACCGATGCACTGATTATTCTGAGACGAGTGGATACATTTGATTTTACCGAGTTCCATCTCAACGCCGAGGTTCTCTTTGACAAATTCCACCGCCTTGGTAATAGCAATGTAAGAATCCCGTTTGCAGCATCGTGGGCCGCCGACCTCTCCAATCGCACCGAGTGCAGCAGAAGTCATTTTGTTAGAGAGTCCCCACGCCTCGTTTGCAAGGGGTGTTGATCCTGTTATTATAGAAACAAACATACCGGTACTGATACCTGCACCGCAAGCACCCCAAAATCCACAAACACCGCCGGGAACTTTTTTGCCACGGGACTGCATTTCAACAAGAGCTTTTTCAAGATCAATTTCACCGCCTGCATTTTTATAGGCGGTAAGCAGTGCTGAACCCACCATAATATGATGCTCTGGCCCGTGCATATGGCAAAAGTCAAGTGCCATCATCTTTTGAATGATCTCTATCGGGTTCTTTGAGGCCTCATCAAGACATAATCCAATAATGCTGTCTATTCCGTTCGTGTGGCAATCGTTGCATATATAATGACCTTTTTCACAAACGGTTTGACTGTTTTCTTTTTTGTGACAGATGACGCACTCCATCTCGGTATCGTTTTCTAAATATTTCAGCGGCGCACCGCAAATCAAGCACTCATCTTTCATCTTCAATCCTCTCCTTCATTTCTATGTTTGCGCATTTTTAGTTAGGATCACGGGGGATGATAATGGCGCAGATGATATAGGCAAGAACGCCACTTCCTCCGGCGCAGGTCAATACAACGGCACCTAAACGCACGAGTGTAGGATCAACGTTAAAGTACTCCGCAATACCAGCACAAACACCATCAATCATTTTGTTCTTATTAGATTTATATAATTTCTTTTCCATAATTTATCTCCCTTCGATGTATTGGTTATTAAGCCCTCCATACGGCTTTGATGATGTTGCCAATCTTGGGAGATGTGCCATACATGAGAACACCTACACGGTAGATCTTTGCGGACAGAATTCCGATTCCAAAGGTAGATGCAATCAAAATACCGATAGAAATAGCAATCTCATACCAAGGCACAGTGCTCATAGCAATTCTTGTGAACATAGCCATCGGTGAGGTGAATGGAATGTAAGAGCAAATCTGCATCAGTAGGTTATCCACACTTCCGCTACTCATTGAGAACATAACAACCATAAAACCGAATATAAACAGGAATGTTACCGGTTGAACCGCGGTGTTGATATCCTCCAGTTTCGAAACCGTAGAAGAAATTGCACCATAGAGGAATGCATAAATCAAGAATCCAAGCAGGAAGAACACGAGCATATAGGCAAACAGTTCAGGTGGAATATTAAAAATCGAGTCGATGATTTCATTATCTTTCCAATAGGACTTATTCACATTATAGAACACAAGAGCCGAGCCAAAGATGGCAATGAGCTGAACAAGACCTGCCATACAAGCCGCTAAAACCTTGCCAAACATCATATTGATAGGCTTTGCACTGGTGATAAGAAGCTCCATAGCACGAGAACTTTTTTCGGTTGCAACACTCATTGCTACCATCTGACCGTAAAGCAGAATAACCATATACAGTGCAAAAATCATAATGTAGGTGTAGAAGAAGTTTTGCATTTGGTCTTTGCCAAGGCTTTCAACATTACTGTCGATTTGAATACTCATAACATCTGCGGCATCTTCTTGAGACATACCGCCGTTTATCATAGCATTCATTTGATAAATTTGCTGCAGAACACCTGTTGCAATATCGGGGTTCGTATCGTACATCGAAAGGTTATCAACGTAATATGTAAACGAAGTAGCCCCGGTCATTACAAAAGCGCACTCCACATCGCCGGAGGTAATTTTATCCTTGATCACGCTGATTTCTGCATCAGTGATCTGCACCTCGTAGTCAATAAAGGATGCCGCAAATGTTTCTTTTACCATATCCGCCTGCGTAGGATCATCTGCCTTTACAAGCATAACGGAAAGGTCTGCGGTGGTATCAGAAGTGTCGTCTGATTCAAATAATGCCGTAATTCGAGGAAAGAACATAACGATAGCGATTACCACAATCAAAAAAATCGTTACACCGATAAATGCTTTGTTCTTAGCGTAATTTTTAAGTTCAAACTTGAATATTTTTCCAAACTGTTTCACCATTTAGTCCTCCTGTGCGGCATCGCCTGCGTATTCTACGAAAATATCGTTGAGGGAAGGTTCAAAGACCTTTACCTCGTCAATATCGTAGTTTTCTACAAGACGAGTCATAGTGGCTTTCTTCTCGGAGGGATCAGCGAGCCGAATCATTAAATCGCCGTTGTCCATAACCGTACAGGAAGTTCCAAAATCAGCAATGATTGCATCAGGATTTTCTGTGCGGACAACCAAACGGTTACGTGGATAGTCACGCTTGATATCATGCAAATCGCCGTGAAGAGCAACAACGCCGTTATTGAGGATTGCAATGCTATCACAAAATTCTTCTATGTAGCTCATCTGATGGCTGGAGAACAGCACAATTTTGCCTCTTGTTATCTGTTCCTTAACCACATCTTTGAGTAGCATTGCGTTTACAGGATCCAGACCGGAAAAAGGCTCATCAAGAATAACAATATCGGGATCGTGAGCAAGAGCTGTAATAAGCTGAATCTTCTGCTGATTACCCTTTGAGAGAGTTTCGAGCTTCTTATTGCGATATTCGGTCATGCCAAGTCTTTCGAGCCAATAGTCAATAGACTTTACCGCTTCTTTGCGGCTCATACCTTTCAGCTCTGCAAAATAGGTAAGCTGGTCGATGATGATTTTCTTCGGATACAGACCTCTTTCTTCGGGAAGATAACCGATACCTATTTTGTTGTAATCAATTGGCTGACCATCGATTAGCACTTCACCGCTGTTTGCGGGAAATACATCCATCAGAATACGGATAGACGTGGTCTTGCCAGCACCATTTCTACCGAGCAGGCCGAAGGCTTTGCCACCCTCAGCTTTGAATGAAACTCCGGTGAGGACTTTCTTCTCACCAAAGGATTTTTCTATGTTTTTTAGTTCAAGTATCATTTTGCCTCAGACTCCTTAAACTTCAAGTTAATGGCACCGATACCGCCACTAACCTCAATGCTGTTATTGCCGTTACCTTGTTCCTTGATATTAGAAACGCTTGCACTATCTACAGTGATATTTCCAATACCTTTTTCTATATCAAGTTTATAATCATCCCTATTACCAATTATGGTTATGTTGGACTCTCCAACACCTAAATCGAAATCGCTGTCACCTGTAAGAGCAGACGTCAGATTCAACTGACCGACACCCATATCTAAATCAAGGTTATGAAGTGCACCGCCTGATACGGTGATCTTTCCTGCACCACCGTCAATGTCAATACCCGAGGTGGCAACAAGAGTATCAATGGTAACTTCACCGGCACCAAGTTCAAAGTTCATTGTAGATGCAGATAAGCTATCTACAGTCAGTCTTCCTGCACCGGTTATAATATTTACTTTTTCGAATACTGTGTCTGCAGGAATGTAAAGAGTCAATACAGCGCCGGTATAAGTGTTAGCAAACTTCTTTGTTTCCTTAATCGTCAGAACGCCGTTCTTATCTTCAACTGTAAGATGTTTTAGATTGCTTTCAACAGAAAAGCTTTCGCCTTGCTTGATGGTAAAATCAGCGGCATTGATCTTTACTTCAATGCTTTGTATCTCTGATGATACTGAATATGTTTTTGTATCTTCGGTCACAGCATCGCCGCTGAAAAATCCACCGAACAAACCAAACATACTTAAAATTCCTCCGATAATGCTGACTGTGAGAAAGATGGCAAACGCCATCGCTATGTATTTTACTGTTTTTTGAAAATTGGTCATTTAATTTCAACGCCTCCAAACATGCAAGTGCCGCTTATGTAGATAGTGGGAGCATCCTTGTGTACGGAAGTCTTGTTAGAGATGCCACCAAAGATACAGTTGGAGCTTACCTTTACATTGATGTTGTCGGGAACAAAAATATCAATACCGCCAAAGATAGCCGACACCTGAATGGCACAATCCTTTTCAATAATAGCGTTACGGAGATCGCACTTCACACCGCCAAAGGTTGCGGTAAGCTCTGCGCCCTCAAATACTTCGCCGTTATAATTCAGATCACAACCGGAGAAGGTGGCACAGCCAACCTTTGTTTCGCCGCCGTTTTGCTTGATTTTATCAATGATTTCATTTGCTTTGTTGCCAAAAAGTCCGGTAAAAACCATCTTCAAGCCGATAATTACAATAATGGCAGGAACAAGAAGTTTCCATAACATCGAGAAACTCAAAATATCTTGGCAGCACAATAACAGGAATATACCAACTGCTATACCAATAATGTTGCCTGTCTTTTCTCGTTCGGTAAACAAACCTACGGCACAGGGCACGATGATAAACAACGTCCACCAACCGTCAAAGAATACATCAATATTCATAATATCAAATACATTTAAAGCTAAAATCACGCCTGCGGCAATTAAAACGATGCCCCATAAAATACTACTTGCTTTTTTCATTTTCTTTTTCTCCTTACTTGATTTTCACATATCCCGTTTCTTCAATAAGCGTTTGACCTTCCTCGGATAGGAGCCAGTCAATCAAAACAGGGATATTCCCGTTGTCATTATCTGCACGATAGATAGCATAAAACTGCGCAACTATCGGATAACTTCTATTCTGAATGTTCTCGGCACTTGGATATACTCCATTGAGCGAGAGCATCTTTACTGCATCATTTTCCACAATGCCGTCCATGTAATATCGGAATGAAAAACCGATGGATGCACCTGTTATGGCAAGCGGAGATTTGCGACCGATTTTATAATCTCCCATAAAGGATTCAAAGGTGGTCTGACTTCCGCTGCCTTCCAATCTTGTGACTGGATTAATAATTCGATTGGCGCCGCCAACTTTTTTCCAGTTGGTATATTCACAAGCATAGATCTTGCGGATCTGCTCAACGGTAAGATTATCAACCGGATTGTTCTCATTTACGAAAAACACAAAGCCTTCCAACCCGATAGGAACATATATCAATTCCACGCCTTTTTCTTTGGCATACTGTTTCTGTTCCTCGGAAGGACCAGCACAGAAAAGAATATCCGTGGTGCCATCCACGATAGCCTGATAACCACGCACAGTGTTCTTATACTGCATAGCACTGTTTTCGGCGAAGTTCTCTCCATAGTAGTTATTATCTGAAAACTCTCCACCTTCATAGGTGACACAGCCTTCGGGATAGACGTTATCAATCACTGCAGCATAAACAGGAACCAGTGCAGCGGCACCATCCAATACCGGCAGGTTGTCGGTTAATTTCAAGGAAGATTCAACTTTAGGAAGATCGGAACCTTCTTCATGCGGTAGATAACTCTTTACATCAATCATTTGTGCCTGTGTTGCACCACTGAAGTTGTTGGAAAGTCTGCGGGTGAGCAGCCGGTACATACTCAGATTAAATGCCGCAAACAAGGCAACAACAAGAATGATCGCTAAAATTTGCTTTCTAAGCTTCATTTATCCCCACAGCTCCTTCCCGATAAAATAGATGATGGAGCAATGTTCGTAAGCATAGATCGCATAGATAAAATGGGCTATAGTCAGTGCAAGGCACACGCCTATAACCGAGAAGAGAATAATTGAAAATGTGCGATCTTTCATATCCTTACCTCACATGAAGGCAACAGCCATAAACATAAGGGCAATAAAACCAAATACGATTGCTGCAAGAGCACCAGCAATAACAGACAGTACAATCAGCATAATTTTACGCTTCTTGATTTCAGCATCAGGAAATGTACCAGGTGCCATCTTGTTTTGTTTCTTTTCAGATATGTATCGATACAAACTAACACCGAACAGAGCTATCAAGATAATCGGTATTGCAAAGAAAAATATGTCGTATAGTAAGATTCCAAACATCGTAAGCCTCCTTATTTCTTTTTCATATTGATAACATCAAGGACTTTATCAACACAGAACAACACAGCAAAGATAGATATCGATGCATAAACTCCTGTTGTCAAATTCTCCCATGTCCAATAATCATCACCGTGTATCAGACGTGCAATGATATTTGTTACGTCAAAACCATCTGCTGTAGGGTTCAAGTTACGGATGTAGTTCAATACAAGTCCTATAGCAATAATCAAACTAATGCAAAGCAGAACTTTAACAACGATGCTAATACTTTTCATTGAGATTGCCTCCTATCTCACAACCCATAATGGATGTAACCTCCTGTTACTTGATAAAGAATCAAAAATTGAAGTGTACCACAAGACCGATGAAAACAAGAAACACGCCGGCAAGCCGAATGATCAGCAAGTTTTTCTTTGTGGGTTCCATGTCCTTCGTACCAACGGGGTGGATGATCCAAAGTAAGCCACACATCCACCATCCGATACTTGAAAGAACCCAATGATGGAATATTGTATTCAGAACATTGAATACAAGGATTATCCCACACGATAGTAACAGTTGATTTTTATATGTAAGTTTCATGGATACACCTCCTAAGCATTCATATACTTTCCTTTAACCAAGCACAACAGACTTTTTCTTGCCCCTTTTATTCTTCGGGTATTCTCTAATTCGAATAACAAAATCAAGATTGATTGCTTCGACAGCTTCTTTTTTTTCAACAAGAATAGCGCTATCACTTACCTCCTTGATAACACCCTCAAACTGATGGTTGCTATCAAATGCAGTGATTAAACACTCTTTATCAATAAATCTCTTTGCAAGATCTTTCATTTCGTTATTACCCTCCATTTTTCTTTTCTTAATAATTTGTCTCGCGACAGCTGCCCGCCGATTGCGGAACATAATGAATATAATAATCCATAAGACGATTATTGGTATGTATGTTGAAGGATTCAAGCTATCACCTTAATCCTTTCTCGAACATTTCTCCGCATCAATGGCAAGTACAAGCATCAGCGCATACAGCGCATCCTGCGGATCGTGTACTTCAATTACGTAAGTATCTGTCCAGTTCCAAAGTTCCTTCGATACAGAGGCAATGCTTAGGCCTGCAGAGTTAAGGATTATATAGTCCCACTCAAACCAGTCGCCGTCAACGTGCCAACCGTTGTAGTCGATATTGAACTTCGGCTTAAAGAAGGTAAACTCCTTGCTAATGCAACCAGCGTATCGGTCGCCAATATACATTTCAAACTTGGGAAGCCAGGTCAGGATTTTTTCCTTAATGTATCCAACCTCATTACCGTTGGCATCATAAATGCGGAGCAGATGTCCCCACGCAAGTTCACCCTTGACAACGAATATTGTGTTGCCGGCTTCATCGTAAATATCGTAGCTGTCAAACCACGAGAAAAATCTTTGCTTAAATAATAGCTTCATTACTTCATCTCCACGAGCAATTCTTCTTTGTAAATTTTTGCCTATCAATTTTATTTGTGTCATTCCACATTGGTATTTTGCTTTTGCTCATTTAGCTCTTTTGTTATTGATTCTAAGAAAGCTGCCTTTCCGGTAATCATCTTAATAAGCTGATATCGTTTTTTCGGAAATACCCAAGCATAGAAGTCAATGGCAATATCTCTATGTGCAAAGGTCCCACCCCCATTGCCCTGCTTTGATATGATGCCGGTAGCGCTGGTGTACTCATGCCAAATTTTCGGTGTAAGAGTAAAAGAGGGTTTTGATAATTTCACTTTAATTTGATGATAACCAATATTTTGAAATGACATATTATTTTCAGTTTCCCACTGGAATAAAAAATCGAGAGTGTTTCTATCCCTTAACCAGCTTTGAATGACATAACTTGGATTCTTAAAATTTTTATGTCTAGCAATTTCCGTCAGCGATACATACTCATTCCCATCTTCGTCTTTATACTTCTCTTTTTCTATTTCCATTAACAGCATTGCATAGGCTTTATTCGTTTCGATATCCTTTTCAATTTTGGCTTTAATGTTTTCAAGTTCACTTTCAACATCCTCTTGCGAAAAGACACCTTGATCACGCAAACCTTCAAGAATGGTTCTATTGTGTTTAAGATACTCTTCTACTGCACCTTTAATATAATAATCCAAGCCCATCACCTCACTTATATTAATAGTATAACATACTTCCCTATATATTGGAATAGTTTTCTATTTGAAACTTGTATATTTTTATGTTTAAATTTTCACATTTTCTCAAACTTGTATATTTTTATGTTTCAAAGGTGTGTTTTAACCAAACCCACCTATTTTGGCATAAAAAAGCCCGTTTTTAGCTAAAAAACGGGTAAAAAAGCAAAAAATCAAGCTTTCAAACCTAAATTTGAAAGCTTGATTTTTTCTGGAGGCGCCACCCAGAATCGAACTGGGGATAGAGGTGTTGCAGACCTTTGCCTTACCGCTTGGCCATGGCGCCACATATTCAATTTTATAAAAAGACGGGACGCTTACAGCGTTTAAGCGTCCCGTTGGAGCGGATTACGAGGCTCGAACTCGCTACCTCCACCTTGGCAAGGTGGCGCTCTACCAGATGAGCTAAATCCGCATAAAATGGTGCCTCCGATCGGAATCGAACCAATGACACGGGGATTTTCAGTCCCCTGCTCTACCTACTGAGCTACAGAGGCGTAAATTGGCGACCTGGATGGGGCTCGAACCCACGACCTCTAGCGTGACAGGCTAGCGTTCTAACCAACTGAACTACCAGGCCACCTAATGGTGGGAACAACAGGGCTCGAACCTGTGACCCTCTGCTTGTAAGGCAGATGCTCTCCCAGCTGAGCTATGCTCCCATCTACGCAGGTTACTGTACCACCGGCGACGAATGATATATTAACACATCGAACTCGATTTGTCAACACTTTTTTTCAAAATTTTCGAACTTTTTTTGAAATAATTTTTTCGAGGTCTTTTTTGGTAAAAATGTACTTCTTATCGCAGAAATGACAGCACACCTCGGTATCCTTTTCGTCCTCTGCCATCTCTTTCAAATCCTCAATTCCAATGCTCAACAATGCTGCCTCGGTACGTTCGCGGCTGCATTTACACTTATATGCTATATCCTGCTCATACAGAACGTCAACCTCAAAATTCTTTAGAGCAAGACGCAATATTTCCTCGGGTGTCTTACCGTCAGACAGCATTTTGGTTATGGGCTCAAGGTCCTTAACCGAATCCTCCAATTTATCAATTTCGGCATCGGTATATCCTGGCAACATTTGAATAATAAAACCACCTGCAACATTAACGGTTAAATCGGGATTGACAAGCACACCCAATGCACAGATAGTAGGTATCTGCTCACTGATGGCGTAATACGACGTGATATCCTCGGCAATCTCACCTGTGGTCAACGGAATCTGGCCGACATACGGGTCCCTCATACCGAGGTCCTTGATAACATACAAAGTTCCTGCACCCACAGCACCGCCAACATCCAACTTTCCCTTGGCATTCAAAGGAATTTCAACAACAGGATTAGTTACATATCCTCTCACATTACCGTCAAAATCACTTGCTGCCACAAGGTTGCCAATAATACCCTCACCCATTATACGCAGAGTAAGAGAATGGTCCTCGGATTTCAGCATATTGCCCATCATAGAAGCAGCGGTCAACAATCTGCCCAACGCAGCAGTAACCACAGCCGAGGTTTTATGATACTTCTCTGCCTCGGCCACTATATCGGTTGTGTCAACGCAGGTTGCCATAATGGCACCTTCGGTTGTGATGCATCTGATAAGTTTACCCATTGTTTACCCTTCTTGTAACGTAAAATACACGCTCTGCCGATTCTTCGGGAGCGTCAAAGCTCATATCACCAAACACGGCAACCGTTTCAAGCCCTGCCTCAGTAATACATTTTTCAATAAATTCGTGACTGTATGCCCTTTCGGAAAAATCTTCGGAGCTTCGTTCGTAGGTTCCGTTCTCGGTTTCGCGGAAGAAATCAAGCGAAATATCAACTATTCCGTCCTCATCGCACTCGGAATTCTGCCACACGCAGAACACTTCTTCATTTTCTACCGCAAAGGTTGTACCCGACAAAACCTCTCTATGTTTATATTCTGTGTTGACATCAAATACAAACAGTCTTTCGGGTTCCAAAAACAGTGCAATACGTGCTATTGAACGCTTGAACTCATCTTCATCGATAATATGGTTTAAGCTGTCAAGACAGCAAATAGCACCGTCTACCGTACCGTAAAGGTCGAGTTCTTCAGCCGATTGGCACAGTAAAAGCACTTCCCTGCCTGCGTTAGCAAACTTTTCTCTTGCGATGCTCAACATTTCGGGCGAGGGGTCAGCACCTATGACATCTATTCCCTTTTCGGAGAACAGATACGAAAAACCGCCTGTACCGCACGCAACATCAAGCAATAGTGTGGGCAGACGGTCATATTTTTTGAAAACCTCGGTCAGATATTCGGTCCTTGCAGCATAATCAACGTCGGTCTGCAAGGCATCATAAACGTCGGCAAAATTTTCGTAATTCATTTCTTATTGATACGGTCAAATGCAGTTCTGTAAGCATCGTTACCATAGTTCAGTGAACGGTTTACACGGCTGATAGTAGCGGTAGAAGCACCTGTTTCAGCAACTATATCGCTATAAACCTTGCCCTCGGTCAACATCTGAGCAACGGTAAAACGCTGAGCAATAGACTGAATTTCCTTTATAGTGCAGATATCCTCAAAAAAAGCATAACATTCGTCAATGTTTTCAAGCGTAAGTATCGCGTTAAAAAGTAAATCAGTACTATCGTTGTGCAGTTTATTCATAGGAAGGTCCAACCTTTCATTTCGCTTTGCAACACATTGTCGTGCATTAACATTTTAACACGATAAATCGTGAAAGTCAAGTGAAAAAATAAGAAAAACCCTTCCGTTACCAAAAAGTAACGGAAGGGTTGAATTTAACTTAAAGTTATATTAACTTCAAATTAGTTGATAGCGGTAACAACACCAGAACCAACAGTACGGCCACCTTCACGGATAGCGAAACGGAGTCCCTCTTCGATAGCAATAGGAGTGATGAGCTCAACGTCCATCTCTACGTTATCGCCAGGCATGCACATCTCGGTACCTGCGGGAAGAGTAATAATACCGGTAACGTCGGTAGTTCTGAAGTAGAACTGAGGACGATAGTTGTTCATGAAGGGAGTATGACGGCCGCCCTCTTCCTTCTTAAGAACGTAAACCTGACCATGGAACTTGGTGTGGGGGTTGATGGAGCCGGGTTTGCAAAGAACCTGTCCACGCTCAACCTCGTCACGACCTACGCCACGGAGAAGAGCACCAACGTTATCACCAGCCTCACAGTAATCGAGAGTCTTGCGGAACATTTCCATAGAGGTAACAACAGTCTTCTTGCGCTCGTCGGTAAGACCAACGATTTCAACTTCGTCACCAGCATTCAACTGACCACGCTCAACACGGCCGGTAACAACAGTACCACGGCCGGAAATGGTCATAACGTCCTCAACAGGCATAAGGAAGGGAAGGTCAGCCTTACGCTCAGAAGTAGGAATGTAGCTGTCAACAGCATCCATAAGCTCTGCGATAGGTGCATAAGGAGCCTCAGAAGGATCGTTACCAGCCTCAAGAGCCTGAAGAGCAGAACCCTTGATGATAGGAGTATCATCGCCGGGGAACTCATACTTGTCAAGAGTCTCACGGATTTCCATCTCTACGAGATCGAGAAGCTCGGGGTCGTCAACCTGATCAACCTTGTTCATGAAAACAACGATGTAGGGAACGCCAACCTGACGAGCAAGGAGAAGGTGCTCCTTGGTCTGAGCCATAGGACCGTCGGTAGAAGCGATAACAAGGATAGCACCGTCCATCTGAGCAGCACCGGTGATCATGTTCTTAACATAGTCAGCGTGTCCGGGGCAGTCGACGTGAGCGTAGTGACGGTTGTCAGTCTCGTACTCAACGTGAGCGGTGTTGATGGTGATACCACGCTCTCTCTCTTCGGGAGCCTTATCGATGTTTGCATAGTCCTCGAACTGTGCATAGCCCTTCAAAGAAAGATACTTGGTGATTGCTGCAGTGAGGGTGGTCGTACCATGGTCAACGTGACCGATGGTACCAATGTTTACGTGCGGCTTAGAACGTTCAAATTTTGCCTTTGCCATTGTAATTTCCTCCTTAAAATAGGTGAATTAATTAATTTATAGGTGCGCTACTGCTATTCTAACAAATATCGCACAAAATTTCAAGAGTAAATATTAAAAATTACTCGCTTTTTGTTCTGGTAGCGATAATCTTCTCAGCAATGTTCTTGGGTACTTCCTTGTAGCCATCGGGTTCCATGGTGTACTGACCACGACCCTGAGTCTTTGAACGAAGGTCGGTAGCGTAACCGAACATATCTCCGAGAGGAACGTGAGCATTGATCTGCTTAACGCCGCCGGAACGATCCTCAAAGCCCTGAATCTCACCACGGCGAGAGTTAAGGTCACCGATAACGTCACCCATGTAATCCTCGGGAACGATAACAACGACCTTCATAATGGGCTCCATAAGGACGGGGTCAGCCTTCTTGCAGGCCTCTTTGAATGCCATAGAACCGGCAATCTTAAATGCCATTTCAGAAGAGTCGACCTCATGGTAAGAACCGTCGTAAAGTTCTACCTTAACGTCAACAACGTTGTATCCTGCGAGAACACCGCTCTGCATTGCGCCCTTGATACCGGCATCAACGGCAGGGATATATTCCTTGGGGATAGCACCGCCGACAACAGCGTTGATAAACTCGTAGCCCTTGCCGGTCTCGTTGGGAGAAAGACGGATCTTAACATGACCGTACTGACCCTTACCACCGGACTGACGAGCGTACTTGCAGTCAACAACGGAAGACTTACGAACAGTTTCTTTATAATCAACCTGAGGCTTACCTACGTTAGCTTCAACCTTAAACTCACGGAGCATACGGTCAACGATGATTTCGAGGTGAAGCTCACCCATACCGGCGATAATGGTCTGACCGGTCTCTTCATCGGTGTAGAACTTAAAGGTAGGATCCTCTTCAGCCAGCTTGGAAAGGGCAATACCCATCTTCTCCTGGCCTGCCTTGGTCTTAGGCTCGATAGCAACACGGATAACCGGCTCAGGGAAGTTCATCGACTCAAGGATGATGGGGAACTTCTCGTCGCAAAGAGTGTCACCGGTTGTGGTATTCTTCAAACCAACTGCTGCTGCGATATCTCCTGAATAGCAGGTCTCGATATCTTCACGGCTGTTAGCGTGCATCTGAAGGATACGTCCGAGTCTTTCTCTGTTACCCTTTACAGAGTTGTAAACGGTAGAACCGGCATCAACGGTACCGTAATATACACGGAAGAAGCAGATCTTACCAACGAACGGGTCGGTAGCAATCTTAAATGCAAGAGCAGCGAAAGGCTCATTATCGCCAGTGTGTCTTACATCCTCTTCTTCGGTGTCGGGGTTTACACCCTTGATGTCTTCAACATCGGTAGGAGCGGGCATAAAGTCAACGATAGCGTCGAGCAAGGGCTGAACACCCTTGTTACGGTAAGAAGTACCGCAGCAAACGGGAACCATCTCGTTATCGATGGTAGCCTTGCGGATAACCTTCTTCATCTGCTCAACAGTGGGCTCTTCGCCTTCGAAGTACTTCTCCATAAGTTCCTCGTCCATCTCAACGATAGACTCAATGAGGTTCTGGCGGTACTCTGCAGCGAGGTCCTTCATGTCCTCGGGAATTTCTTCACGGCGGACATCCTTACCAAGGTCATCATAATAAACCTCGGCTACGTTCTCAATAAGGTCAATGATTCCACGGAAAGTGTCCTCAGAGCCGATAGGCAACTGAATGGGAACAGCATTACACTGGAAACGTTCCTTAACCATCTTAAGAACATTGTAGAAATCTGCACCCATAATGTCCATCTTGTTAACATAGATCATACGGGGTACACGGTATTCATCGGCCTGTCTCCAAACAGTTTCCGACTGAGGCTCAACACCGCCCTTTGCACACAAAACGGTTACGGAACCGTCAAGTACGCGGAGAGAACGCTGAACTTCAACAGTGAAGTCAACATGTCCGGGAGTGTCGATAATATTGATACGGTGATCCTTCCAGAAACAGGTGGTAGCAGCAGAAGTAATGGTAATACCTCTCTCCTGCTCCTGAGCCATCCAGTCCATGGTAGCGTCTCCGTCATGAGTCTCACCGATTTTATGAGTTTTACCGGTGTAGAACAGAATACGCTCGGTAGTGGTAGTCTTACCTGCATCAATATGAGCCATAATACCAATATTTCTTGTCATTTCAAGAGATACTTTTCTAGGCATATAATCCTCCTAAATAGCGGTAATTACCATCTGTAGTGTGCGAAAGCCTTGTTGGCTTCTGCAGTTCTGTGCATTTCTTCTTTCTTCTTGAAAGCGTTACCCATACCGTTGGCAGCATCAAGGAGCTCATTTGCGAGACGCTCCTTCATGGTAGCCTCAGAACGAGCACGGCTTGCGTTGGTCAACCATCTCAAAGCCAGAGTCTGCTTTCTTTCGGGGCGAACCTCGAAAGGAACCTGGTAGGTTGCACCGCCCTTACGGACAGCCTTACATTCGAGCTGGGGCATTACGTTCTCGAGAGCAGCTTCGAAAACCTCAAGAGCCTCCTTGCCGGACTTCTCTGCGATGATGTCGAATGCACCGTAAACGATTTTCTGAGCAACACCCTTCTTACCGTCCAACATAACGTTGTTGATGAGACGGGTTACGATTTTGGAATTGTAAAGCGGATCAGGCAATACATCACGTTTTGCGATTATACCTCTTCTTGGCACTTTAACTTCCCTCCTTCACATAATGATATCATAGGTACTCGAGTGACAAATCCCGTTAGTGTCTTCCGAGGCGTATATATATTAACGCCGCGAAATTGCGACAAAAGATTCGTCGATTAGTTTAAGGCAATCTGATTACTTAGCGGCTGCCTTGGTACGCTTTGCGCCGTACTTGGAACGACCCTGCATTCTGTTAGCAACACCCTGAGCGTCGAGGGTTCCTCTGATGATGTGGTAACGCACACCAGGAAGGTCCTTAACACGTCCACCACGGATCAATACGACCGAGTGCTCCTGCAGGTTGTGGCCGATACCGGGAATGTAGGCAGAAACTTCGATACCGTTGGAAAGACGTACTCTGGCGATCTTACGAAGAGCAGAGTTAGGCTTCTTAGGAGTCGAGGTCTTAACAGCAGTACAAACGCCTCTCTTCTGGGGAGAATCGTTGTCGGTCAACTGACGCTTCATAGAGTTATAACCCTTCAAAAGCGCAGGCGCCTTAGCCTTCTTCTCGAGGGTATCACGACCTGAACGGACTAACTGGTTAAAGGTTGGCATATTACACCTCCTTACAAAAATAATGTATACGACGCAGGCAGAATTTCTCCTGCCTGCGTAATATAATTTGTTAGCGTGCGGACAAGGTCTCACACGTTATATGATTCTACCACCTACACGTTATATTTGTCAAGTATTTTCTTAAAAATACCGAAAATTTCTTGAAAATTGATTATTTTCAGTCTATAACGTGGTCTTCGGAGTTCTCAATGTCGACCGAGTTTTCATCACAGCCTACTGCGATTTCGGCAACTTCCGCGATCTCTTCTTCTTCGTCAACCTGATAGCACTTCATACCGGTACCGGCAGGAACAAGCTTACCAATGATAACATTTTCCTTGAGACCGAACAGAGGATCAACCTTACCCTTGATAGCGGCATCGGTAAGAACTCTGGTGGTTTCCTGGAAGGAAGCGGCAGAAAGGAACGATTCGGTTGCCAAAGAAGCCTTGGTGATACCGAGCAAGGTGTAGTCGTAGGTAGCAAGGCTAAGTCCCTCCTCACCTGCATCAATGCGGGCCTGGATTTCATCATTAGCCTCATAAACCTCACCACGGTCAACCATAGTATTGGGAATAAAACTTGTGCTTCCGTTGTCAACAATGCGGAACTTACGCATCATCTGACGGATAATAACCTCAATGTGCTTATCGTTGATCTCAACACCCTGTGAACGGTATGCATTCTGAATTTCCTTGATAATATACTCTTCAACAGCACCGGGGCCGGTGGTTGCGAGGATATCGGCGGGAGCGATAGAGCCTTCGGTCAACTGCTGACCCTTCTTAACGGTATCACCGTGAGCAACGCTCAAACGATAGCCGAAGGGGATGGTATACTTACGCTCGTCAGCATTCTCCTCATCGGTAATGATAACTACGCGGTTCTTCTTGTCCTCGGTAAGGGTTGCGGTACCGTCGATTTCAGCAAGTATTGCACTGTGCTTGGGACGACGAGCCTCGAACAACTCTTCAACACGGGGAAGACCCTGAGTAATATCTTCGGTAGATGCGATACCACCGGTATGGAAGGTACGCATGGTAAGCTGAGTACCAGGTTCACCGATGGACTGAGCAGCGATAATACCGACTGCCTCACCAACGGTAACGGGAAGACCGGTTGCAAGGTTCATACCGTAGCACTTCTTACATACACCGTGCTTAGAACGGCAACAGAGGATGGAACGGATATAAACCGAATCATAACCTGCATTGACAATTTTTTCAGCATCGTCATCGGTCATCATATGGTCATTGTCGACAAGAACCTCACCGGTTGCAGGATCAACAATGGGATCGAGAAGGTAACGACCCTGCAAACGCTCTTCAAAGCGTTCGATAACCTGATTGCCTTCCATAATAGAAGAAACCCTAAGTCCTTCAACGGTTCCGCAATCGTCCTCACGGATGATAACATCCTGAGAAACGTCAACCATTCGACGGGTCAAATAACCCGAGTCGGCGGTTCTAAGAGCGGTATCGGCAAGACCTTTACGTGCACCACGGGAGGAGATGAAGTACTCGAGTACGTTCAGACCTTCACGGTAGTTAGCACGGATAGGAATTTCGATAACGGCACCGGAGGTGTTGGAAATAAGTCCGCGCATACCTGCAAGCTGCTTGATCTGGCTCATAGAACCACGAGCACCAGAGTCAGCCATCATAAAGATGGGGTTGAACTCATCAAGGTTGCCCTTCAGAGCATCAGCTATTTCATCGGTTGCATCATTCCAGGTCTTAATAACCATAGAAAGACGTTCGGTATTGGTAAGGAAGCCACGACGGTACATCTTCTTAACTTCGTCAATCTTCTTCTCTGCGTTGGCGATGATTTCCTTCTTCTGAGGAGGAATGATAGCATCGGAAACAGCAACGGTGATAGCACCGCGAGTAGAATATTTAAAGCCGGTAGCCTTGATATTGTCGAGGACAATAGCGGTCTCGGAGGTACCGTAAAGCTTGATGCAGTGGTCGATAATCTTACCAAGCTGCTTCTTGCCGACCTTGAAGTTGTTAATCTCGTCACCCGAGGTGATTCTGAGAGTATTCTCATCCTTAGGAGTGAAGCAGATTTCAAGTCTGAACTTGTTTTCAGGCTTACTTCTGTCTACAAAGCCAAGGTTTTGAGGAATGGACTGGTTAAAGATGATGAAACCAACAGTACACCAGGTAAGGCCATTCTCGCCATCCTTCTCCATACGGACACGGATAGGAGCATGGAGACCTACAACACCGTCCTGATAAGCCATAATAGCCTCGTTAGTGTCGCGGAAGACCTTGTTTGCACCCGGTTCATCGGGCTTAACAACCGTCAGATAGTAAGAACCGAGAACCATATCCTGAGTAGGAACGGCAACAGGCTTACCGTCAGAGGGCTTCAAAAGGTTGTTGGCGGCAAGCATAAGGAAACGAGCCTCAGCCTGGGCCTCTGCCGACAGGGGTACGTGAACAGCCATCTGGTCACCATCGAAGTCGGCGTTATAAGCAGTACATACAAGAGGATGGAGTTTCAATGCACGACCTTCAACAAGTACGGGCTCGAAAGCCTGAATACCAAGTCTATGAAGCGTAGGTGCACGGTTAAGAAGAACGGGATGGTCCTTGATAACGGTTTCAAGTGCATCCCAAACCTCGGTACCTGCACGTTCTACCATCTTTCTTGCAGTCTTAACGTTGGAAACGATACCGGTCTCGGCAAGTCTCTTCATAATGAAGGGCTTGAAGAGCTCGATAGCCATTTCCTTAGGAAGACCGCACTGATACATTTTAAGTTCAGGTCCTACAACGATAACCGAACGACCGGAGTAGTCAACACGTTTTCCCAGAAGGTTCTGACGGAAACGTCCCTGCTTACCCTTAAGCATATCGGAAAGTGACTTCAATGCACGGTTGCTGGGTCCGGTAACAGCCTTACCACGGCGACCGTTGTCGATCAAAGCATCGACAGCCTCCTGAAGCATACGCTTTTCGTTGCGGACGATAATGTCGGGAGCACCAAGCTCAAGCAATCTCTTAAGACGATTGTTACGGTTGATAACACGTCTGTAAAGGTCGTTAAGGTCAGAGGTAGCAAAACGTCCGCCATCCAACTGAACCATAGGACGGAGATCGGGCGGAATTACCGGCAGAACATCAAGAATCATCCACTCAGGACGGTTGCCCGACTGACGAAATGCTTCCATAACCTCAAGACGCTTTAAAAGTCTTACTCTCTTCTGACCGGTTGCATCCTCGAGTTCAGCATTGAGCTCGTTGCAGGTCTCTTCAACATCTATTTCGCAGAGAAGCTTCTTGATGGCTTCGGCACCCATTCCGGCCTTGAAGTCGTCCTCATACTTCTCACGCATATCATTGTACTGCTGCTCGTTGAGCAACTGCTTCTTCTGAAGAGGAGTGCTGCCGGGATCGGTAACAATGTACTGTGAGAAGTACAAAACCTGCTCCAGAATCCTAGGCGAAACATCCAATACAAGGCCCATTCTTGAAGGAATGGTCTTGTAATACCAGATGTGTGATACAGGAGCTGCAAGCTCGATAGTACCCATACGCTCACGACGGACCTTTGCACGTGTTACTTCAACACCGCAACGGTCACAAATCTTGCCCTTATAACGGATTCTCTTATACTTTCCGCAATGGCATTCCCAGTCCTTCTGAGGTCCAAAAATACGCTCACAGAAAAGTCCGTCACGTTCGGGCTTTAAGGTGCGGTAGTTAATGGTCTCGGGCTTTTTAACCTCACCGTGAGACCAGCTTCTGATTTGTTCGGGAGAAGCAAGACCAATTTTTATAGATTCAAAATCGATATTTTCCATTACTGTCTCCTCCTTAATCAGTTATCATCTTCATCATCGAAGCCGAAATCATCAACTTCAATATCTTCGGTTATAGCATCACCGTTCTCATCCTCGAGACCGAATCCCTCAAGACTGTCAGCGACGGTCTCTTCTGAGAAATCAGCATCATCGGCAACAACGGGAGTAAAGCCCATATCGTCATCGTCATCAAAGGTCTGCTTAAGGTCGATTTCCTCATTATTGGCATCAAGAACCTTGATATCAAGACCCAAGGACTGCAATTCCTTAATAAGAACCTTAAATGACTCGGGAACGCCTGCCTTGGGAACGTTCTGACCCTTAACGATAGACTCATAGGTCTTAACACGTCCAACAACGTCGTCGGACTTGACGGTCAGAATTTCCTGCAAGGTGTAAGCTGCACCGTAAGCTTCAAGTGCCCAAACTTCCATTTCACCGAAACGCTGGCCACCGAACTGAGCCTTACCACCCAACGGCTGCTGAGTAACAAGGGAGTAAGGACCGGTCGAACGGGCATGGATCTTATCGTCAACAAGGTGATGCAGTTTAAGGTAATACATATAACCAACGGTTACCTTATTATCAAACGGCTCACCGGTACGTCCGTCATAAAGCTGAGTCTTGGCATCCTCGGTGAAGGGAATCTTCGAGAAGTCAAGCTTTGCAGTGCCACGGTCGGCATATTCGTCACTCTTGGTGAATTCCTCTGCCTGCTTAAACAGCTCGCGGATATCGGATTCGTGTGCGCCGTCGAATACAGGGGTGCATACCTTCCAGCCAAGAGCCTTTGCAGCATAACCCAAGTGTACCTCGAGAACCTGACCGATGTTCATACGGGAAGGAACACCGAGGGGGTTAAGAACTATATCAAGCGGTGTACCGTCAGGAAGGAAAGGCATATCCTCCGAAGGCAAAATACGAGATACAACACCCTTATTACCGTGACGACCTGCCATCTTATCGCCGACAGAAATCTTACGCTTCTGTGCGATGTAGCAACGAACAACAAGGTTTACACCAGGGTTGAGTTCGGAACAGTTGGAACGGTCAAAGACCTTAACGTCAACAATGGTACCATACTCACCGTGAGGTACTCTCAAAGAGGTATCGCGTACTTCTCTTGCCTTCTCACCGAAGATTGCGCGGAGCAATCTTTCTTCAGCGGTAAGCTCGGTCTCACCCTTAGGTGTTACCTTACCGACAAGAATGTCACCGGCTCTGACCTCAGCACCGATGCGGATAATACCGCGCTCGTCAAGGTCCTTCAATGCATCCTCACCAACGTTGGGGATGTCACGGGTGATTTCTTCGGGTCCGAGCTTGGTGTCACGGGCCTCGATATCATATTCCTCTATATGGATAGAGGTGTACATATCCTCACGGACAAGCTTTTGGTTAATGAGAACAGCGTCCTCGTAGTTGTAACCTTCCCAGGTCATAAAGCCGATAAGGGCATTCTTACCGAGGGAAACTTCACCGGTTGCAGTAGCAGGACCGTCAGCGATAACCTCGCCCTTAACTACGGACTGACCTACGTTAACGATAGGCTTCTGGTTGATACAGGTGCCGTGGTTAGAACGCAAGAACTTAATAAGCTCATACTCGTCAATCTCACCGTTTTCTGCCTTAATCTTAATCGTATCGGCGGAGGCGGCAACAACTGTACCTGTGCGTTTTGCAAGGACAACAACGCCCGAGTCAACAGCGGCCTTATATTCCATACCGGTACCGACAAAGGGATTCTCGGTCTTGAGAAGCGGAACAGCCTGCTTCTGCATGTTAGAGCCCATGAGGGCTCGGTTGGTATCATCGTTCTCAAGGAACGGAATCATAGCGGTAGCTACAGAAACGACCATCTTAGGCGAAACGTCCATAAAGTCGATTTCAGAGCCCTTACACTCAACGAACTGGTCACGGAAACGACCGTTAACACGCTCGTTGACGAAATTGCCTTCTGCATCGAGGGGTTCGTTAGCCTGAGCAACGATGAACTCGTCCTCCTGGTCGGCAGTCATATAAACAACCTCTTCGAGAACTCGTCCGGTAGCCTTATCGACCTTACGGAAGGGAGCCTCGATGAAACCGTACTCGTTAATCTTTGCAAAGGTTGCAAGATAAGAGATAAGTCCGATGTTGGGGCCTTCAGGAGTCTCGATAGGACACATACGTCCGTAGTGAGAGTAGTGAACGTCTCGAACCTCGAATCCTGCACGGTCACGGGACAAACCGCCGGGGCCGAGAGCCGAAAGACGACGCTTATGAGTCAACTCTGACAACGGGTTGGTCTGATCCATAAACTGTGACAGCGGCGAAGAACCGAAGAACTCCTTAATAGCTGCAACAACGGGTCTGATATTGATAAGGCTCTGGGGAGTGATAACATCCATATCCTGAGCCTGTAATGTCATCTTCTCGCGGATAACTCTTTCCATTCTGGAAAAGCCAATGCGGAACTGGTTCTGCAAAAGCTCACCTACGCAACGGATACGACGGTTGCCGAGATGGTCGATATCGTCGGTGGTTCCGATGCCGTGGGGAAGTCCAAGGAAATAGTTGATAGATGCGAAAATATCATCGAGAGTGATATGCTTGGGGCAGAGAGCGTCAATGTTGTCGATAACAGCCTCACGGATAGCCTCTCCCTCATTATTCTCGAGAATGTCTTTGAGAACCTTAAATACTACGTTCTCCTTGATGCCGAGTTCGGCAACGTCAAAGTCAACGAAGTCACGGATATCAACAACACCGTTGGAGATAACCTTAACCTCAGAACGCTCACCTTCGGCTTCGAGTACATCGAGGAATACCTCGCTGACACCCTTCTTCTCCATCTCGCGTGCCTTTTCACGGCTAACGGTCTCACCGGCTTCGGCAATAATCTCACCGGTCATAGGATCGATAACGGGACGAGCGAGGACCTTGCCCTGAATACGTGCGGCAATGGCCAGCTTCTTGTTGTACTTGAAGCGGCCTACACGGGAAAGGTCATAGCGGCGGTCATCAAAGAAAAGCTGCTCAAGATGAGTCTGTGCACCTTCAACGGTTGCAGGCTCACCGGGACGGAGCTTCTTATATACTTCAATAAGTGCGGAGTCGGTATCGGCGGTAGTATCCTTCTCGAAGGTGGCGGTCATACGCTCATCCTCACCGACAAGCTCCGAAATCTCAAAGTTGGTCTGTACACCGAGTGCACGGATAAAGGTTGAGAGGGGCAGCTTACGGTTTTTGTCGATACGGACATACAATGCACCGTCCTGAGCAGTTTCGTACTCAAGCCAAGCACCGCGGTTTGGGATAACGGTCGAAGAGAAGAGCTTACGACCAGTCTTATCGATAACACAGTCAAAATATACACCGGGAGAACGTACCAACTGAGATACAACGACGCGTTCTGCGCCGTTGATAACGAAGGTACCCGACTCGGTCATGAGCGGGAAATCGCCCATAAATACCTCATTCTCCTTGATTTCACCGGTTTGCATATTCTGCAAACGTGCAAGAACACGAAGAGGTGCAGCATAAGTTGCATCTCTTTCCTTACACTCTGCAACGGTGTACTTGGGCTTGTCATCAAGACGATAGTCTATAAAGTCAAGCACCAAATTACCGGTGTAATCGGTGATCGAAGACATGTCTTCGAATACTTCCTTAAGGCCTTGATCGAGAAACCACGCATAAGAATCCTTCTGAATCTCAATGAGGTTAGGCATATCGATAACTTCACTGATCTTCGAGAACGTCATTCTTTCGTTCTTTCCGAGTTTAACGGGTTTAACATTCACCGTCTGAGCCATAGGCTTTGATCACTCCTTATCTGATATAAAGCGCGGGGTTGACAACAATCAAATTTTATCGTCAAACCGCATAAATTCACGGATATTTTGCGCACTATTTTCTACAACGACAGAATTATAGGTGCATAAGACCCCATGATTAGGCATTATAGGATTATACACCGGTTTGTCAACAATGTCAATACCCAATTTCCAAAATTTCGAATTTTTTTTACAAAACAAAAAGCAACACCTTTTTGGAGTGTTGCTTTGGTCGCTTTATTATATGTAATAAATGATATACAAACGTTAACCGATGGTTTTGATCCAGCCCTCGGGAGCAGGAAGTCTGCCCATCTGGATGCCGGTCAAAGTATCGTAAAGCTTTTTGGTGATGGGACCCATCTCGGTCATACCTGCAGGGAAGCAGATCTCCTTGCCGTGGTCAACAACCTTACCAACGGGCGAGATAACTGCAGCAGTACCGCAAAGACCACACTCTGCGAAGTTTTCGAGCTCGTCAACACGAACGGGTCTTTCCTCAACCTCAAGTCCGAGATATTCCTTTGCAACGATCATCAAGGAACGACGGGTGATGGAAGGCAGAATGGTGTTGGACTTAGGAGTTACAACCTTGCCGTCCTTGGTGATGAAGATGATGTTTGCACCACCGGTTTCCTCGATGTAGGTACGGGTTGCAGAGTCAACATACATATTCTCATCAAAGCCCTTATCATGAGCATCAACAATGTTGTAAAGGCTCATTGCGTAGTTAAGACCCGCCTTGATGTGGCCGGTACCCATAGGTGCTGCACGGTCAAGGTCGGAAATACGCAAGGTAAGAGGCTTAACACCGCCCTTGAAGTAAGGGCCAACGGGTGTTGCGAAAATTCTGAACTGATATTCGGTTGCGGGCTTAACACCGATAACGGCGTTGCTGCCGAACATATAAGGACGCAGGTAAAGGGTTGCACCCGAGCCGTAAGGCGGAACAAAATCAGCGTTAGCAGCAACAACCTTTTCAACAGCCTCAACAAACTTTTCTACGGGGAAAACAGGCATTCTCAAACGCTCGCAGGAATCGGCCATACGCTGTGCGTTAAGGTCGGGACGGAAGCAGACAATCTTGCCGTCCTCGGTGGTGTAAGCTTTAAGACCTTCAAAGCAGGTCTGTGCATACTGCAGAACACCTGCACATTCGTTAATTACAATGTTTTCATCGGTAATGAGCTGTCCTTCATCCCACTTACCGTCCTTAAAATTGGCGACAAAACGGTAATCGGTCTTAACGTAGCCGAAACCAAGCTCGCCCCAGTTGATATCCTTCTTTGCCATATTTTTACCTCCTAGGTCTGTACGGCGGTGAGGTCATCCTCCAAAAAAGCCGTCGCAATTCAAATTGTTACAGTAAATTCTACCACCAACCAAACAAATTGTCAATATATAACTCTTATTTTATATAGCAGTCATTCTCAATCGAGCATCCGCCGCAGGCGGTACAGCCCGGTTGACATTGCGGTGCCAATTTGTGCTGTCGCAAGAGTTTACCAAGATACTCCGAAACCTCAATCAGTTCTTCAACATCACAAGGTTTGTTGAAGGAATAGGTGCAATCGTCAAGCGGACGGAATGGCATAATGGTTGGGAAAACACCCATTTCGCAAAGCGTTTTACACTCATTTTTAATGTCGTCCCACGGTTGGATTCCGCCAATCATAACGCTTGAAACCTTGCCGTGGCCAAACACCTCTACAGCCTTTTTGAGTGCCTCGTGGTAATGTTCAAGGGTGATTTTCGACTTGCCGGGGCATATCTCCTTGCGCAACTCACTGCCTACGATTTCGATGTTCATAATGGCAACCGTTGCACCCGATTTTTTAAGCTTTTCAATCAGGTCAAGTTTTTTCGGCGGTGCGAATTCGACCGCAATGGGGCAATCCGAAAATTCGCGTATCTTCTCACACAGCTCGCACCAATACTCCACCATTCGGTCGGGGTTCATATAGGTAGCACCGCTGAAATTAAGGGTGCCGTAATACTCGGACAAGAGCTTTTTAAGACCCACACAAAGCTCGTCGGGGTCGATTGGCTTTTTGGTTTCGGGCAGCAGTGAACAAAACTTGCATTTCAGCTCAGGCGTATCATAGCAACAGTTGGTACTCGGCCAGATGTTTATGCACACTTCGGCGTGAAGCGTTGCAAGGTCATCCACAATAGTGCCCGTTTTGGGCAGTTCTCTGAAAAACCTCACCTCTGCCCTTTCTCCCTCGTATTGGACAAAATATCCCTTTTCATCTTTATCGAGCAACAACTCCGATTTCTCGGCAAAGTCCTCGGCAATGCTGACACAGATGTTCGAGCCATTAATATTGATGTTCACGGCATCAATAAAGCCTTTTTTGAACAGCTTGGGACGTTCGGCCATCATAGATTCACGGGCCTTTTTGGTCAGGGCCATACCATAACACAAAAGTCCTGCTTTAAGTTTAAGGAATTTTTCTCTTTGCATAAATTCTCCTATATCAAATCAATATACATCGGAAGTTTCTTACACCCTTTATTAAGTTCGGGGCAACCGATACAGTCGGCATTCATATCAACACCTTGGGGTGAGCCTTCCGAAAAGCCGAGTTTTTTAAAAAACTCGGGACTTTTGGCGGTGATAAACAGCTTGTCGGCACCAAGCTCCTTGGCCTTGTGTTTGACCGCCGTTACCGCCTTTTCACCCAAGCCATTTTTGCGAAATTTTTGGTCAACCGCAACGTAATCGAGGATATAAACTCCAAACCGCTGCGACAACGTTGCCGCAACAACCGTTTTGCCGTTTTGGTCACACTTGACACTAAATACTGCCCCGTCATCATGTCCGAGGTCGTCCGATACCTCAAGCCCGTTTTCGCGATAAAACTCTATAAGACTGTTATGGTCGGCAATTATTCCAAGTTGCATATCCTCACCCCTTACGTTTTGAATTTTACACCATTTTCACCTATGATGCAAGTATTTTTACACAGAATAATGTATATGTTTACACTTGCCAAACGGTAATTTTTATGGTAATATATGTTGGTTGTAGAGAGATAATACCTTTATATAAAAAGGAGTATAACGATGGCTGATATCAAATCGGAAATTTTACGCAGAAGAACCTTTGCGATAATCTCCCACCCTGACGCTGGTAAAACCACGTTGACCGAAAAGCTTTTGCTTTACGGAAGAGCAATCCAGTCGGCAGGCTCGGTTAAGGGCAAGCAGAACGATAAGCATGCTGTTTCGGACTGGATGGAAATTGAGAAAAAGAGAGGTATTTCGATAACCTCATCGGTTTTGCAGTTTGAGTATGAGGGCTATTGCATCAATATTCTTGACACCCCCGGACATCAGGACTTCTCGGAGGATACCTACCGTACTTTGACGGCTGCCGACAGTGTTGTTATGGTTATCGATGCCGCAAAGGGTATTGAGCCTCAGACAAGAAAGCTGTTCAAGGTTTGTGCAATGCGTCACATTCCGATTTTCACCTTTATCAACAAGCTCGACCGTGAAGCACGTGACCCGTTTGAGCTACTTGACGAGTTGGAAAAGGAATTCGGCATCGGCACCTATCCTATGAACTGGCCTATCGGTTGCGGTCAGGATTTCAAAGGCGTTTACGACCGTGCAGAGCACCGAATTTTGACCTTCTCGGAGTTTCACGGCGGTGCCAACCGACTCGATGCTATCAAATGTGACATTACCGATACCGCAAAGTTAGACGAGCTTATCGGTGAATATTCACGTGCCGATTTGGTTGACCAGGTTGAACTACTCGACGGTGCGAGCTTTGATTTTGATTTGGAGCAGGTGCGTTGCGGTAAATTGACACCTGTTTTCTTCGGTTCGGCACTTAACAACTTCGGTATTGAGCCGTTTCTTGAGAACTTCCTCAAAATGACCACTACTCCCCTTGCCTACCGTTCGGGTGACGATAAAATAGACCCTGCCGACGAGGGTTTTTCGGCCTTTGTTTTCAAGATTCAGGCCAATATGAACAAGGCTCACCGTGACCGAATTGCATTTATGCGAATCTGCTCGGGTAAGTTTGAGCGTTCAAAGGAATATTTCCACGTACAAGGCAACAAGCCTATTAAACTTTCCCGTCCTCAGCAGATGATGGCAGAGGAACGCGAGGTCATCGATACCGCTTATGCAGGTGATATTATAGGTGTTTTTGACCCGGGTATTTTCTCTATCGGCGACACCATTTGCGAAAAGGCAATGAAGGTAGAATACGCAGGCATCCCAACCTTTGCACCCGAGCATTTTGCCATTGTTGAGCAGATTGACTCGCTTAAACGTAAGCAGTTTGCCAAGGGTATCACACAGATTGCGCAAGAAGGTGCAATTCAGATGTTCTTCTTGCCCAACTCCGGTATGGAACGTGTTTACGTCGGCGTTGTTGGTATGTTGCAGTTCGACGTTTTGCAGTTCAGAATGGAGTCGGAGTACGGTGTGAAATACAGCCGTCAGGACACAGCACACAGCCTTGTACGTTTCGTTGAGAACACCGACCTTGATATAAAATCCTTAAACCTTATGCAGAACACCAAATGGGTGCAAGACGTTAAGGGCAGAAACCTACTTTTGTTCACCGCCGAGTATGAAATCAACTGGGCATTGGACAAAAACCCCGGACTTGTTTTAAAGGAATTCAGTCAGATGCAGGAAGATATGCAGTAATTTCAAAAGGCTTCGCACCGAGTGTGAAGCCTTTTCCTTTTTATTTTTATTTACCTTTGTCTTGATAATTACAAAAGACCCGACCTTGCGGTCGGGTCTTCGTTTTTAATTACAGCTTTGATGCATTAATTTGCATATTCGTCGGGCCACCAGAGGTTCGGAGCGGAAACTCCTACTGAAGGCTTGTTGTCAGTCCAATCAGTCCACTGATTCGATGCAATGCTATCATTCTGAATAAGACTTTTTACAAGGATTTCGGGCTTCTGATACTCTTTCATTTCTAAAGCCCTCCTTATTAGTTATAAATTACGTAGTTGTAGCAGTAGTTAAAAGCCTCAGTATATACGGTCTCGCCACCAACAACTGCATACATTACACAAGTAATATCGGTGTCAAGGAGATTGCGCTCAACGCCTTCACGGGTAAGACCGGTAATGATGAGCTGATAGTCATAGCAGGTTCTGCCATACTTATCAGTAGTTATTTCATAAAGAATCTCTTCCATACCGTAGGCCTTTACCTTTGCAGAAACTGCAGTGTTGTTCTCGGTTTTAATATACTCTGCCATATTCATACCTTTATCTTTGAGAGCCTTAGTTGGAGCTGCATAGAAACCGATTTCGGTTGCAGACTCTCTGAAGCTTTCGGAAACAGAGCCCTTGAAACGGATACCTGCAGAAACATAATCTGCACCGGTACCACTTGCCTGACGCGTAGAACCTTCTCTCTTCATTTGCTTATCTACCTGCTCGGTAACTTCTTCAACAACGAAGTTGTCAGCGAGCACTATGAATGCAGGCTTGGTTTCATCTATAGATGCATGGTGATAGCAAGTGAGAATCAGATACTCATACGACGCATCGCTGTGCTCATAAATAAACTCATTAGTGGTCCATTCTTCGCTGAGCGCTTTAGTGTTGAGCTTTACTTCACCTACATCCTGTTTATTGCCGACCATCATAATACCGGCTTCTGCAGATACAAAGATGTTGTTGAACGCAAGACTTGTATCAGTGTTGTTCTCAACAAGCTTAAAGTCAACTGAAATGTAATACTTCTTGCCGACCTCGGGCTTAAACCCGTTAAAGCAAACACTTGCAGTGGTATCGTCCTTTGAAGATGAAATCTGAAGTACAGTACCACGTTCAGGATCTTGTGCGGTTGCTACTGAAGCGGTCTTACCGTTAACACCATTAGGAGTGTATGCATAGGTAGAACCGTCGGTAAAGACTTTTGTGAAATGGAATTCAGGATCAACATAACTGATGTTGTATGCATCCTCCGTAGTATTATTGACAGGGTTTTTGACGAAAGCGCCTTCGCCAACCTCTGTGCCCTTACCTACAAATTCTACGTCATAAACAAAAGGAGTCTCGGTGGTCTTAACAATAGCAACCTTGTCAGCACCCTTCTCCATAACGGTAACAGTAACCGACTCGATAAGAATCTCGGCCTGTTTGCTATTTGATGTATAACCGGTAAGGAAGAGTGTCTTTTCTGCAAATCCGGGGAATGCGCCGGGATCAACAACACCGGTCAAATACTGGGACTCGGATGTTGTAGCGGTAAAGGTTTTGTAAGCAACTTCTCGTGTTGCTTGGGTATATTTTATATTATCACGATCGCTAACCGCAATACCAAGACCAACATTTGTGTTTCCACCCAAATCAGCAATCTTATACTTAACGGTTACGATATAAAGCATGTTAGCAACAAACTTAATACCGTTTTGGCCATTATAATTTACATCAGCGTCAGCAACAAAACAGTTATGTTTCCAAGCATCCTTGTCATAAGCGAATTTTTCATTTTTATAAGGCCTGAAATGCAAACCATCGGCATCAACGTTAGGAGCTTCTTTACTTGGGCTGTTTCCTTTGTTATAGTTAGCAATACCGTAATGGGCGTTGCTGCCTGCGAGAACGTAATCTGCAAGGTCTATGGGAGTCTCGCCTTCTTTGTAGTCGAATACATAGGTCTCACCGACATATTCCTCAAGCTTGACATCATCAATCTTAAAATACTTGTAATCTCCGTCTTTGTTAACACGCATGCCGAGATACTTATTGGTTAAGTCTGCCTTGGTTGTGAAGATAACGGTTTCTACAGCCCACTCGTTGTAGTCTGTATTACCTTCTTCCTGAGTCCCGGACTTTGCATTAACACGATCAGTAACAGCAGCACAGTTGCCAGAAAAACTACCACCTCTATCAGCGGCATCTCCTGAAAGATACGGGTCTATAGCAAGGTGGAGGCTAAGAGGGGTTTCAGAAGGCATATCCTTTCTGAAAGCATACTTAAAGGTCAATTTGTAAGTAGTGTTGGACTTGAGCTCAAACAAGGTGTCCTCAGCAGGTGAATTTTCGGTGGTATAATTCATTGTATTGGGGATTGCAACACCGCTGTTTACACTTCCGTCTTTAGCAAACCAGATACCGCCGCCGACGTTAGAGCGAGGATTACCAACAATTAATGCGCCGTCTTCTACTCTTACATCACTAGCATTCCTTACGGCGATACCACCGGCATTTTCACCTTCAAAGGTAAGATTAAGAACAGTTTCATACTGATTACCAGCAACATTAGCGTTTACGGTCGTTGCCGAAACGGTGCCAACGAAGCACATAGAAACCAAAGACATTACCAAGCAAAGTACGAGTACAACACTTGTAAGTTTTCTTGTTTTCATAATAACTCTCCTTTTAAAAAAATTTTTTAATTTTTTAAAATTTTGTTTTTGCCTTTTATAAGGGTTAAAGAAAATGTCCTGACCTAACATTTTAAAGGGATACTGACAGCCATCCGTGAGCAAAAGGCAAAAATACCCACAGACTACTATTCTATTATATATTAAATCAAACAATTAGTTTTGTCAAGACAATATTAAGTGGTTTATAAAAAAAAATTAAAAGTTCAAAAGCAACCTGACATTTTTATGCATAATATGACAAAAACCAATGTTTTCACAACGCTATCCAACTATATAAAACAACAAAGCATGAGAAAAACTCTTCCCTCCTGCCTTAAACCTTATTATTTTTTCTTACTTTTAGCAACCACGGTTACTACAACCACAATAACTACTACCAACAATGCACCTGCACCGATTATGATGTAGAGCATCATATTATCGGATTCAGGCTCAGGCTGGGGCTCAGGCTCGGGTTGAACAACCGGCTCATCCTCCGGTTCTTCCTCAACAACGGGAGGAATCTTGAACCAATCGGCATATAGCTTGGTGTAAACCTTGTCAAGTTTTATTGTATCGGACTCGACAGGTACCAGACAATCCTCGTCATATGCCCAACCAAGGAAACGGTAGCCCTCCATCTCAAGCTTGGGCAAGGTGACCTCAGTACCTCTCTCAGCATAAACAGTGTCCACCATAGGTGCTATGCCACTGTCGAAGCAGAGCATCATCTTATTGGTCTCAGCCGAGAAAATTTTATCCTTTTCATAAATTAGGACTTCATCGACATAAACCTCGGCCTCACCGGATATTGCAATATAGCAGTAGCTTCCTTTATCGTTCATAGGCTCCCATGTATGGGTAAAGGTTGCAGTCTGCCAGCCCTTTTTCTCATCATCAGCATTATATCTTACAGATGCGGTTTCATAGCTTTGTACCTTTCTTTCACTATTCCAAGCACTACCGCTTGAAGCAATAAGGCAGATCAAACCGTTTGAACTTATGTAATCAACAACCTTATATTTAAAGGTAAAGACATAGGTTTTTCCTGCTACGAGCTTTATCTTCTGTCCGTCTTCGTCGTGAAGCATTACCGCTGCAACAGCACTCTTATCAGAAGAGCCTGTGAGGTCATAACCTCTTTGGAAGGAGTAGTGCAATGCCATATCGCTCTTGTAGGCATCATTCTTGGTCTTGTACTTATCATTACCAAGCAAGCATCTCTGTGTGAAGATACCGTTATCGGGCTTAGGAAACTGCTCATAGTTCTCAAAACTACAAAGCATCGGGATAATCTCCCATTTGGCATAAAGCGTTGTACTCTCTGCAGGGAAGGTATTTGCAGTATAACGGATCTTGTACTCTTTATCAAACCAACCTGCAAAGTTACAGCTGTCACGGGTGAGAACAGGTAGCTCCAGTGCATCACCCTCACGACCGACGGCAGTTTCAACAACGGTGCCGTTGTTGGTCTTAAACTCAACCGAAACAGCATCCTCTGCTATCGACCATTTGGCATAAAGTCTTGTGGTCAAGTCGGAAGACATGGTGGTTTTCTTGTATGCCTTTTTAAGTTCAACGTCGGTGTACCAACCCTCAAACTTATACAAATCACGGGTAGGGGTAGGTAACTCAATAGTCTGACCTGCCTTGCCGAGAATAGGCTCGCAGAAGTTACCGCCGTTAGTAACAAACTCGACAGATTTGGTGTTTTCGTCACACTTCTGAACCAAAATGTCATCAAATACAATTTTTGTTACATTAGCTTCAATACTGGTCTCGATTTCAGGGCAGGATGAAGAAACAACGTTTATCGCAATGCGGTTGTATTCGGGAGACGATGCAACACCTGCTTTAAAAACAACGGTAGAGGTCTTCCAATCGGTCGTATCACCGGGATAATGGGTTGCTTCAGGGAAGGATTTTACCTTTACCAACTGATTACCGCTACCTGTGTAACGGACAAGGTTAATAGTTGTAGGCTCCTTGGCAACGGTTTCGTCTCCGCCAACCTGAATAACCTTGTATTTAATTGTAACGGCATAAATCTTGCCATCCTCAAGAGTAAGAACTCCGTTTTTGGAATTGTAAACCTCAAAACGGTAGTTCTGAGACATTGATTCGATGTTAGTCTGAAGCGCCTTGCCACCGTTGTTGTCAACTAATTCGGACGAACTACAGTTGTCAGAATTAAGGTTTGAGTAATAGTTGCCCTCGAAATCGGCAATGTACTCGGAGATAAGAGCATCACCCATTACGGTTGCGGCATTGATACCCACCGAACAAACTTCCAACGTAATGTTCAAAAGCATTGTAAAACAAAGAATCTTAACTAAAAATATTTTCATTATTCATCTACCTTTCGTTTTATGAAACAAATCATAATTGCCCAATTAAGTAGATTATACTTGTATATTGTATTATTTGCAACACGTTTTTTATGTTGTTCATAGAAAATATACATTTTCGTTTTTAGATAATATAAACAAAAATGCCGTGCAGTCAGCACGGCATAAATTTTCATATTGCTTCAATACGTTTTTTAAGTTCTTGCGCCTGCAATTTAACCTGACTCGGTGCAGGACCACCGAAAACTGTACGGTCACGGACGCACTTATCAAGGTCAATGGCGGTATAAACGCCGTCGTTGAACAGGTCGCAAACCTTTCTATACTCCTCCATCGGCAACTCCTCAAGAGAGGTGTTAAGTTCGATGCATCTTGCAACCAATTCACCTGTTGCCTTATAGGCATCGCGGAAAGGCAGACCCTGACCTACAAGCCAGTCGGCACAGTCGGTAGCATTGATGAATCCAAACGATGCAGCATTTCTCATATTGGCAGCATTTACCTTCATTGTGTCAAGCATCGGGATAAATGCGGTAAGGCACTTCTCTACGGTATCAACCGCATCGAAAATAGCCTCTTTATCCTCCTGCATATCCTTATTATATGCAAGCGGAATACCCTTCATTGCAGTGAGCAACGTCATATTATCGCCGAATACACGTCCAGACTTACCTCTGACAAGCTCTGCGATATCGGGGTTCTTCTTCTGAGGCATTATCGACGAGCCCGTCGAGAAAGCATCGTCAAGCTCGATAAACTTGAACTCACCCGAACACCAAAGAATTATTTCCTCGGAGAAACGGCTGAGATGCACCATTATAATAGATAAAGCCGAAGCCAACTCCAAAGCAAAGTCACGGTCGGAAACACCGTCAAGGCTGTTCCTTGTAACACCATTCATATTAAGCTCGGCGGCAACAAACTCACGGTCCAAAGGATAGGTCGTTCCTGCCAAGGCGCAAGAGCCCAAAGGTGACACATTCATACGCTCACGGCAATTCTTGATTCGGCCGATGTCACGCATTGCCATTTCGGCATAGGCCAAAAGTTGATGACCGAAAACGATAGGCTGTGCACGTTGAAGATGTGTATAACCCGGCATTACGGTTTCGGAATATTCCAAAGCCCTCTTGGCAATGACCGATGCATATTCTTTGAGCATCTCAACAAGTATATCGCACTCGTCACGAAGATAGAGTCTTATGTCCAAAGCAACCTGGTCGTTACGGCTACGCGCAGTGTGCAAACGCTTACCTGCATCACCGATACGCTTGGTAAGCTCAGCCTCTATAAAGGTATGGATATCCTCCGAAACATCATCGAAAACAAGTTTTCCGCTTTCGATATCTGCAAGTATTTCTAAAAGGCCTGCAAGAATCTTCTCGCAATCCTCCGACGGAATGATACCGCACTTACCCAACATCTTTGCATGAGCCATCGAGCCGGTAATATCCTGACGGTACATACGGCTGTCGAAAGGCAACGAACGGTTAAAATCGTTGGTTCTGGGGTCGAGTTCTTTTTTAAATCTTCCTGCCCAAAGTTTCATTTTTCACAAACTCCAAAAGTGTTTTCTAAAAGTCACAAGGCGCGGTGGATATACTCCACCGCGTCGAATGGTATATTTATTTATGTTGAATTAAATTTTGCCGAGCTTCTTGTTAAGCTTTGCCTGAACGGTTACAGGCAAGCCAAACAGATTGATAAAGCCTGCAGAATCCTTCTGGTCGTAAGCACCCTCGTCATCACCGAACGATGCGATAACATCGTCATAGAGAGAATAAGGAGAGGTTACGCCTGCATTAATCATATTGCCCTTATAAAGCTTGAGCTTAACATCGCCGGTAACGTTTTCCTGAGTCTTATCAACAAATGCCGAAAGTGACTCGCGGAGAGGAGTGAACCACTGACCGAAGTATACAAGCTCGCCGAACTTCTGAGCAATAAGCTTCTTATAGTGAGAGGTGTCTCTGTCAAGAGTGATGGTTTCGAGGACCTCGTGTGCCTTATAAAGAATAGCACCGCCGGGAGTTTCGTAAACACCACGGCTTTTCATACCGACAAGTCTGTTCTCAACGAGGTCGAGCAAACCGATACCGTTCTTACCGCCGATTTCATTGAGGGTTTCAACAATCTGCAAGGCATCCATATCAACAGCGTTAACTGCGGTGGGAACACCCTTTTCAAAGTGGACGGTAACGTAAGTAGGAGTATCAGGTGCCTGCTCAGGTGAAACACCTAACTCAAGGAAGCCTTCCTTATTATAAAGAGGCTCATTTGCAGGATCCTCAAGGTCCATACCCTCGTGGGACAAATGCCATACGTTCTTGTCCTTGGAGTAGTTGGTTTCTCTGTTAATCTTCAAGGGAATATTGTGAGCCTCGGCATACTCGATTTCCTCTTCACGGGATTTGATATCCCACTCTCTCCAAGGAGCAATAATCTTGAGGTCGGGAGCAAATGCCTTGAGGGTCAACTCAAAACGTACCTGGTCGTTACCCTTACCGGTACAACCGTGGCAGATAGCATCGGCATTTTCCTTCTTGGCAATCTCAGCCAAAGCCTTTGCAATACAAGGACGAGCGTGAGAGGTTCCGAGCAAGTAAGACTCGTAATCTGCACCTGCTTTGAGGCAAGGCCAGATGTAATCCTCGATATATTCCTTCTTAAGGTCGAGAACGTAAAGCTTGGAAGCACCGGTTTTAAGAGCCTTTTCCTCAAGACCGTCAAGCTCGGTTCCCTGACCGACGTCACCCGAAACAGCGACAACTTCGCAGTTGTTGTAGTTTTCCTTGAGCCAAGGAATGATGATGGAAGTGTCAAGTCCGCCCGAATAGGCAAGTACTACTTTCTTAATTTCTTTCATTTTAAAAAATCTCCTTTGTATCGGGATAAATTTGTCCGAGTGAATTATTATACCGACCATTATACACGGTATTTTGGAAAAATCAAGCCCTTTTTTTAAAACTTTTTGCAAAAATATTCATTTTTATGCAAAATATATGATTATTTATGTATAAAAATACATTTTTGTTCATTTTTCAATATCAAAATTTCGTAAACTGCCAAAGCTTGATAATCAAACATCATTTGTTAAAATCGGTAAACCTCAGTCATTTGTAAACTTTCGTTTGCGTTTTTATACCTTTTCACAGCGTGTTCACGGTGTATTCACATATATTTTTAAATTTTCGCAACCTGCGGTTTCCAAAAGTTCAATTCAAACTTGCTTGATACTTGTTGCAAAGTTTGGTATAATGCACTACAGTGAAAATATATAATGTAATCGCAGTATACACTCTTGCCGAATAAAACCGCAAGGTTTCGGCACAATTACAATAAGGTATAAGGAGTAAAAATTATGACTATTGGTGAAAAGATTACCGAACTGCGCGTTGCAGCCAATATCTCGCAGGAACAGTTGGCCGAAAAAATCAATGTTTCTCGTCAGTCGGTATCTAAATGGGAGATGGGTCAGGCATTGCCCCAGATTGACAAGGTTTTGCAGTTGTGCGAGCTTTTCGGAGTTTCGACTGATGAGCTTTTGCACGACAAGATAAACATTGCACCTGCAAAGTCGGGTGAACCCCGTAAGCTCAAATATTTCGGTACCGACGGTTTCAGAGGTGAAGCCAACCGCGACCTTACTTCTATGCAGGCTTATAAGGTCGGCCGTTTTTTAGGTTGGTATTTTGCATCTTCTCTTTCGGGATGCGATAAGGCAAATTACCGTCCCAGAATTGTCATCGGTAAAGATACCCGACGTTCAAGCTATATGCTCGAGTACTCTATTGTTGCAGGTATCACCGCTTCGGGTGCCGACGCTTATATGCTCCACGTCACCACCACCCCTAGCGTTTCTTACGTTACCCGTCAGGATGAGTTTGACTGCGGTATTATGATTACCGCTTCGCACAATCCCTTCTATGATAACGGTATCAAGGTCATCAACCGCTTTGGTGAAAAGCTTGACGACAACACCACTGCCTTGATTGAGGCTTATATCGATGGCGATATGAAAACTCTCGGCATCAATGGTACCGACCTACCTTTGGCAGTCCGTGACCGCATCGGTTGTATTGTCGACTATGTTGCAGGCCGTAACCGTTACGTTGCCTACCTCATCTCGGTTGCATCTCACTCCTATAAGAACCTCCGAATCGGTCTTGATTGTGCCAACGGTGCTTCGTGGATGATTGCAAAATCGGTTTTTGGTGCTTTGGGTGCACAGACCACCGTTATCGGTGCCGAACCTGACGGACTTAACGTTAATAACGGCATTGGTTCGACCCACATTGAAAAGCTTTGTGCTTTGGTTAAGGAACAGCACCTTGATTTAGGCTTTGCCTTTGACGGTGACTGTGACCGTTGTATCGCCGTTGACGAAAACGGCAACGTTGTTGACGGTGACAAGATGCTTTACATCCTTGGCAAGCGTCTTAAAAATCGCGGTATGCTCAACAACGACACCGTTGTTGCCACCGTCATGTCCAACAGTGGATTTGTGAACAGCCTTAAAGAGGCCGGTATGAGGTTTGCCGAAACTGCCGTCGGCGACCGCTTTGTTTATGAATGTATGCAGGAGAACGACTTCTCCTTGGGCGGAGAACAATCGGGTCACATTATCCTCAAAAAGTATGCAACCACGGGTGACGGCTTGTTGACCGCTATTATGGTTGCCGAGGAAATCTGTGATTCAAAGCTCAGTTTGGCAAAGTTGGCTGAGCCCGTCAAGATGTATCCCCAGCTTACCAAGAACGTCCGTGTCAAGGATAAGGCTGCCGCAGTTAACGATGCCGATGTTTTGGCAGAGGTCAAGGCAGTTGAGGAGCTTATCAACGGTAAGGGCCGTGTGCTCCTCCGTCAAAGCGGAACAGAGCCCGTTGTACGCGTTATGGTTGAAAGCGAAGAGCACACCGAAGAATATGTTGACCGCGTGCTTAATAAGATTATAGAAAAAGGTCACAAAGCAGAATAAGGAGAAATTACAATGAAATTCATTACCGTAAAAACCTACGAAGAACTCAGTAAAATTGCCGCCGACATCATTGCGGCACAGATTATCCTTAAGGATAATTGCGTATTAGGTCTTGCTACCGGTTCAACCCCTGTCGGTGCTTATAAGAACCTTATCAAGAAGGTGCAGGACGGGGAGATTTCTTTCAAAAACGTCACTTCCGTAAATCTTGACGAGTACGTCGGACTTGACGGCAGCCACGACCAGAGTTACCGCTATTTTATGAACGACAATTTGTTCAATCACGTTGATATCGACAAGGCAAAAACTCACGTTCCCAACGGTTGCGCCGACGACCTCGTAAAAGAGGGCGAAGAGTATGACGCACTCATCAAGTCTTTGGGCGGAATTGATTTGCAGTTGCTCGGTATCGGTCTTGACGGTCACATCGGCTTCAACGAGCCCGACAAATACTTCACCGCTGCAACCCACCCCGTAACACTTGACGAGTCCACCATTGAGGCCAACTCAAGATTCTTCAACTCCAAGGCCGACGTTCCCACAAGTGCAATCACTATGGGTATGATGTCCATTATGCAGGCCAAAAAGATTTTGCTCGTTGCTAACGGTGCTAAAAAGCTTGAGGTTATCAAAAAGTTTATGGAAGGTCCCGTTGACCCCATGATGCCTGCTTCTATCCTCCAGCTCCACCCCGACGTAACTATTATTTACAGTGAAAATTGATAAAGTAAGCTTGAATTTTAATAAACAAATAAGCTCCCTCAGACTGTGAACTGCCCCAATTTGTGCGGACAGTACAAAAAGAACCCTATGGTAGATGAAAATTAAATTTTAAGCAACATACTGACTTCGTTTTTCAAGCGGAGTCAGTTTTGTTTTTATCTGTATTCTTTCATAATTGTAGAAATGAATGTATTCTCCTATGAGGAGGCGAGCCTCATCATAGGTCTGAAGTTTTACTCGGTAAATGCACTCTGTTTTGAGAATTGAGAAGAAATTTTCTGCTAAAGCATTGTCATACGGATTACCACGTCTTGACATTGAGGGTGTAATGTTGTATTCTTGTCCTCACTTCCTTTCGGTGAGCGAGAGAAAATCCCGCATCAACTCATTTTCCATTTCCAAACGCTTTATCTTTGCTTCCTTCCGAGCGAGGATATATCTTAGTTCAGACACTTTATCTTGCTCTGTAACTACATAATCTTTCGGGGGTCTGCCTTTGCGTTTTAGTGAGATTCCTGCTTGAATTTTTCTGTCTGTTACATTTTTACGGTAGAAGTAGTTGCGCATTTGTTTGTAACTAAAACCCAATTTGTTTCCTATTTCTCTGCTTGTGTATCCTTCTTTTCGCAATTCTTCTATTTCGTATTCATAATCTTTTATGTGGCGAT
>JAZTYO010000023.1:0-86155 GCA_045636945.1 Acutalibacteraceae bacterium | reverse complement strand
GGCCTATATACAGTGTTTCTCAAAAGCAAGAATTTGAAGCTGATATAGCTTCAATAAATCGTCCACTTTATTCTGCAGAGGATAAAATAAAACTTGTTGAGAGTGCATTGCTTTGGTTTACATCTTTAGAAATGGCTGAAGTTGCTCAAAGCATTATATCTCCCGCTTCATCTTTTTCGGTAAAATCTCATCCTTCAGCTATTGAGCGCTATAATAATGTACTCAACAATATTGATGTTTCATATGACACAGAGAAATTCAAGAGAATACGCGAACGTGTTGAAAGATATAAAGAATTAATTACGGAAGACTTATCTTTCAATTACGATATGTATGAATCATACGGATCAGCTTATTTGGATAAACCTAACACAAAATGGAGAGGCAAGGAATTAATCGATAGAGTTGATTATTAACTTTATCAGAAAGAGGACATGAACCATGACAGGAGTAATATACGCTCGCTATTCCTCAGACAATCAGCGAGAGGAATCGATTGAAGGTCAGCTTCGTGAATGTCAAGCCTTTGCAAAGAAGAATGACATCACTTTACTTGAGCCGTACATAGACAGAGCCTTGTCAGCAAAGACAGACCACCGCCCGAACTTTTTGAAAATGATCAAAGACAGTGCGGCTAAAAAGTTCGATGTCGTTATTGTGTGGAAACTCGACAGATTTTCACGTAACCGTGTTGACTCGGCGCACTACAAATATATTCTTCGCAAGAACGGCGTGAAGGTCATATCAGCAACCGAATCCATATCGGAAGGTTCCGAGGGCATTCTGCTTGAATCCGTACTCGAAGGCATAGCCGAATACTACTCTGCAGAGCTCTCCGAGAAAGTGGTACGAGGTCTGACCGAAAACGCGCTGAAATGTAAATACAACGGCGGCACGCTTCCCATCGGATACACCGTTGACGAAAATCAATTCTTCCAAATCGATCCCATCGCCGCACCCGCTGTTCTTGATGCGTTCAAGAAATATGCAAAGGGCGCGACGATGCAGGAGATTACCGACGACCTCAACATCAAAGGCATCCGTACCGTCAGAGGAACAAAGATCAGTCTTAATACTGTAACGAGAATGTTACACAACCGCCGCTACATTGGAGAGTATCAATATCGTGATGTGGTTGTCCCCAATGGAATACCCGCTATCGTTCCTGCTAAGTTATTTGAGCAAGTGCAAGAACGAGCCGCCGCGAACAAGAAGGCTCCCGCCAAGCACAAAGCCGAGGACGAATATCTGCTGACTACAAAACTGTTCTGCGGATATTGCAAGTGTCTGATCACGGGCGAAAGCGGAACGAGTCATACACAAGAAGTCCACCGCTATTACAAATGCCGGGGCACTCGTAAGGGCGGAACGTGTAAGAAGAAAACAATCAAGAAGAAATGGATCGAGGAAGTGGTGATCCTACTCATTCAGAAGTTCATTTTTGACGATGAATTTCTTGACAGACTTGCAGATATGCTGATCGCCAAGCTCAATGCCGAGAGTACCACATTGCCGATTCTCCGCAAGCAGCTTGCGGAAATAGAAAAAGGCATCGACAATCTCGTCAATGCCATTCAAGCGGGAATCCTTACTGCATCTACCAAGGAACGCCTTGAGCAACTTGAAGCCGAAAAGAGCGAGATCTCGGTACAGATTCTCAAGGAGGAAATCTCAAAGCCTACGGTCACAAAGGAAGATATACTTTTCTATCTCACCAAGTACCGCAAACTCAATATGAAACAGCTTGACCACCGTCGCCGTCTAATCGATAGCTTTGTCAATGCGATCTATCTGTTCGACGATTACTTGGTCATTACATTCAACTATAAGGAAGGCACAAAAACAATCACCTTTGCCGAAATCGAAGAGGCATTTGGTTCGGATTTATCATCACTCACTGCACCATGTTGAATGTTCATAACGGACTTGACCGTTATGAACATTCTTTTTTGTGTAACGAATACTACCAGCAGTGCTGGTAGTATTCGTTACACAAAAAGGTATGCTACCTTTATGATAGCATACCTTTAAAATTTTGCAATATTAATCGTTTCTCTCTCGCTCAACCTTTACAATGCTGCCGTCTTTTGCATTGATGTCATATGAATACTCATATTCACGAGTATCAAAATCAACTTCCCAAACAACTCCGCCTCGTTCACGGTCAAGCTCTGCTTCGATATCGAACACTGATGCCTTATCAACACCCGCTGCCTTCAGAGCAAGCTCTATGGCACGTTGTCTCGAAATGGTTTTGACTGACGTATTATTAGATACGGTTGAATCTACAGATGAATTGTTGGGAATGGATGATTGATTTATTATGTCATTTGCTAAATCCGACTGGACAGCACTCTGCTGTTCGGTTGACGCTGAAGGATTTTGTGTCGATTGCCGTTCATTTCGAACACCGCAGGCAGAAAAAGCAACAATCACTAAGAGTACAAGAAATAAAGATAAAAACTTTTTCATTGACAGTTTCCTCCTGTGTATTAAATTGAAATAAACGATACCGCCGATAAAATATTACTTAAAGTATCTCTCCAACAGACCCTTAAGAGCCTTACCGTGACGAAGCTCGTCTTGAACCACATCAAAAAAACGCTTAAAATCAAAGTTTTGCTATTGCTTTTTTGGGAATCACACTTTTGTCACACTATCCTTGAGTTTCGTGTGAGTTATTATCATCTTGTTTATTGGTGGTATTTAAACGTATAAGAAACGAAACATACGTACAAAGTGCTACCCAACCGAAAAGGGCGAGGGTAATCCAAATAATTATGTCAGCATCATTACCAGGTATGGCAGAGATTAAAAAAGGCCCAGTATGACAAAGAGAAATAACAAGTGAATTATAAATGATAAATAAGAATTTCCACTTTTCTTCATAAATAAGTTTGCTATATTTAAAACAAAAAATAGGTGTCGCGACCAATATCCATAGCATTATAAACAACAGGGCGAGACCAAGACCACCATAATTATTATAAAATTTGTTTATAACTATACCTAAAACTGCAAAAATGACAAAAAAACATATCGAAAAAACAGGCGGGTAAATATATTTTTTTGCTTTCTTCATAAAATCACCTCAAAACAAAAGATGTGCTACCGTTATGATAGCACATCTTGGGCGATTTTTCAATCAGATATTACTTAAAATAACGGTTCAAAAGACCTTCAAATGCCTTGCCGTGACGAAGCTCATCACGAGCCATCTCATGAACGGTATCGTGGATTGCGTCAAGACCATTCTTCTTTGCGCAAGCGGCCAAATCAAACTTGCCCTGAGTTGCGCCGAACTCACAGTCAACACGCCATGCGAGGTTATCCTTAGTGGTAGCCTTCATATTGGGCTCGAGAGTTGTGCCGAGGAGCTCTGCAAATTTAGATGCATGTTCTGCCTCTTCGTAGGCTGCCTTCTCCCAGTAAAGGCCGATTTCGGGATAGCCTTCGCGGTGAGCAATACGAGCCATACATAGGTACATACCAACCTCAGAGCACTCACCCTGGAAGTTAGCCATCAACTGCTCAAGGATATAAGCCTTATCTTCATCAGAGATATCGGGGTTGTTCTTAACGGTCTTCTCATAGATGCCGTACTCATGCTCTGCAGCAAGCTTACCCTCTTCCATTACCTTGAACTTGGAACCAGGAACCTTACATACGGGACAAGTAAAACCTTCGGGCATAACCTCTGCCTCATGAACATAACCACAAACAGGACATACGAACTTTTTCATTATTATTTCCTCCAAAAATTAATTTTATTATTTACATTTACTGCAAAGACCAGTAAAGGTCAAGGTGCAGTTATTAACCAAAATACTGTTTTCGCTTGCAACTGAATTTGCAAGACTTTCGGGTACCTCAACCGACTCGAGGTCTAAGATACTGCCACATTCATTACATATAAAATGAACGTGTGGGTCAACGTTTCCGTCAAATCTTTCGATACCTTTTACAGTACCAAGGCTCACTATCAAGCCTTGCTCTTTAAAAAACGCAAGATTTCGGTATACAGTACCTAAAGAAAGATTTGATATATCTGGCTTTAATTGAGCAAACACCCAATCGGCTGACGGATGAACTTTTGTACATTTAACACAGTTCAAAATCGCATCTCTTTTTTTAAAGTGTTTAGCTCTTTGCTCCATAAACTCCCTCCTTTTCGAAGTTCAGCTCTCTCGCTGTGAGTCTAATATAACACATCTTATTCTATTTGTCAATAGGAATTATTCGCATTTAATGAAAATTTTTACAAAATTTGCAAAAATATATCAAAATCCATATTATTTTGAAGAATCTACAATGATACCTGATGACGATACCGACGAATTATCCGAAGTCGACTGCTGTGACGAGGAATATTTCGGGTTACGTCCAAGTTCTCGCCAATTTTCGGGAGTTTTTAAGTAGAAATAAAACATCAGCACAACAATACTTACAAAGAACCACAAGAAAACTAAATAGCCGAACTTTTTCTTACCATCCTTAACCTTTTTAAATTTCAGTTTCTTTAAAGAATAGCACTTATCAAAAATAAACTGTTTAAAATCCAAATTACAGTCACTTTTTATATTAGCCTTTAAAAGCATAAGTGTAACACCAAATGGCATAACGAGAATTACATTTTCTTTGGTTTCGTAAACCTTTTCAACCAAGGCATACTCATAGGTACGGTCAGGCTCGCAGGAAGAAGATACGTATATCCTATCCCCTAACTCAATATGGTAATCAATTACGTCCTTCCCGTATTTGACTTTTTGTTGGCCTTGAAGTCGGTCCGAGGTCTTGGTAATTAAAACATTTGTAAACAAAGCAATTACCGAACAGCCAAATAGCAACAAACAGTAGCTCAAAGATAATATTTTTGTAAAGAAAGCTACAGCAGATACAACTACTGCCAGAAAGATAAGAAACAACTGCAAACGATTCACCTTACGGTATTTGATTTTATCGAGTTCCTTATAGGTATCCCAATCAACTTTAGTTTCGCAAGTAAAGTATATTTTTCTTTCTTCCATAAATACCACCCAAATCAAAAATGTGCCTGTTAATACAAGCACATTTTATCATAAATTTATGAACTTTTCAACATCAAAGTATAATACAAATAAGACCCGAACAGCCCTCGTTTATTACACGTTCCAAAGTTTCCTGCAAGCGCATTCTTGCATCCATCGGCATTCTTGCAAGTTTAGTATGCAGACCCTCGTTGACAAGCTCGTGTAAGGATTTACCGAAGATATTTGAATCCCAAATCTTGGTCGGTTCTTCCTCAAACTCATTAAGAAGATACATAACAAGGTCTTCAGATTGCTTTTCCGAACCGACAATCGGGCTAACCTCGGTGGTAATGTTAGCTTTCATCATATGGATTGACGGTGCAGAAGCACGAAGTCGGACTCCATAACGTCCTCCCTGCTTTACAATTTCGGGCTCCTCCAAGGACAACTCGTCAATCTCAGGCATAACGATACCGTATCCTGTTGCCTCTACCTCATCAAGAGCATTTTTAAAGCGGTAATACTCCTTTTTTATGTTTGAAAATTCAATAATTTCCTTCATTAACTGTTGTTCATTATTAATATCAACACCTGTTGATTCCTTAAGAACGCTGTAGAACAGACTGCGGTCGATATCGGAAATTACCGTAGCACTGCCACACCCCAACTCAATATCATCAACAGCACAATACGTTACATTTTCACAACCCGACAGTCTTTTAGAGAAGGACTCGATATCGGCAACCTTTGAAAGTTCATCAGAAGACTTCAAAATTGAAGAATACAACTGTTTTTGCAGCCAATGTTCAGAGTCCAAAGCAGTAATCCACATCGGCAGTTTGATTTTTATTTCCTTTACGGGAAATTCATACAGCATCTCAGTCAAAATATCGGTAATATCCTGTTCAGAAAGCTCAAGACAGTTTATAGGTTTAACTGCAACATCGTATTTTTCGGCAATTTCTTTTGCAACATCCTTCGCCGATTCCGAGAACGGATACATACTGTTCATAAGTACGACAAAAGGCTTGTTAATGGCCTTTAATTCGTTTATAACGCGTTCTTCGGCTTCGGCATACTCTTCTCTCGGTATATCACTTATACTGCCGTCGGTGGTAATTACAAGACCAATAGTTGAATGTTCTGTTATGACCTTTTTAGTACCGAATTCTGCCGCCATATTAAAAGGAACAGGTTCTTCAAACCAAGGAGTCATAACCATTCTCGGTGCATCGTCTTCAATATAGCCGTATGAACTCGGGACAATGTAACCAACACAATCGATAAGACGGACGTTCATTGATACGTTATTCTCAAGGTCGATTTTTACACCTTTTTCGGGTACAAATTTGGGCTCGGTGGTCATAATTGTTCTTCCGCCCGCCGATTGCGGTAGCTCATCGTTGGCTCTTTCTTTTTGATACTCACCGTCGATGTTGGGTATAACTAAGGTATCCATAAACTTTTTAATAAATGTTGATTTACCGGTACGGACAGGTCCTACAACTCCGATATAAATATCTCCACCCGTACGTGCTGCTATATCACCGTAAATACTTGTGCTTGTCATAAACATTCCTCCAGCATTCTCATTTCTTTGCTTAATTTTATGAGTTGGATTTTTGATTTATGACAAAATAAAAGTCATTCCAAATCGTGGAACATTTACCGTATCGTCCCTAACTAAAAGGAATGACTAAATAATTTTATACTCCGCTCAAATCAAATGGCGGAATAAACATTTCATCTCCACTTTCAAGGTCTTGCGTGTAGATATTTTCAATATCACACCTTTCGGCAAAATCCAAAACCTTGTAATACTCGCGTTTGGTTATCTTGCGGTTAATTTCTTTGAAATTTTCGAGGTCGCCGTGAGGCGTATACTGACTCATCAAACTGAAAATAGCCCAAGGAACGTTTTGCTCAACCCATTTTATAACCTCAATAGCATCGTTTGTACCTTGAGGCAAAATGAGATGGCGGATTATCAAGCCTTTTTTCAACATACCGTCATCGTTGTAGGAATTTTCTTTTATAATATCTGCACATTTTAAAATCGACTTTTCAACAACAAAAGTATAATCTACTGCTTTAGAATATTTCGATGCTCTCTCACACGAACGGTATTTCATATCCATAAGAAAAATATCAACAAACTCTGATGCTTTTTCTATTGTTTCAACCGTATCATATCCACCCGAATTATAAACAATCGGTATATTAGGTTTGTATATTTTCAAAGCATCAGCGATAGCGTGAACATAGTGCGTCGGATTGACAAGGTTTATGTTATGAGCACCCATATATTCAAGCTCTTTAAAAATTTCCGCAAGACGTTCAATCGAAATAGGCTTACCAAAATTTTTATGTGATATTTCCTCATTCTGACAGAAAACGCAGCCTAAGGAACAACCGCTGAAAAACACAGTTCCCGAACCGTTTTTGCCGCTTATCGGCGGTTCTTCCCCAAAATGCAGACCAGCTCTTGCAACAATCGGATTTTCAGGCATTTTACAGTATCCTTTACCAAACTTTTCGGTTCGTTCAGCACCGCAATTTCTCGGACATCCAAAGCACTTCATAACTTCACCTCTTTTAAAGGTATTATATATACATTACGTCTTAATTTCAAGCACCTTTTTGATCTTCTTGAGTCGTGAAACTGTATCGCCTCCTAAAGATAACAGTAATACTGCATTAGGTATCAACATCAACGAATTAAAAAGGTCGGTCAGATCCCACGCAAAATCTTCACTTATAACGCAAGACAACGGCACAAAAGTCAAAAATAAACACACATACACTTTTTTCGATACACCGTTTTGTGTGAAAAATTCCAATGATTTGATTCCATAAAATGACCAACCGACTATTGAAGCAAAAGCAAACAAAATAGCCGATATACTCAATGCCTTTATCCCAAAAGCACCAAAAGCATCACTGAAAATATCGCAAATTAATTGAAAAGGATCAGAAATTCTGTTTTGCAGATAGATAGGTGAAGTTAAAACAGCAACTGCTGTCAACATACAGACAACGACAGTATCAATAAACACTTCAACGATACCCCAACACCCTTGGCAGAAGGGGTCTTTTTCATTTGTACTCGAATGTGCAATGGGTGAACTGCCCATACCTGCCTCGTGGGTGAAAAGCCCTTTCATAACCCCTGTCCTTAAAGCAGCAGATATTACTGCACCGGAAAACCCTCCAATAACTTGATTAAACCCAAATGCTGATGTAACGATAGATAAAATCGCATTTGGAAGGTTTTCAATATTTTTTAAAATAATTATAACAACAGCAGTAATATAGAAAAACGACATCAACGGCACAAGTATAGCCGAAAGATTTTGATACAATCGGTCTTTACCAATCAAGATAATAAACAGCAGTAATAGGAGAACAACAGTTATGGGTAAAAAGCCTATACTAAATCCCAGATTGGCAAAACGGTATATTGATTTTGATTGCATAACATTTCCTGCAAAAAACGATGCAAGAACCGTCACTACTGCAAAAAATGTACCAAAATATCTTAAAGCACCTGTCCCTCTCTCTTTTAATACATACATCGGTCCACCGCAGTAACGATTCGAATTCATTGCTTCATCTACGCAAATGTATACTTCTGTAAACTTAATTATCATACCTGCAAAACCGGTTACAAGCATCCAAAAAATCGCACCCGGTCCACCTATAATTATTGCAGCAGATACACCGATAATATTACCTATACCGATTGTGCTTCCAAGTGCTATTGCCATTGCTTTAAAGCCGCTTAAATCCTTCGATTTAAGCAGCTTTTTGAAGGTCACGTCAAACACCAAGCCTAATCTTTTAAATTGAAAGAAACCCGATTTAAAAGACAAATACACACCTAAAGCTATCAACAACAAAGCACAAAAATATGATAAAACACCCATAAAAAAATCACCCGTACATTTTATGATTTTGTACAGGTGATTATTTATTAAATTTACTGTTCTTGTTTAGTTTCCTGTTTTTTCAACTACCTTTAAAGTAGGAAGAATCGGTGCAGTATTTCGCTTAACAACAACCTTATCGTAATATTTCTTAAACGAAACACGGCCGATAAACTTGTTACCGCAACCACACGAAAACTCTGCTCTGAAGGATTGACCTTTAAAACTCCAAGAGGTCAAACGCTTAGCATCTGAACCACATTTTTCGCATTTGAACTCCATCTTCTTTTTATTAACAAGAGGACTGTTCAAATCACGGATTATGTAAGCCTTAAAGGTAAGTCTTGTGTAATAATCGGGTACTGAGGTATCAATAACGTAGGTCAAAAGCTCATTCTTATCATACACCTTGCGAAGCATTTCGGCACAAAGCAGGCTGTCGTCAAGGGCACGGTGAAGTCCGATTCCATCAATAGGAATTGAGAGCATAATTGCCATATTGCTGACCGAAACCTGCGAGGTAATTTTGCTTCCCCTCTTTATCATCTCGTTCTGCACATACTTTTGCAGGTCAAGATACTTTCCGATAATGGGAACTGTGTTTATTTTTCTACGCAGACGGAAATTTTCAAGCAAAACATAAAGGTCAGAATTACTCCAGGTCATAGTGATTGCATCATTTCCTGCCCATTCGGAATAAAGGTTTACGGCCTGGTCAAAGGTCATACCCTTTTCCAACATTTCCTCGGTGGTAATGTTAGTAAGTCGCTGAAAACGGGTGCTGAGTTTTTTGGTAAAGGTAGACTTGATAAGCACACTGAAACGAGAGATCTCGTTCAAATTTTCATCCAATTTGACAGCACCGATCTCAATCAGTTCGTTTATGCATTTTCCGTTGATTTTGCAATACGGCGTATGCCATTCGTTATCAAGAATAATAAATTCCATTACTGCTTTCTCATTCTGCTTTCGTATTTCATTCGGGTTTCTTTGTCCAAAATACGCTTTCTCAAGCGGATGGATTCAGGGGTAATCTCAACAAGCTCGTCCGACTTGATAAACTCAAGCGATTGCTCAAGGCTCATAATTGTCGGTGGGGTTAGTTTCAATGCATCGTCCGAGCCTGCAGCACGCATATTGGTTGCTGCCTTCTTCTTGCAGACGTTACATACAATATCCTCATTTTTGGGATTTTCACCGATAATCATACCCTCATAAACGGGAACACCGGGACCTATAAACAATTTGCCACGGGACTGTGTATTGAAAAGTCCGTAACCCGTAGATTCGCCCGATTCGTGAACAATAAGCGAACCTGTAAGACGGTTTTCAATATCTCCCTTATACTCCTCGTATCCGTGGAAAATATGGTTCATTATACCGTTACCGTTGGTATCGGTCATAAACTGTGAACGGTAGCCGATAAGACCGCGCGCAGGAATCAAAAACTCAAGGTGAGTAAGTCCTGTATCACGTGTACCCATATTCTGCAATTCAGCGTGACGGGTGCCAAGACGTTCCATAACCGAACCGACGTATTCTTCGGGTACCTCAATCATCAAAAGCTCAATAGGCTCAGTCTTTTTACCGTTGGCATCGGTTTTATAGATAACCTCGGGAGGAGAAACCTGAAATTCATAACCCTGACGACGCATCTGCTCAATAAGAATGGACAGATGCAACTCACCGCGACCCGAAACTTTAAAGGTATCGGCCGAATCGGTTTCCTCAACACGCATACTTACGTTGGTTTCAACCTCTTTAAACAATCTGTCACGAAGGTTACGGGAGGTAACAAACTTACCCTCTTTACCTGCAAAAGGAGAGTTATTTACCATAAAGTTCATAGAAAGAGTAGGCTCATCTATCTTGATGAAAGGCAGAGGTTCGATATGCTCGGGGTCGCAAACTGTTTCACCGATGTTAAGGTCTGCAATACCAGCAACCGAAACAAGTTCACCAAACGGTGCTTCATCGACCTCAACTCTGCGAAGACCCTCAAAAAGGAAGAGCTTAGTGATTTTAACGTTCTTATGAGTACCGTCCTCACGGCAGAGTGCAACGTTTTGACCGACCTTAAGGCTTCCTCTTTCAACACGTCCAACACCGATACGACCGATGTAATCATCATAATCGATGTTAGAGAAAAGCACCTGAGTAGGACCTTCGATATCGCCCTCGGGAGCATCAATCTCGTTTACGATAGCATCATATAAGGGTTTCAAATCGGTGCCCATATTATCGGGGTCAAGCGAAGCATAACCATCACGTCCCGAAGCATAAACAACTGGAAATTCAATCTGCTCATCATCGGCACCAAGCTCGATAAACAAATCAAGAACTTCATCAACAACCTCTTTGGGACGAGCCATAGGACGATCAATTTTATTAACAACAACGATTGCTTTTTTGCCAAGGCCGAGAGCTTTTTTCAAAACGAATCGTGTCTGGGGCATACAACCCTCAAAGGCATCAACCAACAGAACAACACCGTCGACCATCATAAGAATTCGCTCAACCTCACCGCCGAAATCAGCGTGTCCGGGAGTGTCTACAATATTTATCTTAATATCGCCATACATAACACTTGTGTTCTTGGAAAGGATTGTGATACCTCTTTCTCTTTCAAGGTCACCTGAGTCCATAACACGTTCTGCAACCTGTTCGTTCTGGCGGAAGGTACCGCTCTGACGCAACAGCTGGTCAACCAAGGTTGTCTTGCCGTGGTCAACGTGGGCGATAATTGCAACGTTTCTCAAATTTTCTGCTTTTGGCATAGTTTCAACTTCCCTTTGAAAATTTAGATATTTCTAGACATAATTATCTCATATAGTATAACAGATTGTTTTGCATTTAACAAGTATGTTGCAACACGAAAATCGACACTTTTTACAATGCAAATTTATAAAAATTACACATAAACACACAAAAACTTAATTAATGTAAATTTATGTTTACATTTGTATGTATTTATGATAAAATCACATTAGTTTTAGAACGAGGGTGTATTTTTATAGTAATCCCCGTTGGTATCGTCGCGGTACTGTTCCCTCTTATGATGCGCCACGGTTTGAAAATTCTCAACAAAGAACTTGAAATCGTTTACGCCTTGTTCGCACATAATATGCCGATGCAATATAATACAGGTAGAATATTCAGAAGTTTTACTGAATTACTTTTATTGATGTGGTTAATGCCTCCGATTCCGTTTATAGTAGCGGGTGATCTTTTAGTTGCGGTGCTTCCTGTTTAACAGTTGTTATAATAGTAGTTGAAGCATTGGCCTCTAATATCTGGGCAGAAATCGGTTGGTCAAAATCCAAATACTGACTTATGAACATAGGTTTTTACATGCTCGGCATTATTGTCGGAGTTAATATTAGCAATTTAATAAAATCATAACTATCGGAAATTAAATGTGCTCGTTACATTAGAAAGGCCTGACGTTGATGAACGTCAGGCTTAAAATTTTTTTAAATAACGAAAACAATGATTTAATTTGATAACTACATTAAGAGTTAACCCAGGGTGATATTTAACCTATATATTGGGTATCAAAAGCACTTTATTACAGATTACATCTTCATTTTCAAGTTTGTTAGCTGTACAAATGTACTGAGGTGATGTCCCGTATTTCATAGCAATATCCCAAACCGCTTCATTTTCTGCAAAATACAGAACTACTGCTGAATCGTTATCCTTTTTAACGACCGTATCAAAATCAACTGAAATTTTTTCGATAGCTGAAACTGATTTCAACTCGAAAACAGTAGCTTTAACTGAGATTTCAACCTCAACTTCAATAATACCGTCACTTTGAAGTGAATGTTGAACTGCTATAACAGAAATTTCAGGTCTGCATCTAACGTTTTGTACTTCAAACAAATCATATCTGTACTCAAAATCCATAGGACGTTCAAAGTAAACTGTTTGACCGTCATTATCGTTACACAAAATACTGACTATAACGTTACCCTTTAGCAAAAGGTCATTATTATCAGTAGAAACAAACTCTAAAACAGGGTCACACCAAAGGTCTAGTACATCAGAAAAAGTATCCTGACCGAGGTCAACAGACTTTTTACAAACAAAACTTTCATTCACACGGTCTTTGACTAGTTCACAAGGTAATGTTTTTCTTGAAATTTCGGCACTGTATTTGCCCGAGAATGCATCCGAAATCAGCTTAATTTCTGCATCACAATAAGGTGATACATCAATCCCGATTTTTGCTTCATAAGAAATATTCCTGACCTCACCGTCAAGCGAGGTTTTAGGGTGTAGTTCAACACTATCAACGTGAGCGAAAGCATCAAAATACATATCCTCAACACATTCATTACAGTCAAAAATCTGTGAAAAACCATCGCTTTCAGTCAGCAGTATCGGACGACCTCCACCTTGAGGACAATAGAGCATTTCTATTTCAAGATTTCCTTTAACGATTATCTTCCCTCCCGAACATTTACATTCCGTTACAGACGCTTTAGCACATTTCCGAAGTATCTTTTCGACAGTTGGCTTGCTCTGAGGGATTTGTATATCACCCTCTGCAAATACAGATTTAGAAACGATTGGCAAGGGCTTAATATAGTTAACAGTTGAGGTTTTATAGTGAACACCTTCACAATCAAATTCAGTAAGAACACTGCATTCCTCAACCGTATTAACAGTAACTATCAAGTTTAATGACCCGTGTGACTCTATCTTTCTTGGACCTATAGCTTTTGTATTAAGATAATTTAATCTTGAGGCACATTTAACCGACCCATTGCCAACGTCGTTTACATCAATATGCTTAGTAAACGGCACGGTATGAGTAAAACTGTTAGGTCGGTCATCAGAGCCAAAATAAAGCAAGGTTAAAACAACCTGACCGCCGATATTAACGCCCGAATCGTCACAATGTGATGACAAAACGTTAATTTCGGTTAAGGTTTTCAAAACCTTGACTATCTCGGGATAATAATCAGGTAGTTGAAAATCGGTATCAATATTTTGCTCAACCGACGATTCATAAAGCTGTTTGTAATAAGGAAAACCAATTTCGTTTTTAGTTATATCCATAATTTTCTCTCCTATAAAAATAATTCTAATGATAATTATTCACAGAAGACGAAATATAGAACATAAAAAAGCAGGCATATGCCTGCTTTTTTATGTATTCCCGTAATTCTCTTTTTTGATTTTGAAAATTGCCCTTAAAATACCGCCTAAAATTTTGGGACTCTTAATAACAACGATCTTCATAAAATCACTCCATTCAATATTTACAAAGAACACCGAGAATTATGACGGCTATGGTCAGAATGGCAATTATGAATGCCGATGAGCAAAAGTATGAAACTATCAGACCTGCGATAAAAGCACATGCCAAAGCACCGCATCTTGATTGCCTTCTGTAACGCATAAAAGCACCGCCTTTGTTTCTCTAAGCCATTATACGCAATGATAACAAAAGCGGTTACTGATTTAAATATTTTTATTGACCAACATAATAAGAAGCTTTCCCGATTTTACCGAAACAGTTGTATCCTTTTCGGCGACATTGCTTACGCCTACGGGAAAATTCGAAGTTATTTTAGCATCTTTCAGCGGATACTCTGCTCCAATAATATCGACTCCGATAGCATCTCCATCGATTGCAAAAACCGAAAGATAACGGTCGAGAGATTTTTTGAACGTCATACTGCCGTTTTTTATAACGTAAACCTCAAAACCATCACAAACAGCCAAAATCTTAGCACCGTCTATCCTATCAACAATCCAACAAAGTGTCTGATACATTGCCATATTCTGGTCTGGACGTGAGCCGTAGCCTCCAAGAACGATAAATTCTTTGAAATTTCGCTCTACACCGCATCTTGCAGCATACATAAGGTCTGTATCATCTTTATGCGAAGGCAGCCTTACCGCCTCAATTTCAGATGGTATAGTACCTTCAAAGGAATCAAAATCTCCGACAATTAAATCGGGAGTAACGCCACAAGAGTTACAATGGCTTAAACCACTGTCGGCAGCGATAACAAAACAAGTTTCGTCAACGTTATTAAAATGCTCAGGCAGACAGTTTCCGCCTGCAACAATTACACATCGTGTTTTCACTTTTTGTTAATCTCCCATGATTTGATTTTTTTCAGAACCTCATACATCGAAACGTAACTATCGTGACGTGATTTCGATAGTTTGCCAGATTTCACTGCTTTAATTACCGAACAATCAGGCTCGTTAACGTGGGTACAAGAGTTAAATCGGCATTTGCCGAAATGCTCAGAAAACTCTGGAAAACAAAACTTGAGTTCGTCTTTATCATTGAGCATAAAATCAGTAAGCTCCAAGGTTGAAAAGCCCGGAGTGTCAGCAACGTAGCCACCCGAAACCTTAAACAATTCAACTGTTCTCGTAGTGTGCTTGCCTCTACCGAGTTTTTCACTAACTTTGCCCGTAGAAAGATTAACTCCGTCAAGCAAACGGTTTAATAGACTTGATTTTCCAACACCTGAGTTACCGCAAAATGCAGAAATACAACCGTCAAGTTCAGATTTTATGGCATCAACACCATCACCCGTTTCAGCCGAAACGACAAAGGTTATATAACCTGCGTTTTCATAAACCTCGGGCAGGTCGCCAAAATCACCCATATCAGCCTTGTTAAACACGATAACAGGTTGAACCTCAATATGCTCACAAATAGAAGTCATACGGTCAATAAGCAATGGATTAACCGCAGGAACACTACACGACGAAACAATAAAAAGCTTGTCAAGATTAGCAAGCGGAGGTCTTAAAAGAAAGTTTTTGCGCGGATGTATTACCTCGACAGTGCCTTTCCGTCCATTAAGAGTTATAGAAACCTTATCACCAGCCGACGGACTTATCCCTTCCTTTCGGAAAGAGCCTCTAGGTTTACACTCATATACCTCATTGCCGACTTCCACATAGCAGAAGCCGGCAATAGATTTTATGATTATTCCGTCGAGCCTATCGTTTGAAAAGCTCATAAATTCACTTATTCTCCGTCAACAGATTGGGTAGATGGTTCCTCACTGCTTGTAGTCGAAGGGCTTTCGCTACTAGTGTCACCACCAACCGAAAGATACGGTACAAGCTCGGTAGTAGTTTCAACGGTGTCGGTCTTGTTTGCCATATCAACTGTATAAACAAGAGCATCAATTTCGCTACCGTCAGCAAACTTTATCGCAATAGTGAGTTTTACAGTGGGCTCGGAAACGCGGTCAATATTAACCGTCCAAGTACCGTCATACTCGTTAATCTTTCTTACAGTAATCTCGCCAACTTTTTCGTTGCCCTTCCATGCGATAAAGGTAGCAGAGGTGTTTTCTGCAAAATTGGTAGGCATATCGTCGATGGCAACGGTATGTGAATATTTCAAAACACCGGTACTTACAAAAATCTCAACAGTTGAGCCTTGCGGTAATGTCTGACTTGTTGCTTTATCGGGAGTCTGCTTAACAACAATACCTGCAGGCTTATTTACGTCATACGGAGTTACTTTAACAGTCAAACCTGCTGCCTCAAGCTTTGCAATGGCATCGGCTTCTTTATAACCAACACAATCAACATTGTCAACATACTTAACCTCAGGACCGATACTTACGTAAATCTGAACTGCTGTACCATACTTAACGGGAGTACCCTCAGGAGGATTGGTAGAAATAACCTGATTTTCAGGAACAGTAGCATCATGCTTTGAAACCAATTCATACTGCAAACCTGCGAGTCTTAACTGTAACTGTCCATCGGTTACGCTAAGGTTAGCAATTCTGGGTATGGGAACAAGTTCGGTGCCCTGACTTACAGTAAGAGTAATCTTCTGTGTATCTTTAATTTCTCTACCTTCTGACGGCGACTGCTTCATAACTGTACCCGCCGGAATATCTGCACTCTCTTGATATTCAAGAACATATTTATAATCAGGATAATCCTGTCTGATTTCTTCGATGGTCATACCGACGAGCTTAGGCACGGTAACGGTCGAAGTAGCATCTTCGTTCCAGAACTTGAAGAAAAGGAAAATACCTATGAGCATCGCAATTACGAAGGCGATAGCAACACCTGTCAGGATAGGAATAACGGGTGACTTTTCGTTGTCTTCATCATCCTCGTCATCATAGTCGTCGTAATCATCAATATTCTTATTTGTACCACGAGCATTTTCGGCCACGGCGGCAACACCAAGACCAGCATTTAAGGAGTCTGCATCATTTACCGCGTCAACGAAACGAGTAGGCTCGTTATCAACAAAATAGGTATACTCAAATACCATATCAGGGCTTCTTCTGAATTCCTCAAGGTCACGAAGCATCTCAGCGGCAGAACGGTATCTCTTAAATACGTCCTTTTGCATTGCATGCATAGTTACCTGTTCAAGACCAACGGGAATATTTTCATTTATATCGCGAGGAAGTACAGGGTCCTGCTGCAACTGCATAATTGCAACCGAAACAGCACTGTCAGCCTCAAAAGGCAGACGACCTGTCAGCATTTCGTAAAGCATAACACCGACCGAGTAGATATCAGCCTTTTCATCGGTTGCCTCTCCTCTTGCCTGTTCAGGACTAATGTAATGGACTGAACCGATAGCTTTATCGGTCATAGTCTTATGCTCACTGCGAGCAAAACGAGCAATACCAAAATCAGTAACCTTTATAGTACCGTCTGCAAGAAGCATAATATTCTGAGGCTTTACATCACGGTGCACAATACCCTTATCGTGGGCGTGCTGCAAAGCGCGAAGTACCTGTATGGTTAGATAAACAGCATCTTTCCAGCGGAGATTCTGCTGTTTTTCAATATACTGCTTTAAGGTTATACCGTCAACGTATTCCATAACGATATACTGAATGAGGTCACCGAAGCTAACGTCATAAACCTTTACGATATTGGGGTGGTTAAGCACCGCAATAGCCTTGGATTCATTCTTAAAGCGGATAATAAACTCCTCGTTAGAAATAAACTCCTCTTTAAGTATTTTGACAGCAACAATACGGTCTTCGATACAGTCATAAGCCTTATAGACCACAGCCATACCGCCGACACCGATAATCTCGCGTATCTCATACCTTCCGTCAAGTCTTTTTCCGACAAATTTGTCCATAAATCAAACTTCCAATCTTCAATAGTAAAATAGTAAGTTAATTATTTTCAATAACGACTGCGGTAATATTGTCACCGCCACCGTTTTTGTTGGCCAAATCAACAAGCTCTTTTGACTTGTCCTTAAAGTCACCCGATAGCACCGAGCCAATATTATCCAAATCAACAAAGTTGGTCAATCCATCTGTGCAAAGCAACAGTTTATCGTTGCAGTTCAAATCATAAACATTAAACTCGGGAGCAATGATTTCCTCAACACCTAAAGCTCTTGTAATGACGTTCTTTCTGGGGTGAAAACGTGCTTCCTCAGGAGTCAGCTTTCCGTTTTCAATCATTGATTGAACAATCGAATGGTCACGCGTCAACTGTGAAAGTTCGCCGTTTGAGAAAGAATACGCACGGCTATCACCTGCGTGGATAAAATATGCGGTGCTTCCGATAATAATGGTCGCAACTATTGTTGTTCCCATTCCGTTAAGTTCTTTGCTTTCACGTGATTTATCAAAAACTCGGATATTGGCAGCGTTTACTGCCGATTCCAGCAGGTTTTTAACCGAGCTTTCAGACATTCCGCTACGGTATCCTGCTTTTAAGGATGCGGAGAAATGATCAACTGCAAGACGGCTTGCAACGTTACCGCCACTGGCACCGCCCATACCGTCACAAACAACAGCCCACGACGAACCGTCATCCATAGTGCCTACCATAAAAGCATCCTGATTCGAAGAACGAACTGCGCCTTTATCGGAATAACCTACAATATTCATTTTCCACACCCCCTAACGTATATTATTTGATTTCGGCTTCTTCCAAAGCCTTGCCTCTCAACTGTCCGCAAGAGGCATCAATATCTGAACCCAAGGTTCTTCTTATCGTAGTATTGATACCAAGGTCATTCAATAGCTTACAAAAATGCTCGATTTTCTTTCGCTCGGGCTTTTTGTAAGTGTTTTCCTTAACGGGATTGACCGGAATCAGATTTACGTGACAAAGCATTCCCTTCAAAAGGCTCGCAAGCTCTTTCGCGTCGGCATCACTGTTGTTCACACCATCAACCACAGCATACTCAAATGATATGCGGCGACCCGTGACCCTAATATAGTCTTTACAAGCCTTAATAAGTGTTGCAATGTTCCAACGCTTATTGACCTTCATTATAGAATCACGGATTTTATCATTCGGAGCGTGAAGCGAAATAGACAAGGTTATCGGGAAGTTTTCCTCCATCAATCTATATATTCCCGAAACAACACCCGAGGTTGAAACCGAGATATGACGAAGACCGATATTAAGACCCTTTTCGTGTGAAACAAGTTTCAAAAACCTTATCACGTTGTCGAGATTATCCATAGGCTCGCCCATTCCCATAAGGACAACATTGGAGATTCGGATTCCGTTGTCCCTTTGAGCCTTGGTAATCTGTGAAAGAATTTCAGAGGCTGTAAGGTTTCGTTTCAAACCGTTCAGTCCCGATGCGCAGAAGCTACATCCCATTCGGCAACCGACCTGAGTAGATACACAAACCGAATATCCGTGATTATATTTCATAAGCACGGATTCGACTAATTCGCCATCTTGAAGTTCATATAAGTATTTTACAGTATCATCTATACTAGATTCAAGTCTTTTTTTGATATTTGCGGTTACAATATAGTAACCTTCTTGCAGTATTACACGTAATTTTGACGGAATATTGGTCATTTCATCGAAATTTTCGACTCCTTGCTGTAACCAATCAAAAATTTGACCTGCGCGGAACTTGGGCTCACCCATCTCTTTCATCAGGGTTTCAAGCTCCTCTAAGTACATTGATCTGATGTCTATTTTTTCCATTTAATGCCTCTTTAAAATGCAGAAATAGAAACCGTCACAACCGTTTAAGTGTGGCATCAGCGTCTTTTCCGACACTACCTCAAAGTCATTATGCGACTTTAAAAATTTATCAACAACAGCACGATTTTCGGCGATACGTACGGTGCAGGTTGAATACATCAAAGTTCCGTTTTCTTTAAGGTATCCAACTGAGGTTTCAAGAATTTTTAACTGTATATTGGGTAATTCCGAAAAATCTCGAAGATTTTTATATTTAATTTCAGGTTTACGGCGGATAACACCGAATCCAGAACACGGAACGTCACAAATAACACGGTCAAACACACCAAAATCGGGATTAAAAACAGTAGCATCATTCTGTTTTGAATCAAGATTTTTGATATTCAAACGAATAGCACCTTTTTTGATAAGCCCTGCCCTTTTTTCATAAAGGTCTAAAGACAATATCCTGCCATATTGACCTGTATATTGAGATGCCGTAAAGCTTTTACCTCCCGGAGCAGCACAAACGTCAATCACAGTATCACCGGTATTTATGCCTAATTGAGAAATGGCAATCTGTGAAGCCAAATCCTGAACAAAAAACTCACCGTTTTTAAATTCCGACAGTCCTTCAACGTTACCTGCATCCTGCATACAGAATGCACCGTCAACATCTAAATTTTCAACGGTAATTCCCTTTTTACCCAATCTGTCAAAAAGTGCATCCTTTACCGCAAAAATATTAACGCGGCAGTAAAGTTTCGGTGATTCAAGCGATGCCTTTAAAAAGCCCTCGGCAGTATCTTTGCCGTAATCAGAAATCAAACTGTTGGCGAACTCATTCAAGCAGGAATACTTAATGCTCAAATCCTCACAATTTTCTAATATTTCAAGAAAAGCGTCCTTCTCAGCAATAACTTTACGCAAAACCGCATTGACAAAGCCTTGTGCAAATCGTTGTTTTGACGATTTCACGATCTTGACAGCCTCGTTAACTGCAGCTGACGGCGGAATCTTGTCCATAAAAAGCAACTGATACGCCGCAACCCTCAAAACCGACAAAACAAACGGATGGGTTTTCTTGAAATTCTTTCCTGCCGCCTCTGACAAAATAAAATCAAGAGTGATCTTACGCTGCAATACGCCGTAAATCAGCATACTTGCCAATGCAGCATCTACCTTTGAAAGCTCGGCTTCCTTTATGGCTTTATCCGAAGCGATATTTGAATAGCTTTTGTCACGCTCTATTTCGGAAATGACCTTGACCGCTACCTGTCTTGCATTCATAACAACACAGTTCCTATCTCAACGGGATAACCGTTAAGCAATGCTTTAGCCGTCATTTTTCCTTTACCCTCGGGCTGAAGCTCATTAAATACAATTGATGAACCCTCACCGCAGGCAACGACCAAAGCGTTTTTAGTATCAATAACGGTACCTGCAGACTTCGAGGTTTTATCTCCCAACGTAGCCGAAATAACCTTAACACGCTTGCCGTTCATAAAGAAAAAAGCTGACGGCCAAGGGGTAAAAGCACGGATAAGGCAATCTATCTCGCATGCGGTTTTATTAAAGTCGATCTGACCCATTTCTTTGGTGATGATCGAGCAATGAGTAACACCGTCCTCGGGTTGCTTTAGAGGTACGATAGTGCCGTTTTTCAAGCCGTCAACGGTATCTACAAGCAGCTTTGCACCCATCACAGCCAACTTATCATGTAGCGTCTCAAAGGTGTCGGTCGAAATAATATCGCATTTTTCGGCCAAAAGAATATTACCGGTATCAATACCGATATCCATCTGCTGAGTGGTAACACCCGTTTCCTTATCACCAACCAAAATAGAGGTTTGAATCGGTGACGCACCTCTATGTCTTGGCAGCAATGATGCGTGAACGTTAACACAGCCGTATTTAGGGAGATTAAGTATATTTTCGGGAATAATCTTGCCATATGCCACAACCGCAATCAAATCGGGCTGAAGGCTTTTAAGAAGTTCAAAAGCTTCATCGGTTCTAACCGTTGTGGGCTGAAAAACCTTCAAACCGTGGGATTCGGCAAACACCTTGACCGGTGGAGGAGTCATAACCATTTTTCTGCCCTGCGGTTTATCGGGTTGAGTAAATACCCCCGTAACCTCGTGACCGGCTTCAAGCACAGCCTCCAAGGCGTTAACGGCAAAATCGGGCGTTCCCATAAAAACTATCTTCATAGATTAATCCTTTCTGACAGCCTTATCAATGTAAAGGATACCGTTAAGATGGTCAATTTCATGACAGAAGGCTCTGGCCTTGAGTTCTTCACCCGAAACGGTGAATGCGTTTCCGTTTCTGTCCTGTGCTCTAACGGTTACCTTCATAGGTCTGCATACCGTTGCAGATTTGCCGGGTAATGAAAGGCAACCTTCCGAGCCAATCTGTTCACCCTCGGTTTCCTCTATAACAGGGTTTACTAATTCGATAACACCGTCGCCAACGTCAACAACGCATACACGACGCAAAATGCCGACCTGCGGTGCCGCAAGACCGACACCCTCAGCCTTATACATTGTTTCTTTCATATCGTCAAGAAGTTGTGCCAACTTTTCGTCAAAGTTTAAAACGCTTCGGCAGGTTTTACGAAGTACCGAATCACCTTCGGTAACAATATTTCTGATAGCCATATTTTTTCACCTTAAATTATACTGTCGGGATTGACGTTCAAGGAGGCGGTGACTTTTTTCGAATATGCAGTTGCGTTATAGTCTGCCGTAACCTTTTGCATCAACTCTCTGAATTTTTGCGAATTTTTATATTTTATAATCAGTTTATACCGATAATTGTTGTTTATCTTGGGTACTGCAGCAGCGGTAGGTCCGAGAATAATCAATTTAACATCGGTATAACCGCTTGAAACTGTACTTTTCAATAAATCAAAATAATTACTTGCCGCATCCTCGGTATATTTACGTTCTGTGCCCATAAACGATACCGTTGCAATATCGCAATAAGGAGGATATATCATCAGCTTGCGGGTCATTATTTCGGACGAATAAAAGGATTCGTAATCCTGATTTGCGGCAAGCTCGATTATTTTAGAATCGGGTTCTATAGTCTGAATGACGGCTGTACCTTTATCGGTTCCTCTACCCGAACGGCCAACAACCTGCGTAAGCAGTGAGAATGTTCGCTCATAGCTTCTGAAATCACTCGAATGCATCGCAATATCGGCATTTAGTACTCCAACTACCGTTACCTTCGGGAAATCAAGGCCTTTTGCAACCATCTGTGTACCAAGCATAATGTCATATTCACCGTCGGCAAACGCTTTAAGATTTTTCTCATAATCGTTGCGGGTCATTGTGCTATCGGCATCCATACGAAGAATTTTAGCATTCGGAAAAAGTGCCTCAAGCTCAGCTTCAGCTTTTTGAGTGCCAAGTCCCGTATATTTCATACGTTCGGCACCGCATTGAGGACATTTATCCGCATAGGGCAACGATTTTCCGCAGTAGTGACACATCAATCGGTTATTGGCCGAATGATAGGTCATTGAAATACTGCAGTTTTCACAGTTGATAACGTGACCGCACTGTGTACAAGATATGTACGTATTATATCCTCTGCGGTTGAGCAAAAGAATAGCCTGATGCTTGGATTTGAGTGCTTCGTCTATACGGTCAAATAGTAAATTACTGACTATTCCGCTGTTGCCTCTGGCAGTTTCTTCACGCATATCAACAACCTCAACCTCAGGTAAGGTTGCAGTTCCAAAACGGCTTGGTAATTTGCAAAGGCTGTATTTTCCTGCCAATGCCATACTGTAACTCTCTATCGACGGGGTTGCGGAAGATAAAATCAATAAGCCTTTAGTCTGAGCAATACGGTATCTCGCAATATCACGTGCGTGGAAATACGGACTCATTTCGGATTTATAGGTATGCTCCTGTTCCTCATCCATAATGATAAGTCCAAGATTTTGTACCGGTGCAAAAACCGCCGAACGTGTACCGACGGCAACCAAAGCCTTGCCACGTTTGACACGTTTCCATTCGTCAAGGCGTTGACCCTGCGACATTGCGCTGTGGAAAACGGCAACCTTATCACCGAATCTGCGGTGGAAAATACCTAAAGTCTGCGGAGTAAGGGCAATTTCGGGTACCATAACGATAACACCCTTGCCCTCTTTCACGACCTCATCGCACATCTTCAAAAAGACCTGTGTTTTACCCGAACCCGTAACACCGTAAAGCAACGAGGTTACACCCTCGGGTCGGTTGTAATCAATCATAAGCTGATTAAACGCAACCGTCTGACTTTCGGTCAGTTCCTTTTGCGGTTCAAGGATTTTTTCTTTGCCCTTATAAGGATTTCGATAATATTCCTGGTCAAAAATTTCGGCAAGACCTTTTTTGCACAGTCCCGAAATAACAACCTGAGTCAGACCTGTAAAGTAGCAAAGCTCTTTTACCGAACAACACTCAAGGTCTCTCAAAACGGCCATAAGTTGCTTTTGCTTGGGAGTGAGTTTCACATTGGAAAGGTCATTAGATGCTTCGGTCAGTCGTACCATTTTCAACGAAGCATCGCCAACGTTTCGTACTGCAGTTCCAACCCTTACCGCAAAGCCCTTGGAAACCAATTTTTCCATCAGAATGGATTCTTCAGAGAAACCCAAAGCCTGATATGCCGTTTCTTTAGATACAGCCTTTTTGATGTTGACCATATAATCTGCAAGGCTTTTCAGTTCTCCGTCAAGCGTTGTATAAACACTGTCTGCACTTTCAGAAAGCTCAAACTCCTGACGGACCTTATAATTGATACCGGGTGGCAACAAAACACGAACAGCATTATACCAAGTGCAGAAAGTTTGCTCCTTGATAAACGAAGCTAACTTTATCATATCCTCGGACAAAATCGGTTCATCATCAAGCACCGATACCAAGGATTTTAGTTTTCTGTCGTCCTCGGGTTCAGAAAAGCCTAAGATAACACCCGTTTTGCGTACGTTTCCGTTACCGAAAGGCACCAAAACACGGCAACCAATCTTAGCCTTACCAACATGATGAGGTGGTATTAAATAACTATATGGCCTGTCGGTCATAAAAACCGACTGATCCACAGCAACGCTGACAACACTCGGTCTATCCACGGCAAGCCACATCCTTTACAAGTAAATTTTAATTAGAATTATTCTTCATCGGTAGTTTCAACAGTACCGGTTACTTCAGCAGCCATCTGATCCATAGCAAGAGTAACGGGCTTTTCAATAATAATCTGACCGTTATCATGAGCCTCTTTTGCAATATCACGTGCCTTCTTGGCAACGTCAAGGACGAGCTTATAACGACTCTCGTTGTTCTGAATAAGTACTCCTATTGAAGGGTTAAGCATAATTTTCTCCATTCCGCCGAGCATTCGGCTATGTATTTTAATTTTTTTATAACTTTTCTAAAATATCACTGTTACGTGCGATTTTATGACGTTCCGAAAGGATAATGTTTTTTAATTCCTCAACAGCCTCATCTAAATCGTCGTTAACAACGATATAATCGTACTCTTTAGCACGGTCAAGCTCATTTTTGGCTTGGCCAAGACGCTTCTCAATAACATCAGCAGTTTCGGTACCGCGGTTTACAAGACGGTTATGAAGCACCTCAAATGAAGGCGGTGCAATAAAAATACTGAAATTATCGGTACAATTCTTACGGACGTTTGCAGCACCGTTTACATCTACCTCAAGAATAATCTCTCCGCCCGAGGCAATGCACTTTTCAACGGGTGCTTTGGGCGTTCCGTAATAGTTTCCGCAATAGACGTTATACTCCAAAAGAGCATCGTCGACAATCATCTGTTCAAACTGTTCGGGTGTGATAAAGTTGTACTTTTCACCCTGTATTTCGCCCTCGCGCATAGGTCTTGAAACACTTGAAATCGAAAATTCAATTTCGGGCATTTTTTCAAACAGTTTTTTGAGTACAGTATCTTTACCCGAACCCGATGGTCCGGAAACAATAATCAAACTTCCTTTATTCATCCTCTGTCTCCTCGTCCGAAGTATCGGTATCAGTTTCCTCAAGTCGTGCAGCAACCGTTTCGGACTGCAGATAGGTAAGGATTATCAAATCACTGTCGGTAATAATGACGGCACGAGTTCTTCTGCCATGAGTTGCATCTATCAAAGTGCCTTTTTCCTTAGCCTCCTGAACGATACGCTTAATCGGTGCAGAATCGGGGCTGACGATGGCAACCAGACGTTCCGCCGAAATCATATTACCAAAACCAATGTTTACAAGCTTCATAAAATCACCTTATTACTCGATGTTCTGAATCTGCTCACGAATCTTTTCAATTTCAGACTTAATCTCAACAACGATATGTGAAATTTCAATATCCTGGCATTTTGAACCGATGGTGTTGGTTTCACGATTCATTTCCTGAACGGTAAAGTCCAACTTCTTACCGATAACACCGCCTGCTTCACACATTTCGCTGAAATGAGCAATATGACTGCGAAGTCGTACAGTTTCCTCGTTGACAGCAACACGGTCGGCAAAAATTGCGGTTTCGGTGATAAGACGCTGCTCATCGACAGTGGTATCACCGAGCAATTCCTTCATCTTCTTCTCAATACGCTCACGGTATTCCTGAACGGTTTTGGGTGAACGCTCCTCAACGGTAGCAACGTAATCCAAAATGGTTTTAGTACGCGAGATAACGTCATCAGCCATACGCTGACCTTCGGCTTCACGTTCTTTGATGAAGTTATCTACGGCTGTTGTAGCGGCAGTCTGCACAAGCTCCCACACAACGTCCTCGTCAAGGCTCTGCTTGGTAACTGAGAAAACATCCAGATTCCTTGCAACATTTGAAACCGAAATATCATCAGTAATTCCAAACTTTTCGGATAAGGTTTTTAAAGCGGAAATATACTCTGCGGCATAAGACTCATTGACCTCGATTTTATCGGCCATAGCGGCACCGAAATCGCAGGAAACCATAATGTCAATCTTACCGCGCGCAACACGCGACTGAACATAAGATTTCAACTTGTCTTCCAAAAAGGCAAACTGACGCGGAGCCCTTACCGATGCCTCAAAGAAACGGTGGTTTACCGACTTTAATTCGACCGTTACCGAAAGCTGTTCATTCTGGGCTTCTCCTCTGCCGTAACCCGTCATACTTCTGACCATTTTTAGTCACTCCAATTCAAAAGCACATTAGTACCTTTTTATCTATTTATTATACCTAAATTGCGTTAAAAAGTCAACATTTATTTACTCTTTCAAGTCTGTTTAAAGCATAAAAAAAGCCACAATACGAAGATTGTGGCTTTAAATATTTTACTCAGCTTTTTCAGCTATAACCTTTTGGGCAATGAACGGAGGAGCCTCTTCATAACGTTCAAACTTGAATTCGAACACTGCTCTGCCCTGTGCAATAGAACGCATTGCGGTCGGGAAATCGCCCATCTCAGAAACGGGAACCTCAGCAATAATCTCCTGCTTGCGGTTTTCGGCAGGATTCATACCAAGCACACGTCCGCGACGCTTGTTGATATCACCGATAACATCACCCATTACATCGTCAGGAACGACAACGTTCAGAGTTCCAATAGGCTCTAAGAGAACGGGATTGGCCTGAGGGATACCTGCCTTGAAGGCAACGGCAGCAGCCATCTTGAAGGACATTTCGGACGAATCAACGGGATGGTAAGAACCATCAACAAGTGTTGCTTTAAGACCTACAACAGGATAGCCAGCCAAAGTCCCCTTCTTGACACAGTCACGAAGTCCGGTTTCAACTGCCGGGAAGAAGTTCTTGGGAACTGCGCCGCCAAATACATTCTCGGCAAATACCATTTCCTCGCTGTCACAAGGCTCAAACTCAATCCAAACGTCACCAAACTGTCCGTGACCGCCAGACTGCTTCTTATGTCTGCCCTGTACCTTAACTTTCTTGCGGATGGTTTCACGGTAGGCAACCTTAGGTGTTTCAAGAGTAACTTCAACACCAAACTTATTCTTCAGCTTAGAGGAAACAACGTCAAGATGCTGTTCACCAAGACCCGACAAAACAAGCTCTCTTGTTTCTTTATCGGTACCAAACGACAAGGTAGGATCCTCTTCACAAAGTCTTTGCAAGCCCTGAGAAACCTTTTCTTCCTCACCCTTCTTAGTAACCTTAACAGCCATAGAAAGGCAAGCCTTGGGGAATTCTGCAGCAACTATCTCAACGTTAGAGCCTGCAGCACAAAGAGTATCACCAGTCTTAACGTTACCAAGCTTTGCAACCGAACCAATATCACCTGCGTTGATGACATCGGCATCCTCCTGCTTACCGCCCTTGAGCCACATAACCTTACCAAGGCGTTCCTCATCACCGGTACGAACGTTAATAAGCTTCATATCGGACTTAACGCTACCATTGATAACCTTGAAGTAAGAAAGCTTACCCACAAACGGGTCGGCAATAGTCTTGAAAACAACTGCAGTAGCAGGTGCGGTGGGATTGCAGTTCGCAGTACCGACTGCATCACCATTCTTGACCTTATATTCACGGTCTGCGGCAGAAGGTGCAATATCCGCCAAGATATCCAACGCAAGGCCAACGCCTTCACCTGTCTGGTTTACACCGCCAAATACAGGACAAATGTCACCTGCAACCATACCCTTTTTGAGAGCTTCTTTTATCTCATCGGCAGTAAATTCCTCACCGCCGAAATATTTTTCCATCAAAGCCTCGTCAACGCTGGCAACAGCTTCGAGCATAACGTCACGCATATTGTTGATATCGTCATTCTCGGGCATATCGGTTTCGGTAAACTTAACACCTTCACACTTATATGCCTTGCCTTCAATAAGGTTGACGTAGGAAACAACCGTTTCACCATCAACGTAAGGGATAACAACGGGACAAATAACTGCACCGTAATGAGCAGTCAAGGTTGAAATTACACGGTAGAAATAAGCTCTCGGAGAATCGAGCTTACCGATGAAGAACGATACGGGCACACCCGCAGCCTTTGCCTGATCATAGTTAATCTGTGCACCGACGTTAAGACCCGATTTACCGGAAAGTACAATCAAAGCACTGTCCGCACCGGTCAATGCCTCACTTACACCGCCCGCAAAATCAAAAAGACCGGGGGCGTCAAGCAAATTTATCTTATTATCTTTATATTCAAGCTGATATACTGCGGTAGAAACTGATACGCTGCGCTTTTTCTCTTCAGCGTCAAAGTCCATTATTGCCGTACCATCGGAAGTCTTTCCTATACGGTCGGTAACACCAGCATAAAAAAGCATAGAGTCGGCCAAGGTCGTTTTGCCGGACGAACCGTGACCGAGAAGTGCAAGGCTTTTGATTTTGTTGATGTCGAACTGTTTCATATTGACCATCCTCTGCTAATAAAATTGAAATATATTGAGGTAATATATTTTTGCTTAGTTAAATTGTGCATAATGCACAGAATTTATACGGAATAATTGATGTTTTTATTCCGTTTTAATAAGTATATCACAATATATTTGATATTTCAAGTGTATGTTAATATAATTTACATTATTATTTTTGTTAAAAAACACAAAAACGCCACAAACAGCCTAAACCGTTTGCGGCATTAAATAAATTTAAAAGATAATTTAATTATTCTTCAACAACAAAATCTATTCCTTCAATTTCAGAAAGTGCTCGTTTTGATTCATCAAAGTTACCGTCTATTTTAAAATCAATCAAAAGTGCAATATGGCTTGATGCATTGCTTTTCGGTGCAGTCAATTCAATGTTTACGCAATTTTTAAATGCTCTGATTTTGTCGACAACAGTTCCTGTAAATTTCGTATCAGAAACCTCTGCATAAAAATGATAAACGTTTTTACGGCTCTTTTCAAGACGGCTAAGAACAGTTGCAGTGAAGATGCATATAATAGTTGCAAGCAAAGCTCCGGTATAAAAACCGTAACCAACTGCAATACCGATTGTAGCTGTTGCCCACATACCTGCGGCAGTCGTAAGACCCGTAACGACAGAATTATTACGTATCATAATGGTTCCGACACCCAAGAAACCAATACCTGATATAACCTGTGCAGATATTCTAGCAATATCACCGGAACCACCGATTTCAGCAATATAAAGACCTGTCAAGGAAGTCATTGCAGCGCCAAGACAAATCAATATATGTGTTCTTAAACCTGCCGCACGACCGTGTCGACCTCTTTCCCTGCCAATGCAACCACCTAGAAATGCTGAAAGTAACAACCTCAGTAGAATTGAAACAATTCCAAAATCGTTAACAAGTGCCAAAAACTTATCCATTACGTTCACCTTAATAATCTATCTAAAAAATCATAGAAGCGGCACCGAGGAGTACCACTTCTCTAAAGAACACTATGCTATGAATAAACAAAAAATTCAAGTTAAAACCCAAATCACAAATTATTAATCAAAACAATTAAATAAGACCGTTTGCGACATTGATATCATAAACTTGCTGATAAGTAACCGAATCAATACGGAAATACTTTTAACCTACAGATGTCTTAATATACAAAACTGCAGCAATTTCAAGTTCATAAAAAGTATCGCCATTCTCGGTTGAAAGTCCCGAAATAATCAACTGATAAGATTTATCGGTTCCATCCGTGGAATAGACAACATCGGTACCGCTTGCTGTTACATTCTTAGATTCTACGGTCATAGACAATGTTTCAGCAGCATTTCGCCAATAGCGAAAAGCATACCTGAAAGCAAAACACAAACAACAGTAAATAATGAAATTAAGCGCTCAAATGAACTTTTCATTTTAAACTGACTCCTAAATATATGTTTTATGCATAGTATTGTGTTTATACATAAATCCGGTATATAACCAAAAGAATTTTTTGTAAATAAGAAAATAACAAAATAACACAACAAAACAAAATTACAACATATTAACTTACATTTTATTTAAAAATGTATCTAAATTTATCAGATTGAGCCATTGAAATATAATCATCATCAGTTACAATAAAATGATCTATTACATTTATACCCATTGTTCTCATCATACTTACAATATCAATAGTGCTTGCTATATCTTCCCTTGACGGTAATGCCATACCTGCAGGATGGTTATGAGCTAAAATAACAGCAGTAGTTTTAGAATTTTTAAGAACCTTTTCTACAAGGCTTCTCACATCAATCAAAACACCTGAAAGATCTCCGTCGCAAATTTTCTCTATAGTTATTATTCTGCACGCAGGGTCAAGACACAAAGCAACAACGTGCTCAGCAGCTTTACCTCTGTAATACTCAACTAGCTTTTCGCCACACTCGTCAAATCTTTCGATTCTAAAGCGACTTTCATCAACGGCTATACACTGATTCCATAAAGGTAACAACATTGAAATAAGTAATGCGGCGTTCGGAGTAACACCTTTTACCTGCACAAGTTGGTCCTCATTGGCTTCAAAAACATTCATTAAAGAGCCGAAACGATTGATCAATGCTCTTGCAATTTCCTTAGTATCCTTACGAGGAATCGCAAAGAAAAGCAAAAGCTCAAGCTTTTCAACATCATGAAAACCTTTAAAGCCAACGTTACGATAACGTTCCTTTAATCTCATACGATGCCCTATATAAGGCTTTTCAGTTTTTTCTTTCTCTTCTTTTAGAAATTCGTCCATAGAAGTTACCTACAACATCCTCTGATAACATATAATACTTATAAAGATTGGCTTTTTGGCCAAAGAAAATACCTATTTCAGCAACCAAAACACCACCGAAAACATCAAGAATTACGTGTTGTTTTGTAAATAAAACCGACATAAAAATCAAAATTGATACTACAAAAGCCGAAATTTTATACCAAAGCGGAATTTTATTACATTTAGCCGCATATCTTGCCGCAAACCAGCTTACTGAACAATGCATTGAAGGGAACAAATTATCGGGTGTATCAAGGAAATATATTATTTCAAGCACAGGTTTTGCAAAATCATCAGTAGGAAGCTCTAATCGGATATTGGTAGTAGGAAACGCAATAAAAATAAATGTGCAGAGAATCTTGCCTATCATATCGGCAGTAAGGAAACGACAACACATTTCTTTACTTTCCTTAGCTATCCAAATATAGCTAACAAGCCAAAAAATATATGCAAATATGTAAATAAGTACCCACCAAGGGACAACGGGTATCATTTCATCTAATTTTGTAGTCAAATTAAGATAATTTTCAATAGGACCATGTATAAATCGATTTACAGGTCGAGTTGAATAAAACGCACCAACCTGCCCGATTGCACAAAGCAAAAAAGGTATGACCGCGTAGTCAGATATTATTCTGCTTCTGATATTACGCAACCACATAACAACGCTCCTCTCGAAAATATTTATATGATTATAACATCAAATATTACTTTTTTCAACATATTTTTGCTTTAAAGTAATAAACAATAATCCCACACCTGAAATAAGTGTGGGATTTAATCAAATTTAAAATTATATATCTTCAATATTTGCAACAATTCCGAAATCGGCGTACTCAAAAATGGGTGCATCCTTATCGGGGTTGATAGCAATTACTGTTCCTGCCTGTTGCATACCGACAATGTGATGCACAGCACCCGAAATACCTGCTGCAATATAAACCTTGGGGCTAACGGTTTTACCTGTCAAACCAACCTGCTGTTCATACGGTGCAAAGCCTATATCAACAAGTCCGCGTGATGCCGCCAATTCGGCATTATATTTTTCAGCCAAGGCCTCTACCTTATCATAGCTTTCGCGAACGCCCTTACCTGCCGCCAACATAACCTCGCTGACATCATTCAAGGTTGTTCTCACGGTTGCCATCTGTGGTTTGGTAACACAGCGAATTTTTGCAATAACGTTACCACTGAAGGCAGGACGGTACATAAACAAATCCTTACCGTCGGTCTCCAAAGCGGTACAGTCGGCACAAAGACCGGTGCTTAACAATGCAGAAACCTGCGGTGCGGTTCTTCGAGACCAAATATCACTCGGCCAAAGCACAACGTCGGGCTTACCCTCAATTATAAGCTTTGCAATATTCTCGGCACTATCCTTTTCGATGACCTTGATATCATCTGAAACAGTTTCGGCCATAGCACGGGGTGCATCGGTGACAATCCAAACGTTTTTAAGTTTCTCTGCCGAAGTTTCAATCTTTATAGCATCAGGCTCTTTTGAAAGTCCATAATTTACGGCACATTCAAATTCTGTCGGTGCTATAAACTTGCACTTGCGTTTGCCGCTTTCATTCTCAAAGCTCTTTACAACCTTAGTCGGTGAGCCTTTAAGACCGCATTTTTCCTTGTCTGCACTAATATCATCAGCAGTCCACACAACAACCTCTCTAGTCTTGGAACGTATACTCGGTCTGCGAAGATCATTGATACGCTCAACTGTGATAAGTGCAGGCAAGTTAGCCTTCTCATCACCCAAACGAGTCTTACAGGCGATTGCAGTACCATCCAAAGAATCAATACTCATAACGTTGGTAATAACGGGATAACCCATCATAGTAGCCAACACAGAACCCGTCTGTGCAGTATCGCCATCAATAGTCTGACGACCACAGATAATAAGGTCAGGATTAAGTTTTTTACAAGCAAGGCTCAAAGCATATCCAGTTGCCAAGGTATCGGCACCTGCAAAGGCAAGGTCGGACAGCAAAACACCGTTAACATTACCTAATCTAGTCAACTGCTCAAGCATACCCTTAACCGCGGTACGACCCATACTGAGCAGGGTGATTTCAGCATCGGGTATTCTTAAAGCACACTCCAAAGCGCATGCATCAAACGGATTCAGTTCACCCGAGGTAACCTGCTTTACACAAACAACTATTTTCATTTATTTCTATCCCTGTAAATCGGTGCAAGTGCATCGTGAACTGCCTTATAGGTCTTGAAAATCTCAGCATATTTAGCAGTATTCTCGGGGTTAGGCTCAACAGTAGCTTTAACCTTGATACACTTTTTAACAGCCTCAACGGCATCCTTGAACACACCAACCGCAACGCCTGCAAGCATAGCCGAACCCAAGGAAGAATCCGAGCTTTCGGTAATCTTAAGGGTGATTCCGAGCATATCGGCAGTAATCTGTCGCCACAAAGTACCCTTTGCTCCGCCGCCGATAAGGGTAGCATAATTGTCGTGGGAAATGTTAAGCTCATTCAAAGCCAACATATTGTCAAGCAGTGACAACGAAACACCTTCCAAAACCGCACGGGTAAAGTGGGCCTTAGTATGCTCTGCACGGATACCGATAAAGCTACCGCAAAGCATAGGATCGGCATAAGGAGTCAACTCACCGTTGATATAGGGGTGGAACATCAAACCGTCTGCACCCATCGGGCACTCGGCAGCACCCTGATCAAGCTCCTTATAATCACCGCCAAAGGTATCACGATACCAACGGTAGGACGATGCGGCGGCCTTGGTTGCAGTACCGGGATACCACATACCGTCAACGATATGAGCATAGTTGATAAGATAAGGATGAGGATATGCCTTATCGGTAATGACACAAATACGGCCTGCAGTAGCCAATTTTACGGTCATTTGTCCCTTTTCAACAGCACCCGAAGCAAAAACCTCCATAACGGTATCGGTAGTACCACAGATTACAAGAGTACCCTCGCAAAGACCTGTTTCAGATGCAGCCTTTTCGGTGATTTTTCCGATAACGTCGGTAGGCTTAACAATAGGAGGCATAATTGCCATATCAATGCCTGCCAAAGCACACAGCTTATCATCCCAACACATTGCTTCATTATCAAAGAGCATACTTCCCTGCGCCTCGATAAAATCGGTGCAATATACGTCGGTCAACATATAACGCAAATAGTCTTTTTCAAAGAAAATCTTGCCGATTTTATTGAAAACCTCAGGCTCGTTTTCTCTGACCCAAACAATCTGAGGCAAAGTCCAGATAGTACCGGGCTTTGCAAAGGTTTTTTCTTCAATATAAGCCTCATCCGAAGCCTTTAAATCATTTGCCTGCTTAACACTTCTTGTATCGGTCCAATGAATTGCATTGCGCAAAGGCTTTGCATCCTTGTCGCACAAAACAGCAGTATGAGTAGCCGAGTCAATAGCAACTGCCAGAATGTCAGCGGCATCTACACCACTTTTTTTCAATAATTCCTTGGTGTCCTCACAAAGGGCATTGTACCAATCGTCGGGTCTTTGCTCACACCAACCGGAATTCGGATGAAGAGTAGGATATTCAACTGAATGCTCAGCAACGATGGTACCCTCGGTATCAATGAGGGTTGCTTTGGAAGCACCGCCTCCGAAATCAATTCCCAATAAGTATTTCATTTGTATCTCCTAAAATCAGAACTTTACTTCGTAGTTTTCGCCTGTTACACCGGGGATAACTCCGCGTGCAATAAGGCTTTCGTTATCAACGTGAGAAAGAATCCACTTGTTCTTTCTGAACATCAGCTTATCCTCATATTCGCCGTCAAGCGGTACATTAGTACCTTTGGGGAGAACAACAACACAACCAAAGCCTTCCTCAGAAACCTGGCAAGGACAGAAGTGCAATGTGGTTGCATAAACCTCCAAAACCTCACCTTTTTCGACGTAAAAAGCCTTAATTTTGGAAGAATCAATCTTGCGGTCGACAATATCCTGCACCGAGCCTAAGAAAAGAATAAGGTCGGTGGTAGCAACGTTGATTTCGCTGCTCTTGTGCCACTCAACAGCGTTAAGGAAAGAACTATAACCGTAGCAATAACCTGCCTGTGCAGGAAGCTCACCGAAATATTTAATTTCAACGTCCTTTGTAGCAGCAAGGTCTTTGAAATAATCAGCCTCGGCAACATACAGAGAGCCCGTTTCTACCTTGTCAGCTTTCATAGAAGCCTCAATAAACTGTATGGCATCAATATCGGTTATACGGTAGCCGAAAGGCACGAACTCGGGGTCTGAAGTACGGTAAATCTTCAAATGAGGATTCTTTTTAACTATATTGCCGTACATTTATTTACCCTCCAGAGCGGTAATAACACGGGTTGCGTTGAAGGTCTTACCTGCTTCAAGCGACTCAATAGCCTCTTTATGAGTGATATCGTAATCACTATCAACGTTATCAGCCTGACCAAACCAAGGCTCAACGCAAAGATAAGGTGCGTTGGGCTTAGTCCAAAGAACAAATCGGGGACATCCAGGAAAATCAAGCTGAACACCGCGACCGGTTTTACGATTCTGCAAACGGCAGGTCTTGGACTTGAGATCCTTAAAAACAAGTGCATCGATTGCAAAATAGTTATAATTCAAAGCAATTCTGTCAGAATCCTTGATAACAGGTGTGGTATCGTGGCTCAAAAGATTGCCAAAGAGAATGTATGTGTCCAAGGTTTCCTTCTGAGGGAATATTACATCATACTCCTCAATGCCCTCAGGAGTTGCAAATCCATCGTGAGAACCGATGGAGAACCACATGGTGTCATCACTGAGATTCTTTACCGAATAACTTGCGTTAACTTTACCCTCGGTCAGAATATACGAAACGCGAAGTTCAAAATCATAAGGGAAGCTTTCCTTGGTCTCATCGGTAGATTTCAAAAGGAAGGTTGCGGTGTTTTCGGTTTCGGACTCAACCTCAAAGTCCATATTCTTGGCAAATCCATGCTTGGGCATGATATATTCCTTGCCGTTAAGAATGTACTTATCGTCTCTGAAACCACCGGTCATGGGAAAAAGGTTGGGTGTGCTGGATGCCCAGATTGTAGGATCGCCAATCCAAAGATATTCCACGCCGTTAACAAGAAAGCTCTTCATTTCTGCGCCTTTTTCATTTATCTTCAATACGGAATTACCGTTTTTCAAAGTAACCATATATTATTTTCTCCTTTAAATAAAATGAACTATTCAAGTATAGCAAAGTGCCGAAGGGGTTTTATCCCCTTCGGCTAAATGTGAAAAATTAGTCAACAATCCACTGATGCTCAGGGTCGTTACTACGGTTGAAGCCCTGATAATCACCAGCCATAAGCCACAAAAAGTAGGTCTCATAACCGGGAGTAGAAACAGTGGAGTGATAACCGTACGGGAACTCAACAAGCTCATCGTTCTTTACACGGTAAGCCTCGTCGATAGAACCGTCGGCAGTGTACAGGCACTGTACACCGAAGCCCTGTTTAGGATTATAGAGGAAGTAATAGATTTCCTCGCAAATGCACTCAACGGGCATATTGTTTTCATCGTGCTTATGGGGAGGGAATCCTGCCCAGTTACCCTTGGTAACATAGCACTCACCAATGGTAAGAACCTTTGCGTTAGAGTTACCGTCAATAATAAAGCTGGTTTCTCTCTCGAAAGGCTGCTCACCAAGAACCTTCAATACTACGTGATCCTCACGGAGTAACTGAGGCTCGGTCTTTTCGGTTACGGGAGTACCCGAAACAACAATCTTAATATGGTCGATAGCCTCGATGGTCAAATCCATCTCAATAGGCATATAGAAGCTCTCTGCCTTGCGGTTTTCAAAAACAGTGTTTCTGTTACCGACGTTCTCATACTTCTCGTCACCGAAATAAACGTTACAGTGACCCTCAAGCATGATAAAAGCAGTTTCCTTATCACCGGTAGAATAATCAATTTTATCGCCTGCATTGAGTTCGATAATACCGAACTCGAGCTTCTTCAAAGAGCACTCACCTATCTTGCAGATAGGGGTATAGCCGATAGTCGGCTTATAAGCTTTCTTAAAGTTCATAACCGTTCCTCCTTAAATATTCAATGGTTGCCTCAAAGCTCGGAACACTTTCACGAGCACCGACCCCCATACACTTCAAAGCCGATACACAGCTTGAGAAGTGGCAACACTGAATGGGAGTATATCCGCGGACAACAGCCGAAGCAAATGCGCCGTGGAAAACATCACCCGAGCCGTTAGAGTCAACAACGTCGGCAGGATAGATGGGATACTCGGTAACAGTATTACCGTCAAAGAGCAAGCCACCGTGCTTACCGCGGGTAACAACTACATATTCAGGATGATACAATTCATAAAGCTTTTTAGCAGCAGATGCAGCGTCTTTCTCACCGGTATGACCCATTGCGAACTCCTCGGAAGGAATCATAATATCGGTCAAAGCCAAAAGCTTGTCAACACCCTCGTAAAGACCGCCGCAGTCATAAAGAACCTTAGTTCCGTTCACTTTAGCAATCTTTGCAGCCTCAACAGCGGCAGCCATTTCATTACCGTCAACCATAAGAACGTCTGCGTTCTTGATAGCCTCAATCTGACCTTCATCAAGCACCAAAGCAGGCAAATCACCCTTGTCGAAAACACAGGTACGAGTGCCTTCAGCGGCATTGAGCCAGATGCAGGAGGTAAATGCACGGTAGCCGGGAATCATCTTGATATTATCGGTGCCAACGCCATACTTCTCAAAGTCACACTTAAGGTATGCACCGCTCGAATCATCCGATAAATTGCCTAAAAACTCGGAGGAAATTCCGAGTTTAGAAACGGCAACGATACCAGTGGCGGTAGGACCGCCACCGACTAATTTAGTTGAAGTTGCACGAAGCTTTGTATCTTCAGGAGGAAAGTTGGGTATTGTAATCAATGTATCGAGCACACAGGCTCCAATTCCAACTACTTTACTCATTATTTCGCCTTTCCTTCTGCTCCACAGAGCAATACTTTAGTCATGCAGAATTCTTTAACTGCATTGATAGGAGTCTTCATAAAGTTGTCAACAGCGATCATACGGTCGGGCTTGTTGACCTCTTCCTGAACACTGTCAAGGAATGCATAGCAAATATCGGTAGCAACGTTAAGCTTTCTGATACCTGCCTTAACAGCCTCTTTAATTGCCTCATCGGGGATACCCGAACCGCCGTGAAGAACCAAAGCAGTACCGTTGGTAGCCTTGCGGATGTCGGCAATTCTCTGAATGTCGATCTTGGGAGGCTTCTTGTAGCGGCCGTGTGCATTACCTACCAAAACGGCAAGAGCTTGAACACCGGTACGCTCAACAAAAGTCTTAGCATCTTCAGGGATGGTAAACTCATCCATGGAATCGTCGTTTACGGTTCCGACATGTCCTAGTTCACCTTCAACCTGAACATCTACGAAACCGCAGGTGTCAACAACTCTCTTGGTAAGAGCGATGTTCTCTTCAAAAGAAAGTGCCGAACCGTCAAGCATGATACCGGTAGCACCCCAACGAAGTGAACGGGTTGTTTCAAGCTCGGAAGGACCGTGGTCAAGATGGAAACAAACAGGAACTGAAGCTTTATGTGCGGCTGCTACAACAGCAGGAGCAAGGTAGTAACCTACCTCTTCCTTCATGAGACGAGGGTATACCTGGAGGATGCAGGGAGCCTTAAGCTCCTCTGCAGCCTTTACAGCACCCATAAGGGTCTCAAGGTTGTAAACATTGAAAGCAGGAATACAGTATCCGCCTTCTTCAGCCATTGTTAAAATCTGTTTAAAATTAACGAGCATTGTTTACACTCCTCAAATTTTAATTAAAGAGCGGAAAGAACGAGCTCTTCGATAGAAAGAACGGTCTTGCCCTCGGGGGCAGTAGCCTTCAATGCGACATACTCGGAAACGCTTGCGGTAACGATAGTGTCTGCACCTACGTTGATAGCGTTTGTCCAACGCTCCTTAGAAACGAGCTCAGATACGAGAGGATTATAGATAGCCATGAAAGAGCCACCTGCCCAAACGGTATCCTTGCGGTTGAGGAGCATCTCATTGAGGGTTGCACAAGCAGAAACAATAGCTCTGGGCTCATCGGTCTCCTCGAGCATACGAGCGAGCTGATAAGGATCCTGGAAGACAACAGCCTTGCCGGTGTTCTTAACTGCAAGTTTGCCGTTCTTGATAAGGCCTGCAACAAAAGCAGTGAAGGTAACAACAGCACCAAGCTTGAGGTCATATTCCTTATACTCACGTACAAATGCCTTTGCATCCTGAGGATCAAAAGCGATAACGGTCTTGAATTTAGCCAAAGCATCTGCACAGTCAGCCATCTGCTGCTTGGTCTCGTCAGCAGCGCCGATGAGCCAATCAAGAGCATAGCCAGAAGCAGGCTCGTCAGCCAATACTGTGAACTTAACACCTGCAGCCTCAAGAACCTTGATAGCGTTAACAGCAGCAGTAGGAACGTTGTAACGAGCCTCTGCGCCGAGGAAGAGAACGGTGTCCTCTGCTAAAGCATGTGCCTTGATAGCAGCTGCGAGGTCAGCGTCGAGTTCCTTTACACCGTAGATGTTACCGGTTTCAAGAACCTTATCTACGATAGCGTTGATGTAATCGGGGGTCTTGCCTTCAAGAGCAGCCTGAAGACGTACTTCCTTAGTGAAGTAAGTGGGATCCCAACCGGTTGCACAGTCGCAGGTGCAAGCCTCACACATCTGGCACTCATAGATGTTGTCCATGATGTCAGGGGTAAGCTCTGCAGCACCGCGGTTTACAACAGAAAGGCCAAGTGCTCTTGCACGAGAAGTATTTCTTTCCTGACCTGTTGCATTACCGACAGGGCAAATATGACGACACATCCAGCAGAAACGACAAGCATCTATAATCTGCTTACTTTTTTCAGACATATACATAATTAAATTACCTCCCCTATCGATATTAGAGACCGAGCTTGAACGGATTCATGATACCGTTCGGGTCAAGCTGTTTCTTAATGCCTTCAAGTACCTGCATTGCGGGACCATACTGCTCGTGAACAAATCTGCCGAGCTTGATACCAACACCGTGGTGGTCGTTAACAACACCGCCGTTAGCAAGTGCAGCACGAATACCGGTAGTCCAGACTTCCTGATGGAGCTTCAAAGCCTCAGTAGGATCTTCCGGAACATATTCACCATCAATGATAAAGCGGTCGTACATCATGCAGCCCCACTCATACCAGTGAGAGAAGTGAGCAATAAACTTAGCAAAAGGATACTTGCTTTCAATAGCATTCTTCATTGCCCAGTAAATCTTTTCAATCTTATCGTATGTAGCGATGGTATCCATGGTACCGAACATCTGAGGAAGATCCATCATATGACCGGGATAGAAGAAGGTGATCTTCTCTTTCCACCACTTCTCGCCGTATTCAGAACCGAGATCCTCAGCACCGTACTTTGCGAAGGTTTCAAGAAGGATCTTCTCTTCAATCTCAACCATTTCCTTAACACCTTCATAAGCAATGTTCATGAAAGCGCCCTTTTTCTCAACACCAACAATCTTCTTGATGAGAGAAGCAGTTTCAGCCTCGTCATAAAGACGCATAACAGAAGGCTTGAACTTCTGTAAAAGCTCACGTGAAGCCACAAATGCACCGTGCATATCCTGGAAAAGGAAGCCTCTGAATCTTCTCTCTTCAGGCTGGTCATAAATACGAAGCTGTGCCTTGGTGATAACACCCAAAGTTCCTTCAGAACCGATGAAAATCTGGTTAAGATCGGGACCTACTGCGTGCTTAGGTGTAGCGGAAGTGTTGATAATATCACCGTTAGGAAGAACAACCTCCATCTGAAGCACCATATCATCAATTTTACCGTACTTGTTAGAAACAACACCAATACCACGGTGGGCCAAAAAGCCACCAACAGTAGAGCATGTGAGCGAAGAAGGATAGTGCATAGTAGCCTTGCCAACTTCATTTGCAGCCCATTCAATATGCTTGTAAATAGCACCAGTGCCGCACTCAATGTACATAGCATCAGTGTTTACTTCGTAAATCTTATTCATTCTCTTGGTATCGAGAATAATACCACCTGCGACAGGAATAGCACCACCCTGTGAACCGCCGCCGCCACCCCATGTGGTAACGGGAATCTTGTAGTAGTTGGCGATCTTCAAAACCTTTGAGGTCTCTTCAGCATCCTTGGGGGATACAATAAAGTCAGCCTCGGGCATACGTCTACCGCGATCAGCCCACATTCTGGACAACCAGAAGAAGTCAACACCGTGAGTAATCTTATCGATCTCTCTTGTTGAACAGTTCTCTCTGCCGACAGCATCTTCCAATTCGGTAAGGATAATGTCTGTCAAAAACTCATTACAAACCATCGGATCATCTCCTATTTTTTATTTGGGGTTGCTAAAGCCCCTAAATTTGCTATTTTATATTAACATACTGTAATTAAAAATGCAACACTTTTTCGAAATATTTTTTCAAAATCTCTTGATTTTTTTGTCGTTTTGCGTTAAAATGGAGTAAAATTTCAGTAAGAGGTGCGATATGGAGTCAATTCTGCTTAAAATCAAGCGTTTATACCCCGAAATGGGCAGTAGCGAACGCAAAATTGCCGATTGGTTGATTGCAAATTTTCAAGAAATTATCGGTCTTTCAATAAATGAGCTTGCAACAAAATGCGGATGCGGTGAGGCAACTATCGTCCGTTTCTCACGACGACTCGGTCTTTCGGGTTATCAGGAGTTAAAACTCAAGATTGCACAAGAATCGGTCAATACTGCACAAGGCGGTGTTTTGGGCATTGAGCAGGACGACAGTTGCTACGATATTTTTAATAAACGAATCCGTGATATAGCGGTTGCTTTGGAAAACACGAAATCGGTACTCTCCCCCGCTGAAATCGAAAAAGCAGCCAACACCATTAAAGATGCACGTCGAATTGTTATATTCGGTCTTGGTAATTCGGCTTCAATCGCCGTTGATGCACAGCACAAATTTTTACGTGCAGGGCTTGATGCAATTGCCTACTGCGACAGCCATATGCAGGCAATCGCCGCATCACACTTGCGCAAAGGTGATGTTGCTATCGGCGTTTCGCACTCGGGTGCATCAATCGACGTTGTTGATGCTTTAAAAACTGCACGTGAAGCCGGCGCCACAACAATATGTATTACCAACTTTGGCGAAAGCCCGATAAACGAGCATTCCGATATTGTTTTAAACACACGTTCGGATGAAACGAAATACTCGATCCTTGCAATGAGTTCGCGTATTGCACAGCTCGCTATTTTCGATGCGATATACACCTACATTGTTATGCACAGTAACAAAGCTGCTGTAAGGGCTATCAAAGATGCTGAATCGGCACTGCTCAGCAAAAAATATATCAAGAATTAAGATAATACGTCAAAGCGTAGTTTTGCTTGATTTAACGCTTAGATAATGATATAATACAGTAAATTACAACTTCGAGGTTATACAAATGGACACTTTTATTGAACAATTAGTCGTTATTAAAAATGGAGCAAAGGTAAAGGTTTTGAAGGTCGCAATCTGGACGATATGCATACTTTTGGCACTTGGTCTGATTGCTTTGTCGTTGCTCAATCCTTCTCTTGCTTTTATTACCCTTCTGATTGCTGCTGCAGCAGTTTTTGTCCCATTTTATCTTTGCGGTCAGTTGAACAACGAATTTGAATACATAATAACCAACCGTGATATTGATATTGACCGAATTATAAACAAGAAAAAAAGAGTCAGAATGGCATCTTTCACCTGCGCTGATATTGAGGATGTTGAAAAATACAACCCCAACAAGCATATTACCGACAAAACACGCAACATCAATGTATATTTTGGTTGCACTCCCGATGAAACAGCCTTGGCATTTAAAATTAAGCACCCCAAAAACGGATATTATTATCTCGTTATAACCCCTAATGAACAGTTCTTGGAGGGTGTAAAGAAATTCGCTTCCTACAACGTAAAGATAAAACTTTAATCAGGAGAATTTAAATGGTACTTACTGCCGAACAAATGAGATTAGTCGAGGCTCGCTCAGTTGAGCTTGGTATGAATTGGCTGCATCTTATGGAAAACGCCGGCTCTGCTGCCGCACATATCATAAAGGGAAAATATAACCTTGACAGCAAGAAGGTCGTTATTATTTGCGGTAAAGGTAACAACGGAGGAGACGGATACGTCATTGCAAGAAAGCTTTATGACAGCGGTGCACAGCTTCGTGTTATATCCGTTGGAGATGCTTCTACCGACAGTGCTACGGAAATGTTTTCTAAAGCAATACTACTCGGAATCCGCCCGATAAGCTATGAAAATTACGAGGAGCTTTGCAGTCAGTATATTGAATCTGCTGATATTGTCATCGATTCTATTTTCGGAATAGGTTTTAAAGGAGTGCCAAATGGCATTTACCAAAGCGTTATTGATGTTATAAACAACTCTGACGCTATTAAAGTATCTATAGACGTTCCTAGCGGAATGAACAGTGACGGAGTTATTGATAACAACACCTTTATTAAGGCCGACCTTACAATTACGTTTGGTGCTTACAAGCCCTGCCATCTTCTTTACCCTACCTTTGAGTATTGCGGTACCGTAAAGGTTGTTGACATCGGTATGCCCAACGAGGCATACGAATCGGTCACACCGATAATGAACGTTGTAAAAAAACGTGACGTTATCAAAGCATTGCCCGAACGTAATGTTGGTGCACATAAGGGTGATTGCGGTACAGCAGGACTTTTATGCGGTGCAAAGGGCTATGCTGGCGCAGCAGTTATATCAGGAAGAGCTGCGGTTAAAAGCGGTGCAGGTATTGTCAATATGATTATCCCTGAGGATATATACCCTATTGTCGGTGTTTCTATCCCCGAGGCTGTATGTACCGTTCTTAATAATGTAAATAACGGTGACGTATCAAACATCGTTGCCGATACTGTAGTTTCCGCCTTTGATAAATGCACGGCAGGTCTTATCGGTTGTGGATTAGGTCAAAGCGAACAGGCCAAACGTAACGTTTACGATATTATAAAAAACTGTAGTATCCCGATAGTTTTGGATGCCGACGGAATAAACATTCTGTCCACTAACATAAGATGTATAAGACAGTATACCAACGAGGTTGTTATAACACCGCATCCCAAAGAGGCTTCTCGTTTGCTTGGACTTTCTGTTGAGGAAATACAGAATAACCGCCTTAATGCCGCGAAGCTTTTGGCCTCTAAAACTGGTGCAGTTTCGGTACTTAAAGGTGCAAAAACTATTATTGCTTTGCCCGATGGCTCGGTTTATATCGTCACCGACGGTAATCCGGGTATGTCTACAGCAGGTACAGGAGATATGCTCGCAGGTATGATAGTTGCGTTTTTGGCACAAGGTATGTCGGCGGCTGATGCGGCAATTTCAGCAGTTAAAATTCACGCAATGGCAGGCGACGTAGCTGTCAAAGAAACCTCTGTTCTTGCCTTAACTCCTACCGATATGATAAACTCACTGTCAACCGTATATTGTCGACTTTATTCCAAGAAATAAGGTGGTTTTACGAGGCTATTCCGCATCTTTACGGTCATGCTTATATGTATTGGTCTTTGCGGATGTTCAAATCAAAGTAAACTCGACGTTACCCCTATAGCCAAAGGCTTTGAATGCGATTTTTCGATCACTGATTCTTCTCTATCGGGTGAAATGTCGGTCAACATCGAAGGGGATTTATCCTTTATATTTTCAGGTCCCGATATAATCAATACTTTATCAATAAGGATAAAGGAACAAAGTGTTATTTTAGAGGTTCAGGGTATTTCGGAGCGTTACAAACGTGAAGAAGTGCCGAAAGACTCTCCTCTGCTTTTGATTTACGATGCCTTACTGTCAATGCCGACCGACGAGCTTGATGTTACCGTTTCCGACAGTAAAACGATTGTATCAGGCAATAACGCGAACGGCAACTACAAAGCAACACTTGACGGTACGGGACATATAACAGAAATTTCTTTTTCCAAATCCGATACCGTAATACAATTCAGCAATCATATTGATATAAAAAACACCGAGTCATATGCTCGGTGTTTTAATATTATTTAAGGTCCTTTTTATTGAATTTCTTAATACCCAATCCAAGCAAACCTGCGACTCCGACAAAAGCAGGTATTAATATATACAAAATGTCAGACAACATGTAGCTGTCACCACTTCCAATATATACAGCAGCATTAAACAGATTGATTTTTTGGATAAAATTCAGCACGTCTAAAGCCACATCATTCGAAGGTGACATCGAAAGTATCTCGATTGCAACTGTAATTATGGTCGAAACTATTGACATAATAAAGGCAACTGCGACGAACATTACGATTGCTATTCCAACGTTTTTGAAGGTTGCACACATCCAGGTCAGCAAGGCAGCCATAAACAGATATACGACGATTTCAAGCAACAACGAAACGACAAAATACACGGCATCGGGAAACTCAAACGGTGTACTCTGATAATCGAAGAACAAAAGGCTTACAAAAAGGGACAATAACGCGTGAAGCAATACAACACCAATCATAACGGCGGCACAAACTACGTACATTGAAATAAAAATGTTTGTTCTGTTGTGACCACCGATGATTTTATTACGAATCGTACCAAAGCTGAAATCCTTGCAAAGAACAATAGCAAGCAACACAGGGATAATTAGTCCGAAATTATTACTTGTTGAAAACGATGCAAAGAAAATAGTCTTGGCATTAATCGACCCGATAAGTGCGTCGGTCATAGGATCGGAAGTTGCAAGCGAGAAAATACCTTTATACAATAACGGTGTAAAAATTGCAAATCCAAAACCGATAATGCAAAGGATTAAGGTCAATTTATCCTTTACAACTCGTCTGAAATCACTCTTGATAAGATTAAGCACCGTGACCACCTCCAAGCAACGTAAGATAATAGTCCTCGATACTCGTCTCATTGCAGTTGACCGAGGTGATTTTTACATTGTTGCGAAGAAGAACGCTGAAAAGGTCGTTAAGGTCAAGTTCTCCTATGATACTGATACCGTACGAAACAAACGAAAGTTCCGAATCGGGATAAAGTTCCGAAATAACTTTATAAAGAGTATTAGGGTCGTCGGATTTAATAGTGGTTATTTTGCCGTACTCTTTTTTTATTTGTTCGGCAGTAATTTCCTTAACAATATGTCCATGAGAGATTATGCCGTATTTAGTAGCAACCAAAGCAAGCTCGGTCAGAATATGCGACGAAATAAGGAAAGTAATATTATACTCGCGGTTAAGTTTTAAAATCAGCTCACGTATTTCAACTATACCTTGAGGGTCAAGACCATTCATCGGCTCGTCAAGGATAATAAACTCAGGATTGCCGAGCAAAGACATAGCAATTCCAATCCTTTGACGCATACCCAATGAGAAATCTCCGACGTGCTTTTTATTTTCAAACAATTCGCCAAGACCGACCTCACAAAGTATCTCATTTATAACGTCGTCATTGCACTCAACACCAAGGATGGTAGCCTGCATTTTAAGGTTGTCATAAGCCGACATATTGCTGTAAATCGAGGGAGTTTCAACAATAGCTCCAACCTTTTTACGAGCATTAATAATTTCGCGAGAGGTATTGGGCACACCGAAAAGCTCGTAACCACCCGCAGTTGGAAAAATAAGACCAGTAATAAGTCTGATAATAGTGGTCTTACCCGAACCGTTTTCGCCGACAAAGCCGTAAATATCACCTTTTTTGATATTTATATTGGCCTCTTTTACGGCAAAATGATTCTTGTATTTTTTGCTTAAACCAAACGTTCTTAATACATAGTCCGTAAATATCACCCTTTCATTCAGTGATAAATTATTAACAAATTTGCTATTTCGACTTATTATCATCATTATATCACCTGACAGTGTTTAAATCAACACAAAATCGGGTTTTTAATAAATAATTAACATTATTTGGAGTATTTAAACATCCTTGGTTCTATGGTAAAATCTATATGCACATGTGTCACAAATTTCAAAAGAAGGAGAAAAGATGAAAAAGAAAATATCTATTATTTTGACGATTGTATTACTGTTTTCAGTTATAATATTGCCGTCATCCGTGAGTGCTGCGACCGAAACCGAAAAGGTCGGTAAAGTAACACTTTCAAGCGGTTGGTTAAACGTTCGACGTGAGGCCACTGCATCCTCAGAATCGGTTGCAAAACTACAAAACGGCAGTTATATCACGATTCTTTCAAAGACTGGTGCTTGGTGGAAGGTGAAATACAGTGAAAACGAGTATGGTTACAGCAGTGCGACATATGTAAAAGAGGTAACCTCAACCGAAAAATACGTTAATATAATATCGGGTACTTTGAACGTCCGTAGCGGTGCAGGTTCAAATTATAAAGCAACGGACAAGCTCGTGAAAGGTGATAAAGTGCTTGTTGTTTACACCGACGGTAATTGGAGTTATGTACTCTATGACGGCACAAAAACAGGCTACGTCAGTACGTGGTATCTCACTTCAAATTCGGTCAATTATACTGCTATAAAGTTGTCTGTGCCAAGCTATAAGCAGACCGATTCTCGTTGGGCAAACGTAAAGCTCGGTACATCAGGCAAGCGAATGGCAGACATCGGTTGTGCAACGACGGGTATTGCTATGATGGAATCGTACAGAACAAGTACAACAATATATCCCGATGCTATGTCTAAAAAACTGAAGTATACATCATCGGGCAGTGTTTATTGGCCAAGCTATTATACGCAGGTAACAAGCAAAACCGATTATCTTAAAAAGATATATGAAAAAATCAAATCGGGTAAGCCTGTACTTTTCGGTGCCAAAAACAGCAGTGGCGGTCAGCATTGGGTGGTCATAACGGGATATACGGGCGGTGATACAATTTCCGCATCAAAATTTACCGTTAATGACCCGGGCTCGAAAAACCGCAAAACCTTGCAAGACCTATTTAACACACATCCAAACTTTTACAAATATTTCTATTATTAAACACAAACCCGAACGGAATTACCGTTCGGGTTTTGTGCTATAATATCTCATTTTTAAGTCGTTCCGAAACATCTGAAAATTCTGTCGGCTCAATTTTTAAAATCTCACGGTCGTAGCTCATTATACCGTTGGTCTCATCCTCAACGTCGGAAACCTGAGTATAAACTGTGGCACAAAGGCCCTTTGAAACAAGCGGTATGATTTCTTCAAGATAAAGCCTTCTTACAGCCTTGACAAACTCTTCCCTATCCTCATACTTCGCATAGCCGTAGGTCTGCTCGGTATTGAAAACGTGACCTTCAGGCTTATAGGAATAACCGCCAAACTCGGATAAAACAAGCGGTTTGTCTAAGGCTTTGAGTTTAACCTTTTTGAAATAGATGTGACGGCTGTCAACGTCGGTTTTCTTTCTTCTGAACCACCCCGAGGTAGAATCGATAAACCTTGTATCATCAACGGATTTCAGCAGTTCATACATTTCGTCAGAGGTAAACTGTCCCCAACCCTCGTTGAATATGGTCCAATAACAAACAGACGGGTGATTTTTAAGCAACTCAACCGTATCGAGCATCGCCTTTTTAAAAGCCACACGTGATTCATTATTACAATGCAAACATTTATCCGACATCTTTTGAAGTCCGATTGTCGGCAATGCTGTATCACGAAAAAAAGAGTAATGACCGTTGCTTATCATATCCTGAAAAACGACCATACCAAGCTTATCGCAATAATAATAGAACAACTGCGGCTCGACTTTAATATGCTTTCTCAGCATATTAAATCCAAGCGATTTTACGGTTTCAATATCCTTTATGAACAATTCGGGCGTAGCAGGTGTGAATATTCCGTCACTCCAATAACCTTGGTCAAGCAGTCCGTGGAAAAAGTAGGGTTTTCCGTTTAAGCAAAGACGTTTTATACCGTTAATATCCTTGATTTCCAATGTTCTTACAGCAAAATGCGACGACACCCTGTCGGTTGAGGTTTCAACCGTGAAATTATAAAGATACGGGTCTTCGGGGCTCCAATATCTTATATTCTCTAATTTAATCTCAGCAACGAAATTCCGATACCCTGCAATTAACTCGCCTTCAGGTGTTTGCACCGTTATAACGCCATTTTCAGTACCTTTTACAGCAATTCTTACAACATTATCAAAAACTGTATATGAAATGTCTGTAATATACTGCTCGGGTACACTTTCAAGCCACACGGTCTGCCAAATTCCCGTTACGGGAGTATACCACATGCCGCCTCTTTTGTGCTTTTGCTTACCGTATGGCAGAATATGTTTATCGAGCTCGTCCTTGACCTTTACCTCAAGAACGTTTTCTTCTTTTAAGCAGTTGGTAATATCAAACGAAAATGGGTCGTAACCGCCAACGTGCGAGCCCAAAAGCATTCCGTTTACCCTGACCTCGGCAAACTGGTCAACTGCACCGAAATGAAGAATAACTTTGTCCTTTTTAAAGCCCTCAGGCAACGAGAACGACCGTCTGTAAAAAACTATATCACTGTCTTTTACAAGTTCCTTTACTCCGGATAAAAAACTTTGAGGTGCAAACGGGACTATAATTGTTTTATCATATTGAGGTGTTGGATTTTTAGCGCTACAAACACAAAAATCCCACTCACCGTTAAGACAAAGGAAGGAATCACGCTTCAATAACGGTCTCGGATATTCGTTCCATGGAATTTTGGGTAACGCACTTCCCTCTTTTGTCAATAAATCAACAGTTTTAGCCATTAATATCCACCTTTTTATCAGTACTCAATTTTCTGCGTTTGATTACCGCAAATTCTATTGCAAGAACAATCGCCAACGCAACTATCACAACCAATGCAGCCAAAAAGATGTTTTCATTGGGTACAAACGAGAAAGTTCCGTCGTCATTCTTTACCTGTTCGGCATTTCTCAACACCCAAGAACCAATAAACGGACCGATAATACCGGGTATCAACACCTGACCGACAATACGAAGTCCCTGGAACATTCCTGCCTTCCCAAAAGGAGTGTTATCCCTTATCATAGCGCCGAAAACGGCCATTCCCGTAAGATATCCGCACATCATTAGCAACGAGCCGATAAATACAAACGCAGTACCCTTAAAGAAGAACAGTATAACGTATCCGACCGAGAGCATTGCTAACGACGGAACAACCGAAAAGCTAAAGCCTTTTTTATCGTACAGTTTGCCGTAAATTGCGGTAACAATAGCGGCAATAATAATAGCAGGTGCCATTATCAGTACATAGTTATCCATTTTCAAGGAAACGTTGTAATAAAGTATAAGATACGGCATAAAAATCTGAATAGAAATCCCAAAAACCGCAAAGCAGAAAAGTGTAATATAAAGAATAGCATTATTCTTTATAACCGAGGGTCTGAAGCCATAGAAAATATTGCGGAAATAGTGGCTGTTTTCCTCTGATTTTTGGCAGGTGTCTTTTATGAGGACAATACCCAAAACACCGATAACAAGCACTACAGCACCGATAATGATGAAAATTGCAGTCCAGCTTGAGGCTTGGTTTAAATCAAAGGCCATAAATCCGCCGAAAACTACTAAAATTGCAACTAATGGCATCATTGAATTGATGCCCTCGGCTGAGCCACGGTTGGTTTCGTCGGTAACGTCGGTAAGCCAGGCATTAAATGCGGCATCGTTGGCTGACGAGCCGAAAAATGTCATTACACAGTCCATAATAATTACCAACGATACTCCGACCGAAGCGGCAGAAACAGTACTCGGGATAAACGCACCAATAATGTCGGTACGGATAAGTGCAAAGCTCATAATGGATATACCCCAAACGATATAACCACCGCAGATAAACAGTTTTCTCTTGCCTATTTTATCCGACAACGCACCGATAAAAACTGTTGTAAGCGTTGCCGCAATAGCCGATGTTGCAACCATTACCGAAATTGCATCGGCCGATGCATTGAACACTTTGTAGATAAAGACGTTGAAATACATATTTTCAACAACCCAAGCCACCTGACCGATTAAACTGAATATAACAAGTGCAAGCATAAACCTGCCATTTGATTTGGTTTTCATAAAACACCTCAGTTAAATTGTGAGTTATAAAGAGTTGAGTAGAATCCGCCAAGTTTCATCAACTCTTCGTGATTGCCTTGCTCTGATACCCTACCGTCCTTAAGAACAATGATTGTATCAGCGTGCTGAATGGTAGAAAGACGGTGTGCGATAATAAAGCAGGTTCTTCCCTCCATTAGCTTTTTCATTGCTTCTTGAATCTGAATCTCGGTTCTGGAGTCAACGTTGGAAGTTGCCTCGTCGAGAATCAGCATTGACGATTTTGAGATAATCGCACGTGCAATGGTTATCAACTGACGCTGACCCTTTGAAATATTGACACCGCCATCCGACAAAACAGTATCATACCCATCGGGCAAATGCTCGATAAACGAATCGATTTTAGCAGCCTTTGCCGCTTCTTTAACCTCATATAAGGTTGCTCCCTCGCGACCGTAGGCAATGTTTTCATATACCGTTCCGTGGAAAAGCCACGTATCCTGCAAAACCATTGTGTAGGCCTTTCGCAGTGACTCACGTGTAATCTCGGTCATATCGTTGCCGTCAACCTTAATCTTACCTTTATTAACGTTATAAAAACGCATCAAAAGGTTGATAATTGTTGTTTTCCCAGCGCCTGTAGGACCGACAACAGCAATAGTCTTACCCGAATCGGCAGATATGTCAACGTCCTTCAAAATCTCTCTTTCGGGAGTATATCCAAAGGTTATGTTCTTAACCTCTACCTTACCCTCACTGCGTTCAAGCACGATAGCATTGGGAATATCGGCAGTTTCTGAAGGTTCGTCTATAACTCTGAATATGCGATCAGCCGCCGAAAATGCCGACTGAAATTCGTGCAGGATATTGGCAAACTCGTTTATGGGACCTGCGAATTTTCTCGAATACTGCACAAACTGTGCAACACCACCCAAGGTAATAAATAACAATGAGCCTGCCTTTACAGCACCGCTTTGCGAGTACATATACAGAATACCGCCGAAAATCATAACAAGTGAAATCGAAAGATTGTTAATAAACATAACCGACGGGCCCATAACCGAACCGTAATATTCAGATTTATAATAGGCATTCATAGCGTCGTTGTTACGCTTATTAAACCTCGAACCGATTTCTTTTTCACGGTGGTAAACCGCAATAGTTCTGCCACCCGAGAGCATTTCTTCGGCATAACCGTTAAGCTCACCGAGTTTTCTTGAACGTTCCTGAAACAATGGTCTGACCTTTTTCGAACGGTAACGGGTGAACAAAATAGAAATAGGCACAGTAATGACAAAAACAAGAATCATCGGTTTTGAGATATTCCACATAAAAATCACCGAACCAATGACGGTGTAGATACTTGTCATAACCTGAACAAGGTCGTGTGAAAGTGTTGAGTTTAAGGTATCAATATCATAGGATATTCGGCTTATGATATCACCTGTTGCATGGGTGTCAAAGAAGCCAACAGGTAAAGTTGTAAGCTTTTCAAAAACCTGCTTACGCATGGTTTTAACGATACGTTGTGTCAGCTTTATCATTAGGACTGCCAAAACGTATGACAGTACCGCTGCAAGAATATAGCACACAAGCATTTTTACAACATTGTGCCATACAAGATCAAACTGAACACCGTTTTCGCTGGCGATGGCATCAATGGCCTCACCCGAATATTTAGGTCCAAGCAAAGATAACTGATTTGACAAAAGAGTCATTACAATGGCTAAAAAAAACAATGGCCATTGTTTTAAAACGTATTTACTTAATCTCTTAATAACGTGTCCCGTGGTTTTTCGGTCAAGCTTCTGTTCGGGCTTTGCCCCCATACCGCGGTTTCCTTTTTGATTATTATTCAACGAAGGCACCTCCCATTTGAGAGTTGCTGATTTCCTCATATTCAGGGCAAGAATTCATCAGTTCATCGTGTGTACCGCTACCGATAATCTTACCGTTATCTATAACGAGTATAAGGTCACAGTTTTTAACGGCACTGACTCTTTGTGCAACCGTAATTATAGTCGTGTCATTGAAGTTCTCATTCAATGCATTTCGAAGCATCAGTTCGGTACGGTAATCAAGTGCCGACGTGCTGTCGTCAAGTACAAGGATTTCGGGATTACCTGCGATAGCACGAGAAATAAACACTCTCTGCTTCTGGCCTCCTGAAATATTTGTGCCTTTGGGTGACAGTAAATGGTCATAGCCTTCGGTGAATTCGTTGATAAATCCGTCAGCCTGAGCGATTTTTGCGGCAGAAACAATCTGTTCTTTAGAAATATCACGACCGAATCTAATGTTTTCTTCTATGGTATCCGCATACAGAAAATCGTTCTGCAAAGCAGTTCCAAAATGCGAATAAAGCTCTTTTCGCTCGATTGTTCTGACGTCACGACCGTTTATATAGATACCTCCTTCGGTAGTGTCGTAAAATCTCAAAAGCAGACGGATAATGGTAGATTTACCGCTACCCGTAGCACCGATAATACCCAAAGACTGTCCCTTTTTAAGCGCAAAATCTATATTTTCAAGGTCATTCTTTTTACCGTTATATGAAAATGAAACATTTTTGAAAACAATGTGGTTATCGGTAGTAATATCGGGATAATCTTCAACCGACTTTTCCAAAAGCTCGTCCTCGGAATTGAGAACTTCACCGATACGTTTGGCAGATGCCGAACTCTTGGTATACATAACAAACATTCTTGTTAAGGTCATCATTGCCATCGAAATCTGTGTGAAATACTGCATAAACGCAATAACCGTTTCGGTGTCGGAGGTATGGTTTGCAACACGCGATGCACTCATTGCAACAACCAATACAAGACCCAAATTCATAAGCAGAGTCATTATTGGATTAACTGTACCCATAATAACACCGGCTCTTGTTTCATCCTTTACAAGATTGCTGTTGACCGACTCATATCTGCGATGCTCATATTCAGATTTTGAAAGTGCTTTGATGACGCGTATACCCATTACGTCCTCACGGACTACGCGAATCATCTTATCAACCGATTGCTGAACCTTAGTATAAAGTGGAACACCTTTTCTTGAAATAAAATATACAATAACAAAAATGAACGGCAATAATACAATCATACCAAGTGCCAAAAAACTGTCCATAAACAAGGTTATAACAATACCGCCAATAAGCAGAATAGGTGCTCTTACTCCCATTCTCTGAATCATACCCACAAAATGATGTACGTTATATGTATCTGTTGTGATTCTTGATTCAAGCGATGCAATAGTGAACTTATCGGTCTGAGCCGAAGATAAATGCATTGTTTTATCAAAAAGGTCACGTCGGACATCTTCGGAAAAATCCCTCGAAACCCTTGCGGCCATACGGTTTGCGTAAATATGACAAATAAGTGCAACACTTGCAAAAAGGAGCATTATACCTCCCCAATGCAGTATCTTTTTAACATCCTCACTGACAACGACGTTTTTAAGAATATGGCTCAAAATATATGGAAGCATAAGCTCTGCCATAGTTCCCGAAGCCTTTACGACCAATATCCACGACATACGTCCAAAACGAGGCTTTAAGTATTTAATTAAGGTTTTCAAACAATCACCTCAACTGTTTATATCATTGAGTTTATTATACATCGTATAGATTTTTGTGTCAATAAACAGTATTTTATAATTATTTTCAAAACTGTAACACATCTATTGTAAACCTACAAATAAAATTAATAAAACTTAAAAATATATGTTGACAAATGAGTAAATTATTGCTATAATACCATAGTCGCAAATAAGAGATGAGTTATTAGCTCAGTCGGTAGAGCACTTGACTTTTAATCAAGGTGTCCGGGGTTCGAATCCCCGATAGCTCACCAATAAAGCAGATGCATCAAAAGATGTGTCTGCTTTGTTTTTTATAAAAATCAAACGGGGATTCGAACCCTGAGAGGGTGAGGAGCGTTAATAAAACAGTTCGGTGAACTGTTTTTAGCGACGAAGTGTGAGTCGGGTACTGTTTGCAAAGCAAACGGTCGACGAGCACGAAATACGCGAAGCGGATTTATCCCCGATAGCTCACCAATAAAGCAGATGCATCAAACGATGTGTCTGCTTTGTTTTTTCTCGCAACAAAACACATAACTAAAAAGCACATCGAACAGCTAAGTTCGGTGTGCTTTTATAAATGAAAAATTAAAGTACTTTGGAAAGGAAATCGCGAAGACGGGGATTTTTAGGGTTCTGGAAGAACTCCTCGGGCGGAGCTTCTTCGATTATTATACCCTCATCTATGAAAACTATGTCTGTACCGACTTCTTTGGCAAAGCCCATTTCGTGAGTGACAACAACCATAGTCATTCCCTCACGCGCAAGCTCCTTCATAACCTCAAGAACCTCGCCAACCATTTCGGGATCAAGTGCCGAGGTCGGCTCGTCAAACAAAAGCACCTCTGGGTCCATACAAAGTGCTCTGACAATGGCAATTCTCTGCTTCTGTCCACCCGAAAGCTGCGACGAATATGCATCAGCTCTTTCAGCAAGTCCAACTCGCTTTAAAAGAGCCATAGCCTTTTCCTCTGCTTCTTCCTTGGATTTTCCAAGAAGCTTCATAGGACCGATGGTCATGTTCTTAAGAACGGTCATATGAGGAAACAGATTAAACTGCTGGAACACCATACCCATCTTCTGACGGTGTATATTGATATTAACCCTCTTATCGGTTATATCAACGTTATTGAAGTAAATATGACCGCCTGTAGGCTCTTCAAGACGGTTGAGGCAACGCAGGAAGGTAGATTTACCTGAACCCGAAGGTCCGATAACCACCATAACGTCACCCTTTTTGATTTCAGCATTAACGCCTTTTAAAACATCAACCTTGCCAAAGGATTTTTCCAATCCTTCGACACGGATAAGTACATTATCAGTGGTCACTCTTCCTCAACCTCCTCTCAAGCAGGCTAACCAACTTGGTCAAAATAAGCACAATTGCAAGATAAACCATCGCTACTGCAATCAAAGGCATAAAGTTACTGTAGGTCAAAGAACGAATCTTCAAACCACCCTGAGTAAGGTCGGCAACACCGATATAGAAAGCAACCGAGGACTCTTTGAGCAGTGTGATAAATTCGTTGGCAAGTGACGGCAAAACAGCCTTAAAGGCCTGCGGTACAATGAAATGAACCATTGACTGTGCATAGTTAAAGCCAAGGCTTCTACCTGCCTCCATCTGACCCTTATCAACCGACATAATACCGCCACGGACGATTTCGGCAACATAAGCACCGCTATTAAGACCGAAGCATAGTACCGCCGATACAAACTTGGGCAAACCTATCGGCAACAATATTACAAAGTATATAATCAGCAACTGTACCATTACAGGTGTTCCGCGGACAACCGTCAGATACAAACGGCAGATTCGGTCAACGATATAGAATTTGCCGGTTGTTTCATTGGTACAACGAATGATAGCAACCAAGAATCCGAGAACAATACCCATAACCCCTGCAAGGCAGGTAATGGCAAGGGTTGTTCCTAAGCCCTGAACAAGGTATATCCAATGGTCATCCTGAATAAAGTTGCGGTCGAACTCATCAGCGAAATCAACACACCATCTGCGAACAGCATTACCGGTTGAAGGCTCGGTAGAGCTGTAATTGTCAAAACCAAATAGATATTCAATGGAAGTACGGATGGTATTGTTGTTGGTAATATCAACGTCAATGCCGTTGTACTCAACCTTGGTAACACCCTTGATGTCGGTCAAAACATCAAAACCGCCGCCGGTCAGAGCGTTAACAGTTTCATCACTCAAATATACGGTATAATGTCCTTGAGTTGTTTCATAAATCTTAACAACAACGTTACCACTGATTTCGGTTGTATTTGAAATATACTCGTTAACGTCGGTGAAAAGCGATATTGACAAAGCAGTTGCATTGCTCATATTACCGCTTTCAGCATCGTCGAAATACTGCTGACAAACCTTATTGAACATTTCTGCCTTGTATGTATTATACAGAGTCTTGATATCAATAACGTTGTAAGAACAATCTACAATAACGTCCTTATTAGAGCCAAACTCAACACTGTTTACCGTTAAATCAAGGCTGTCGGCAGTTTTCTGCATAGCAATGCCAAGAGTATCACGAGGTAACTCTTTGATGGTGCTGCTTATAATCTTTTGAGCCTCATCAGCAGAGATTTCACGTGACACACGTTGAGGAATAAAACTGATGACTATTGTTGCGGCTAAGGCCAAAACCAAAACAAGCGCAACACATAAAGCAATGATTTTCTTTTTTTTAAAAGACTTTTTCATTACACTTCTCCATAGCCAAAGCGTTTAAACTTGAATCAAATTTGGAACAAGTATTTTCTGCTGTGGCTTTGTTAAAATACTCGTAAATCCGTTAGGATTTACTGCGTTTTGTGCCTCGACCATCAAAAATACTCTTGTTACAAAATTCTCCGACCTTAAACGTGCGGTTTTATGAATAGATTTTGGTGATGCGGAGCACATAAAGCTGTCGCTTATGTGCGACAAAGAGCCAAAAGATACCTTAAATCCGCCGTTTAAGGCTGGTTCAAGCTTAAATGCTTTTGGCTAAAGTGTAAAAACAGGAATGATTGCTCATTCCTGTTTCACAACAATGATTACAATGTCAGTAAATATTACTGAGATTACTTGATGTACTTGTCAACAATAGACTTGATGGTGCCGTCAGCAATAAGTGCAACGATAGCATCGTCGATAGCCTTCTTAAGAGCAGTGTTGCCCTTCTTGATGCAAGCAGCATAGTCCTCGTCAGCGTAAGCAGTCTCAAGAATCTTAAGACCCTGGTTGTTAGCTACGAAAGCCTTAGCAGGCTCGTTATCAATGATAACACAATCAACGTCGCCGCCGATAAGAGCGTTTACAGCCTCGTTACCGGTAGTGAAGGTGTTAACTCTGTCACCGAACTCGTCAGAAGCATAGATGTCACCGGTAGTGCCAAGCTGAACACCAATCTTATAGGTTGCGCCATCTGCTGCAAGGTCGTCATAAGAAGTAATCTTGGAGCCTTCCTTAACGATGATGGACTGAACGCCCTTTGCGTAGCTGATAGAAAAATCAACCTCTTTAAGTCTGTCCTTGGTAACGGTCATACCTGCAAGACCGAAGTCTGCAGAGCCCTGATTAACAGCGGTGATGATGGAATCGAAAGCCATATCGCTGATAACAAGCTCAAGACCGAGCTTCTTTGCGATAGCTTCAGCAATTTCTGCATCGATACCGATGATCTTGTCACCCTCGTAATACTCATAGGGCTGGAAATAAGCGTTAGTAGCCATAGTGAGCTTGCCGGGAGTTACGGTTGTAATCTCAACCTTCTCTTCAGTAGAAGCAGTCTGAGAAGCGGGAGTGCTGTTGTTCTTGTTGTCATCTTCGTTGCCACCGCAAGCTGCGAGTGCGCAAACCGCAAACAACATTGCAACAGCGAGAATTAAAGAAATAATCTTTTTCATTTTTATTTACCTCCATTTGGTTAAACAACCATTTTAGTATAAAGAGTATAACACCCAATGAATAAAAATGCAAGTGTTTTTTAAATATTTGTATATTTACACAAATTATTGTCAATATCAATCGATTAAAACACGTTTGCGATAGCCTCATGTAGGTTTCTAACACCGATAACCTCAATATCCACCTTGGTTTTTATCTGTTTAAGGCAGGAACGAGGTACTATACATTTTGAAAATCCAAGTCTTGCAGCCTCGGAAATCCTTGCACCAATACGTGATACCGACCTTACCTCTCCCGAAAGTCCAATCTCCCCTATTGCCACAGCATCGTCAGGCACAGGTTTATCAGTAATTCCTGAAACGAGTGCCAAAGCAACCGAAAGGTCGGCGGCAGGCTCGTCCAATTTTAAGCCACCTACAATATTAAGGTAGGTATCCATAACCGAGAATCTGTAACCGAAACGCTTTTCCAAAACAGCAAGAATAAGGCTCATTCGGTTAAAATCAAAGCCTGTTGCCATTCTGCGGGCATTGCCAAAGCCCGAAGCACACACAAGGCTCTGAACCTCGGCCAAAATCGGTCTTGAGCCCTCCATAACGCAGGAGATACAGTTACCAGAAACGTTGGTATTACGTTCTGAAAGCAGTGCTGCCGAAGGATTTTCAACCTCAGAAAGACCAATGTCATTCATCTCAAAAACGCCAATCTCATTGGTTGAACCAAAACGGTTTTTAACTGCACGCAGTATACGGTAAGAGTAGTTACGCTCACCCTCGAAATACAGAACGGCATCAACGATATGCTCCATGACCTTAGGACCTGCAATGGCACCGTCCTTATTAACGTGACCAACAATAATTATCGGAATATCAAGTGATTTTCCTGTTCTCAAAAGCTGGTTGGTACATTCTCTAACCTGAGTAACGCTACCCGGTGACGACTGAATTTCAGCGTGGTTCATAGTCTGAATCGAGTCAATCATAACAACCTCGGGTTTTTGACTTTTAATGTACTCACAAACCGTTTCAACATCGGTTTCGGTCATAATAAACAGTTTATCGGAGTTTACACCAAGCCTTTCTGCTCGCAGTTTTAACTGCTTTGCCGATTCCTCACCCGATACATACAAAACAGCTTTATCATTTGAAAACGTACCGCAGGCCTGCATCAAAAGAGTTGATTTTCCGATACCGGGGTCACCCGAAAGGAGAACAACCGAGCCCTTAACCAAACCACCGCCCAAAACGCGGTCAAGCTCCCCTATTCCCGTATTATATCGCAGTTCATCGCTTGTGCTGATATCAGCCACCGAAGAAACGTTAAAAGATAATTTTGTTTTGAAGGTTGACGATGGTGATGAACTGCTTTTGGTTTCAATTTCTTCATTCATCGTGTTCCATTCCCTACAAGAAGGACACTGACCCGACCATTTAGGCGACGAATATCCGCAAGAAGAACAGACAAACGATGTCTTCAATTTTGCCATTTTACGACTCTCCTATTTCAACGTCTGATTTTATATAATCAATTATGCCGTATGTCAACGCTACAGCAAGTTTTAACTGATAATCCTGTAACTTAAGATTATTCAAGTCATTCGGATTACTTAAAAATCCACATTCAACAATAACCGAAGGCACCGTTGCGTGACTTAAAAGATAAATATCCTTGGTGGTTGGCTTTATCACGCGTTTGTTATCGGTCTGAACGTGTGTTGCAACCGAATTTTGCAACGATTCTGCAAGTTTTTCGGAGCCTAAGGACTTCGAATAAAACACCTGTGCACCGTGGGGCTGAGTTGTGGAATATTTGTTCATATGTACGCTGACGAACACACTGTTTGGATATTTATCCATCAATTTCAAACGGTTCTTTATATCGCTTACCTTAGCTTTTTCACCATCGGCAGGGTCGTTGGTTGCAGTATCGGAATTTCTGACCAAAACCGTCTTATACCCCATACTTCTCAAAACTGCATCAAGTTTAAGTGCAATGGAAAGATTCAAGTCCTTTTCAATCGTACCGTCGCTTGCCACAGCACCACCGTCAAACCCGCCGTGGCCTGCATCGATGATTATTGTTTTAGCAGCATCATTATTGGTGTTTGAAAGCAACCCTCGAATAACATAACCCTCATCAGCAACAAAAAAGCAACATGCGACTACAAAGCATACGCACAAAACGCCAATCAAAAATCTTTTCAGCATAATCTCACCCGAGATATATTATGAAAATACTTAATGAAAAATATCTCATTTAACCTTAATGGTTATCTGATTTTTGGTCAGGCAGTTTTCACCGACAAAAACGTAAAACTCCCTGCTTCAACAATATATTCACCCTTTTCATCATTAAAAGCAGCTGCCGAAGCCAACGGTAACGGATAAACAGTTCTGTGTCCGTGGATAACGTCGCGGCCGTAAATCATAGGAATTTTCATTCGGATTTCTTCAACTGCTATCTTTTGCAATTCATTATAAAACTCCATATTAACGTGACACTGAGGGTTATTACCTGCTGTTGCCGAAGAAGCGAGTATAATCGAGCCAACATTACCCTCACGGATAAACTTTTCAAAAACTCGAAACCATCTTTAAAAGATGTAATAGTTATCTGATTCAACTGTCCGACCTTTTCTTTTAAGGTCATCTGAAAAATAATCTGTTCAGCTTTTGCTTCAAATTATTTAAACATAAACATCCTCTGCACACAAAATTACACTTATATTTTAACATCATTGTTGTAACAAATCAATATCATATATATTTTTTATTAGACTTCTTTAAAGTTACGAACACAGCACCTACACCTGATGATACAGCACATATAAGTAACCTCAGTAGAAATGTTGCCGTAACAGTATTCTGAGATACAGCCATAGAAATCACAGCAACGATAAAATACATCAGAACACCCGAGGTAAATCCGAGTATCAACCGTTTTTCTTCTGCTTTTTTAGAGCCGATACAACCGCTTACAAATGAGCAAACCGCCAAAATCAAAATTGAAAAAACCTTGCCAACCGAAGAACTCATTTCGGCTATCGACATTATTAAGGCAAACAATAACGTCAATAAAAGTAACGTTAACGCACCCCAAACTACTCCCCAAAGAATTGCTGATAAACCTTGTGACTTTTTATTACCGTTAAAATTGTTTTTCATAAAACAACACCGCCTCGTAAAAATATACGAAGCGGTGAGAGAAAATATAACTTATTTAGCAGGAGCGTCGTGTACGGTGTTGTTAGAAGAAAGAGCCCATTTCATAAGCTTCATCTTAGAGTGGTCTGCAGGAGACTCAACAATAAAATGATCCTCTTTAATGGAAATTACTCTTACTACAAATCCACCTATGGTAACAATCTCGTCGCCAACCTGAACGTTATCTCTCTGTTCCTGTTCTTTTTTCTGCTTCTTTTTGTTCGAACGGTTCATAAAGAAAATCATACCGCCGAAGATAACAAGCATCAATATCATTGATAATCCGCCCATTAGTTTTTTACCTCCAAAGTAATTATGTTGATATCATACTACATAAAGTTTCAAAAAGCAAGAAGAATTTTATATTCTTGTTGCAATTTTTAAAATTACATCGTTTTTAAACTGTGTAAAGGTGCCGTTGTCAAGGTTTTCTCTGATTTTTTCCATCATAGTGTTGTAGAAATAAAGGTTATGCTGAACACAAAGTCTTTGTCCAAGCATCTCCCCTGCTTTTAGCAAATGTCGAACGTAAGCACGTGAGTGCCTACGGCAGGTCGGACACTGACAACCAACCTCAATAGGGTCGTGGTCATCCTTATATTTCTCATTGTTAAGGTTTCTTATACCTTCCCAAGTAAACAAATGTCCGTGGCGTGCATTTCGGCTTGGCATAACGCAGTCAAAAAGGTCTACTCCTCGTTCAACCGCCTCCAAAATATTAGCAGGAGTGCCAACACCCATAAGATAACGTATTTTGTCACTTGGCATATAAGGTTCAACCTGTTCGATGATATGATACATAACCTCGGCAGGTTCACCAACCGCAAGACCGCCGATAGCATAACCGTCCAAATCAAGGTCGGCAATCTGCTTCATGTGTTCAACTCGTAGGTCATCAAAGGTACAACCCTGATTTATACCGAACAAAAGTTGATTAGGGTTGACGGTATCATCTCTTTTGTTAAGCTCGTCCATCTTGATTTTGCAACGCTTGAGCCAACGGGTAGTTCTTGCGCACGATTGCTTGGAATATTCGTGCGTTGCAGGATTTTCAACGCATTCGTCAAAAGCCATAGCTATTGTGGAGCCCAGATTAGACTGTATTTTCATACTTTCCTCGGGTCCCATAAAAATCTTCTGCCCGTCAATATGCGAGTTGAAGTTGACACCCTCTTCGGTTATTTTGCGAAGCGATGCCAAAGAGAACACCTGAAATCCGCCGCTATCGGTAAGGATTGGACCTTGCCAACCCGTAAACTTATGCAAACCGCCAAAACGTTTGATAAGCTCGTCACTGGGTCGCAAATGCAGATGATAGGTGTTGCAAAGCATAACCTGAGTGTGCAGGTCGTCAGCCATATCGAAGGCCGAAACACCACCTTTTATTGCGGCACAGGTAGCAACGTTCATAAATGCAGGAGTCTGCACGGTACCGTGTACCGTTTCAAACACACCTCTGCGTGCTGTTCCTTCTTTTTTCAAAACCTTAAACATATAAACATCCTTTAAACAAAAATAAACAAATGCGACGTTGAGGAAGCCGTCCACTACAATTATAAAATCAGCATCGCGTCGCCAAACGAGAAGAATCGGTATTTTTCTTCGACTGCGTGACGATAGGCCGACATTGTGAGATCATAGCCTGCAAAAGCGCTTACAAGCATAATCAACGTGCTTTCAGGCAGGTGGAAATTAGTTATAATTCCGTCCATACATTTAAACTTATAACCGGGATAAATAAATATCTCGGTATCATCGGAGCATTCGGTAATCACACCCTTGCTTGCGGCACTTTCAAGCGTTCTGCAAGAGGTTGTTCCGACACAAATTACTCTTCCGCCGTTTTTCTTAGTTTCGTTGATAAGGTCAGCGGTTTCCTGCGGTATAAAATAATGCTCGGAATGCATCTTATGCTCGGTAATATCGTCAACCTTAACGGGCCTGAAAGTACCAAGTCCGACGTGTAGGGTTACGAAACCGATATTGATGCCCTTATCTCTGATTTTCTGCATATATTCCTTGGTAAAATGCAGACCTGCCGTAGGTGCTGCTGCCGAACCAAGTTCACGGGAATAAACCGTCTGATAACGTTCTTTATCACTGAGTTTTTCGGTAATATACGGAGGTAACGGCATCTGACCGACTCGGTCAAGAACATCGTAAAACATACCGTCACACTTAAACTCAACAATGCGGTTGCCACCATCGGTAACATTGATAACCTCGCAGGAAAGCTCGTCACCGAAATCAAACACTTTACCGGGCTTGGCTTTTTTGCCGGGGCCTGCAAGACATTCCCAAACCTTATTGCCCATCTCTTTGAGCAAAACAAACTCAACCACCGAGCCAGTGTCACGACGAGTACCGAAAATTCGTGCAGGTAATACACGGGTATCGTTCATAATAAGGCAATCACCGGACTTTAGATAATCAATAAGATCGCTGAAGCCCTTATCCTCGGTTGTGTTATTGGTTTTATCAACCACCAACAAACGCGAAGATGTTCTCGGTTCAACAGGTGTCTGAGCTATCAGTTCTTGTGGAAGTTCATAATAAAAGTCCGATTTTTTCATTTCATTCTCCGATATTCACAAAATAACTTTAATTGCATAAAATATGTTTGACAAATATATGGCACAGATGTATAATTCTATAATAAGGTATTGTATTTATATACATTACAAATTTATTGCCAAATGCTATTATATTGCAAGTTCGCAAAATAATCAACATTTTTCGGCAAAATTTATTTTAAGGTGATACATAATGAAAAAGTACAACGTTGGTATTATTGGTGCAACCGGTATGGTCGGTCAGCGCTTCGCAACCCTTCTTGAAAACCATCCTTGGTTTAACGTCAAGGTTCTTGCTGCAAGCGGACGTTCTGCAGGTAAGACCTATGATGAGTGTGTTGGCTCTCGTTGGGCTATGAAAACTCCTATTCCCGAGGCACTTAAAAATATGGTTATTATGAATGCTGAGGAAGATATCGAGAAGATCACTTCCGAGGTTGACTTTGTTTTCTGTGCAGTTAATATGAAGAAGGATGAGATCAAGGCTTTGGAGGAGGCTTACGCCAAGCACGAATGCCCCGTTATCTCCAACAATTCGGCTCACAGACATACACCTGATGTTCCCATGGTTATCCCCGAGCTTAACGCAGACCATATCGAGGTTATCGAGGCTCAGAGAAAAAGACTTGGAACCAAACGCGGATTTATTGCAGTTAAATCCAACTGCTCTTTGCAGAGCTATGTTCCCGCTCTTTATCCTTTGGATGCGGAATTTGGCATTGAGGATGTTTTGGTATGTACCTATCAGGCAATCTCCGGTGCAGGCAAGACCTTTGAGACTTTCCCCGAAATCGTTGATAACATCATCCCCTTCATTGGTGGCGAGGAAGAAAAGAGTGAGCAGGAGCCTCTCAAGATTTGGGGTAAGGTTGAGAACGGTGTTATCGTTAATGCCGAGAAGCCTCACTTCACCGCACAATGCCTCCGTGTTCCCGTTTCGGACGGTCACACTGCCGCAGTTTTTGTAAGATTCAAGAATAAACCCTCCAAAGAAACTATCATTGCTAAGTGGGCAGAGTTCAAGGGTACTGCACAGGAACTCGAGCTTCCTTCAGCACCCAAGCAGTTCCTCCACTACTTTACCGAGGACAATATGCCTCAGGCAAAATTACACCGTGACCTTGACGGCGGTATGGCTATCTCCTGCGGCCGTTTGAGAGAGGATACTCAGTACGACTACAAGTTTGTATGTCTTTCTCACAACACATTGAGAGGTGCTGCAGGCGGAGGTGTTCTGCTTGCCGAACTTCTTGCAGCTAAGGGTTATTTTGACTAATTTAAGACTGGAGTATTGATTATGAAGAAGAGAATTTTCACAGGATGTGCAACTGCTCTTGTAACTCCTTTTAACGACGATTGCTCAGTCAACTATCCGAGATTCCGTCAGCTTGTTGAAGAACAGATTCAGGGCGGTATTGATGCTCTCGTTATCTGCGGAACAACCGGCGAATCCGCAACCTTGGACAATGATGAGCATTGCAAGGTTTTGGAAGAAGCTGTTAAGGTTGCCAACAAGCGTATTCCTATCATTGCAGGCACCGGTTCTAACGACACTATGTATGCAACTCAGCTTTCTCAACACGCTGAGGCTATCGGTTGCGACGGTCTTTTGATGGTAACTCCTTACTACAACAAGACTTCGCAGAACGGTCTTTTAAACCATTATTTCTATGTTGCCGACCGTGTTAAAACACCTATTATTCTTTACAACGTTCCCAGCCGTACAGGTACAGCTATTCAGCCTGCTACCTATAAGGAGCTTGCAAAGCACGAGAACATCGTTGCTGTAAAGGAGGCCAACGGCGACATTTCTTCTATTGCTAAGACCCGTAGCCTTTGCGGAGACGACCTTGACATTTACTCTGGTAACGATGACGAAATCGTTCCCATTATGTCTTTGGGTGGTATCGGTGTTATTTCGGTACTTTCCAACATTCTCCCCAAGGAAACTCACAATATTTGTGAGGAGTACTTCAAGGGCAACCATCAGAAGGCTTGCGAAATGCAGTTGAAGTACGTCAGCCTTATCAACGCTCTTTTCAGTGATGTTAACCCCATCCCCGTAAAGGAAGCAATGAATATGATGGGATTGGGTATGGGTCCTCTCAGAATGCCTTTGGCACCTATGACCGATGCTGCTCGCGAGAATCTCCGTTTGGAGCTTAAAAAGCACGGACTTCTTTAATCTTGTAAGGGACGTTAAAATATGACTAAGATTATTTTAAACGGATGCAACGGCAAAATGGGGATGGCTGTTTCACGTCTTGTTAACGATCGTGATGATTGCGAAATCATTGCAGGTGTTGATTTGAGGACCGACGTTCAGCGCGAATTCCCTGTTTTAGGCAGTATTAAGAACGTTAAGAACGGTGACGTTATCATCGATTTCTCTCACCCCTCTTGCCTACCCGATTTGCTTGAATATGCCGTTACAACCAAGACTCCTATCGTTGTTGCAACAACGGGATTAAGTGAAGCAGATATTGAAAACGTAAAATCTGCCTCTAAAGCAGTTCCTGTTTTCTTCACCTTCAATATGTCGCTCGGTATAAATCTGCTTGTAGAACTGTCTAAGACTGCATCCAAGGTGTTGGGTGACCGTTTTGACATTGAGATTATAGAAAAGCATCACAACCAAAAAATTGATGCTCCCAGCGGCACTGCAATAATGCTTGCCAACGCCATCAACGAAGTGAACGACGGCAAATACGTTTATGAGTACAACCGTCAGGCCAAACGTGAAAAGCGTGACGCAAAAGAAATTGGTATCCACGCAATTCGCGGCGGTAACATAGTCGGTGAACACGAGGTTATCTTCGCAGGTCACGATGAGGTTATTTCGCTTTCTCATTCGGCAGGCTCCAAAGAGGTTTTTGCCGCAGGTGCTGTCAATGCAGCAGTATTTATCAGTAACGTAAAACCCGGTCTTTATGATATGAAAGACCTTATTGCATCGATATAATAAAATAACAAGCACAAAAACGCCCATCAGTTCTAATTGAACTGATGGGCGTTTTATAATCAGCTATTAAATCAAGCCTCAAAATCAAGGCAGAGTCTTGTTTTAGTAAAGGGTCTTACCTTACCGTTGGCAACGGCAACGTGTTCGGGATGGATTGCATATCCTTTGAGTGAAGTCTCGTCCTCAAACACCGAGTAAAGCATAACATCGCAGTTTGACGATGCAAGACCAACGGTTTCAACCTTAATTTCCAAAAGTCCGGGAATTTTACCTTGAAGCGCCTCAAGACCTTCCTTAATGCCGGCCTTTACGTTTATCTTTTCAGCATCGGACAACTCATCCTCCAACTGCCATAAAATAATATGCTTAACCATTATATAAACTCCTTAACCAAGAATATTCAGCAATACACCTGCGGCAACGGCTGAGCCAATAACACCTGCAACGTTGGGACCCATAGCGTGCATAAGCAGATAGTTATTTGGGTTTTCCTCACGACCAACCTTCTGTGCAACACGGGCTGCCATAGGAACTGCCGAAACACCTGCAGCACCGATAAGAGGATTAATTTTGCCTTTAGTAACGATATACATTAATTTACCGAACAGAACACCGCCTGTAGTACCGATAGCAAAGGCAGCCATACCCATCAAAAGAATCTTCAGAGTATCAACCTTTAAGAAGGTTGCGCCGTTGGTAGTAGCACCGACAGTAAGACCTAAGAAAATAACAACGATGTTCATTAATTCGTTCTGTGCAGTCTTTGCAAGACGGTCAACAACACCTGACTCCTTGAAAAGGTTACCCAACATAAGCATACCGACCAAAACTGCGGCATCGGGTAAGAGCAAGGAAACAACCAAAGTTACAAGTACGGGGAAAATAATCTTCTCGGTCTTGGAAACGTTTCTGAGCTGTTCCATCTTGACAGCTCGTTCCTTTTTGGTGGTAAGGGCACGCATAATAGGTGGCTGAATAACAGGAACCAAAGCCATATAGGAATAAGCTGCAACAGCAATCGCACCCAAAGAACCGGGGTCAAGAATTGATGTAACAAAAATCGCCGTAGGACCGTCAGCACCGCCGATAATACCGATAGAACCAGCAGTCTGAGGCGACATACCGAGCAACAAAGCGCCGATAAACGCCGCAAATATACCAAGCTGAGCAGCAGCACCCAAAAGGAAACTCTTGGGGTTAGCAATCAGAGGACCAAAGTCGGTCATAGCACCGACACCAAGGAAAATAAGCGGAGGATAGATACCAAGCTTTACACCGAGATAAAGGATATCGAGAAGTCCGCCGTGCTGAAGAACCTTACCTGCTATAACGTGGAAAGTGCCTTCACTGTAAGTCCAGAACTCGGAAGGAATAAACACGCCATCGACATATTCTCCGGCCGTCATAACACCTTCTATATCATGCAATTCGGGGATTGCCCATATTTCTGCATTATATATACCTGCACCGGGAAGGTTTGCGAGCAGCATACCGAAAGCAATAGGTAAAAGCAAAAGAGGCTCAAATTGGAACTTAGGATGTATTGCGAGCACCAAGAGTACGCAAGCAACACCAATCATTATAAGGTTTTTATAACCGTCGCCTTCAAAGAAGGCGGCAAATCCGGAATCAGCAAGGATTCCTTTTATTGTATCAAAAATTGCCATATTATCACCAATACTTTCAAAACTTAAAACGGACGGGTGTTATTCATAATACCAGCAGTTGCCCAAGCAGAACGAACACCTTTGTGAGCAGGACGGATAGAACGAATAATAGGAGTCTTACCTGTTCCCTCATACATCATCATAACTGCGGCAGAGATTGCAGCAATCACATCTTCATCCTCTGAGTTTGGCGCAGCAGAAGCAGCAGGAGTCTGACTGACAACAGTCTTATTTTCAGCTTTTGGTTCATTAACCTTATTTTCTTTGTTAGAACGGACGGCACCGCCGATAATAAAACCAAAAATTGAAATGATAACAACTAAAAGGATAAGCATTGTAAATACTATAAGCAAACCGCTTAACGTAACCTTTCCGCCATATTCACCCATATTCTCAGCCACATTACCTAAATCTTTAGCGGCAAGTGTAATAAAATCCATAATACTCCAAACCTCTTTTTAACATATTGTTTGACAAAATACACCAAACTATCAATTATGAACATTATACTATACTTTATCCTTAAATTCAACATTTATTTTATTTTTTATGCAAAAAAACAATGCCCGAAAACCACAAATTTTCGGGCATTGTAAAATTTAAAGTTTTATGAATTTTTTAAACTCAACAAACTGAATTCCGTCGTCAAACTGATAGTACAATTAATTCAGTCAAAATCGCGCAATTATACCGATTTAGATATTTATTATTTTATTTCGGTACCACCAATAGGACGAATATTGAGAACGTAGCAGGAGTCTTTACCGAAAACAGATCTCATAATCTTAAGGTAATTTTCGAGCAACTCATCTGGCACAAAAGCCTGAATGGTTCCTGCAAAACCGCCACCGTGAACTCGGTATGCACCTCTGTGCTCCAAGGCCTTGCTTGCTAAGGACAATGCCAAAGACAAACCTTGCTCGGAAGGATTAGACGGTGAATATACATTCTGCAAATACTGGAACGAGGAACGTCCCGAATTCTTGGAAATGCGGAGGAAATCGTCAAATCTTCCCTCTTTGAGTGCAAGCTTTTCGTCGAAAGCACGTTGATTATCGTTAAAGAAATGGATAGCACGAAGAACGGCTCTATCCCCTACTTTTTCACGAAGTTCAGCAATAGACTCATAGAACTTATCCACACAAACATCACGGAGGAAAGATTTACCGAAGAATTCGGAAACCTTTTTGCACTCAATAGTAATATCAGCATAATCCTGAGTAAGGTCAGCGTGGTTTCCGCCTGTGTTTACAATAACAAGCTTATGACCGTGAGCACCAATATCAAACGAAACCTTTTCGATAATAGGCTTTGAAGGGTCGTTGAAATCGATTCCAACGAAACCGCCGACCGAACTTGCCATCTGGTCCATCAAACCGCAAGGCTTACCAAAATAGATGTTTTCAGCACGCTGAGCAATCTTGGCAATCTCAACAGGGTCAACAGAATTGTTGTTATAAAGGCCGCTCAGAATGTTACCGATAAGCACCTCGAAAGCGGCAGACGACGAAAGACCCGAGCCCTTGAGCACATTAGAGGTTGTATAAGCAACAAAACCGCCGATTTTATAACCATCCTTTTTGAACTCACCGCACATACCGCGAATTAAAGCAGATGCTTTGCCAAACTCAGTCTGGCGTGGTTCAAGTTCATTTATTGACAAAATATCCTCGTCATAGCCTTCAGACTTCAACTTAACAAAACCGTCATCTGTTGCGGACACAACTGCTATAACATCAAGATTTACGCTACCAGCAAGAACGCAACCATGCTGATGATCCGTGTGATTACCGCCGACCTCTGTGCGACCGGGAGCTGAAAATAATCTAACCTCACGTTCGCCATAGATAGCCTCAAAGCTGTCTACTGCTGCCAAATAGCGGTTACGCGCAAATTGGACATCGCCGTAAAGCACGTTAAATATTTCATCAAACTTACCATTTAAAATATCGTTCTTGATAGCAATCATTGTTACTGCTCCAATTATTTGTTTAGATTGGTTACGATCTCAAGGGTATCCTTTGCAATAGCAAGCTCCTCGTTAGTTGGGATAACATAAACCTTAACGGTAGAGTCGGGCGTTGAAATCTCAACCTCTTCACCGCGGATGAGGTTCTTTTCTTCGTCAATCTTAACACCCATATATCCAAAGTGCTTACAAACCTCAGAACGAAGAACAGGATCATTTTCACCAATACCTGCAGTAAATACAATAGCATCAGTACCGTTCATTGCGGCAATATAAGAGCCAACAAACTTAGCAATCTGATATCTCTGAATTTCGTTTGCCAAAGCTGCTCTGTGGTTGCCCTCAGCTGCTGCGGCTGAAACGTCACGGTTATCGCTGGAAACACCAGAAATACCCAAAAGACCTGACTTCTTATTAAGAAGATCGCTCATCTCGTCAGGAGTGATGTTCTCCTTGTTGGCAATGTAGGTCAAAGCAGAGGGGTCAACACCGCCGGAGCGAGTTCCCATAATAAAACCGTCGAGAGGAGTAAAGCCCATAGAGGTATCAACACAGACACCACCATCAACTGCAGTAATAGAAGCACCGTTACCGATATGGCAGGTAACAATTTTAAGGTCTTTCTTATCCTTACCCATAATCTCGGCACAACGCTCACTTACGTACTTGTGAGATGTACCGTGTGCACCATATCGACGAACTGCATACTTCTCATAATACTCATAAGGAATACCGAAAATGTAAGCCTTTTCGGGCATAGTCTGATGGAAGGCTGTATCAAAGACAACAACCTGAGGAACTTCCTTACCAAAGGTCTTGGTGCAAGCAACAATACCAAGGTAGTGAGGATGGTTGTGGAGAGGTGCAAGCTCTTTAAGCTCGTCAACCTTTGTAGCAACGTCATCGTCTACCAAGCAAGACTTGCTGAAGTAGGTACCGCCGTGTACAACGCGGTGACCGATAGCGCCGATTTCATTGGGAGAGCTGATAACCTTGGCATCACTTTCTGCCAAAGCATACATCAAAGCCTCGAAAGCCTCGGAATGGGTAGGCATTGAGATTTCAGCGGCATATTCTCTGCCGTCGCCTGCCTTATGCTTAATGTTACTGTCGGCAAGACCGATCTTGTCGCAAAGGCCCTTTGCGATTACCTGTTCGTTGTCCATATCAATAAGCTGATACTTCAAAGACGAACTTCCTGCGTTTACAACGAGAATTTTCATTTAATGTTCCTCCTAAAAATGGTTTACGGTATTGCAATCCGCACCGATTTATTGTAAAATATTTAGGTAATGACTTACCAAAAATATATAATACATCATTTTGATGTTTTTTTCAAGAGATTTTACGAAAGAATGTGAGAAAATGAAGGTATTTGGCATAGTTGTCGAATATAACCCTTTTCACAACGGTCATATGCACTTAATTGATGAAGCAAAACGACTTGGTGCTGATGCTATAGTCGCCGTTATGAGTGGAAATTGGGTGCAACGCGGAGACACGGCTATTATTTCCAAATTTGCAAGAACAAGACAAGCATTGGAGTGCGGTGTTGACCTAGTTGCCGAATTACCTACTTTATGGGCAATGGCAACAGCTCAAAAGTTTGCCCAAGGCTCGGTTGAAATATTGGAAAATCTCGGTATAGATACTATTATCTTTGGAAGTGAATGCGGAGAGGTTGAGAGACTCATAAATACCGCTTATTGCGTTCGTTCCGCAGAATTTTCAAAAATTATGCGCAAAAATCTCGACAACGGCATGACACCTGCAAAAGCTCGCGAATCAGCCGTTGAAGCATTATGCGGCAACGGTGAGCTTTTACGTTCCCCTAACGATACGTTGGCGGTTGAGTACATCAGTGCCGCAAAATCACTTAATTCAAAGTGTTCTTTTATTGCTGTCAATCGACAAGGTGTTGAACATGATAGCAGTGAAGCATCTGAGAATTTCTGTTCTGCGAGTGCTTTACGTGAAATGATACTGTCGGGAAATTTGAGTGAAGCTAAAAAATATATGCCCGAAAAATCGTTTGATATACTGTACGAGCAGTTCCAAAGCGGAAAAGTATCTGACATAAAATCACTTGAAAAAACCATACTGACCGCGTTGAGAACAACAACCCCTGCTGCGTACAAGAAGCTCCCCGACATTAGTGAGGGAATAGAAAACAGATTGTTCAGTGCGGCACGAATGAGCAGTTCATTGACTCAGCTTTTCGACTATGCCTCAACCAAACGATACACCAATGCAAGACTTCGTCGGCTTGTACTTTCGGCATTTTTAAAAGCAAAGGCCGAGGACATCCCCGACCGTGTGCCTTATATCAGAATTATTGGTTGCAACGCGACAGGTGCCGAAATATTGAAATCGGCACGTGAGAACTCAAAAATCCCCGTTATTATGCGTTCAACCACACTAAAAGGAAATCCCGTTTTCGAATTTGAATCGAGAGCCAGCGATATCTACACTCTTTCACAAGCGGTTCCAGACCCTTGCGGCAGTGAATTTACAAATGGAGTCATAGTTAAGAAAGATTAACTAAAACTGAAATATGTGATTATATTTTCGGCAATATTTTTAGGCATTCCTGCATCAATCAGTTGTTGCTCGGTCGCCTTGGATATTGCCGATATTGTTTTGAATTTTGAGAGCAGTTTTTTGGCTCTCGACTCCCCTATGCCCTCAATTTCAGTCAATTTTAGAACGTTAGAGTTCTTTGACCTTTGCTGACGGTGATAGCCGATAGCAAAACGGTGAACCTCCTCTTGGATCGTCGAAACAAGCGTATAAGCACTGCGGTTGCCCTTAATTGCAATCTCGTCACCGCCTGATGTGATAGCACGGGTCTTATGCTTGGAGTCCTTAACCATACCGAAAACGGGCACATTGATATCCATTCGGTACAAAACCTCAAGGACCGCCGATAACTGACCCTTACCGCCATCAAGCAAAATCAAATCAGGTAACTGTCCGAAGCCATCCTCGGTTTCGGCATTTTTATATTCGGTAAATCTTCGTTCAACAACCTCGGCCATTGAACGGAAATCATCCTGACCCGAGAAAGACTTGATTTTGAATTTACGGTAAGATGATTTATGCGGTTTACCATTCTTAAAGACTACCATACCCGCAACGTTATCCTCACCTGCGGTGTTGGAAATATCGTAGGACTCAATAAACTTCGGCGGTTTTGAAAGGTTCAAAAGTCTTGCAAGTTCGTCAAGTCCTGCCGTTTGACACAAATGTCGGCCAAGATGCTGAGCAAGTCGTTCAGATGCATTATTTCTGCACATTGTAACAAGATGCTCTTGTTCTCCTCTTTCGGGGACAGCAATAACTACATTTGTACCTTTTCTTTCGGAAAGCCATTTTTCAAGCAGTTCCTTATCATCAATATAACCGTCAACGGCAACCCTCGGAGGGATATTATCACGCATTGTGTAGTATCTTTGCAGAAATTCTGACCTTGCAGACTCGGGAGTTTCAATAGCATCAATCAAAAACTCTTCACGGTCGCAAAGTTTACCGTCCTGAAAAACGAAAACCTCAAAACAGGCAGCAGTATCAGCCACCGCCAAAGCAATAATATCCTGCCTTTTATAGATTGAACTGTAAATCTTCTGGCGGTCGTTGATTTTCTCAATAGCGGTGATTCGGTCACGAAGTCTTGCAGCCTTTTCAAACTGCAGATTTTCGGCAGCCTTTTCCATTTCTTCACGTAGCACCGCAACCGATTGTGAAGCACCGCCTTTTAAAAACTCAACCGCAGATCGTACCGTTTCACGGTATTCGGCAGCCGAAATCTTACCGCAACACGGTGCAGAACAGTTTTTAATGTGAAAATTCAAGCAGGGTCTGCCCTTTTTATTCACACAGTCAGGGAAAGTTTTGTTGCAATGCGGCAAACGGAATATCTTTCGCACCTCATCAACCGTCTGATTTACAACGAAACCCGAAATATAAGGTCCGATATACTCAGCATTTTTATCATCGGTATCAAAGGATGCCGAAATTGTTGGGTATTCGCCCTTTGTAACCTTGATATAGTGATACCCCTTATCGTCCTTCAAGAGTATGTTGTATTTGGGCTTGTGCTGTTTAATCAGCGAGCATTCAAGAATTAGCGCCTCAAACTCACTGTCGCAGATAATATACTCAAAATCCTCAACGTTGGAGACCATTCGCCTGACCTTGTCACTGTGCTGATTTCCTGCGCCAAAGTACTGTGAAACACGGTTTTTGAGCTTCTTTGCCTTGCCAACATATATTATATCACCCGATTTAGCTTGCATAATGTACACACCGGGTAACATCGGCAATTTCATTGATTTTTCGCGCAAACGCTTTAATCTTTCGTCGGTCATAACGGTCTCCTTTCGTCAATAATAGTTTTTATAAATAAGATGTATTTTTAATCGACACTTAAATGATATGCCATTCGGGGAGATTTGCCCTCCCACGGAGCAAAAACATAAATCGTACCGCAATGCTTAAAGCCTATCTTTTCAAGGGTCTTTTGCATAGTAATATTTTTATCGTGAGTATCAATTCGAACGTTTTCGATATTTTGCAATGCAAACTCAACCGCCGTTTTTACAATACCTTTAACATTACCAGAGGATGCAATACGGTGAATAACGTAATAAGGCTCGTCATTCAGCCACTTTCCATCAATCTCCAAATAGGTTTCATCGGGACCAGCTTCCATAAGGAAAACGCCCTCAACCGAGCCATCGCAATCCGCGACATACAACCTGCCGAGCTCAACATCCTCACGGATCAAATGCTCATAAGGGTATTCGGTTCCCCATTGGTCGGGGTTGCCGCTATTCTTCATATATTCACGGGCACCTGCGTAAATCTCAAAGCAACGGTCAATATCCGATTTTTCAGCTTTTCTAATAACCATAAATTATCTATACTCATCCAAAACGCTCTTAAGCAATTCAGGGTCGTCGGTCATAATACAGTCACAGCCAAGTTCAATAAGCTCACGCATTTCTTCGGCATCGTTGATTGTCCAATACTGTACTGCTATGTTTCTCTTGTGAGCACGTTTTATGTAGGTAGCCTTATCAAGGTTAAGCTCAATACCAACGTCATAGCTTGTAGGAATCTGCAGGCAGGCAAAATCGCTCAAATCAAGAATGTTGACCTTGAGCATCTGAGTAACGACAAACTTTGCGGCAGTGCCTGTGGGTGCACCTCTTAAAAGCTCGGGATATTTGGTTTTTAGTTCGGTTTCGATCTCGTCGTGAAATGTGCCAATGACAATCTGATCCATATATTTCGGATACTGCTTAAGAGTGTTATAAAGTATCTCACAAGCCTTATAGCCCATTTCGCCGTCATTCTTTATCTCAACAATAAATTTGAGGTCGGGATTAGAATCATAAAACTCTGCAAAAAGCTTATCAACGGTTGCAATCTGCAAGCCTTTTTCAGCAAAATTAGCGGTATCTTTATAGATTCTCTGACCATTTTTCCCCTCGAAATAATAACCGAAATTATACTGTTCCAATTCTGCCAAGGTCATATCCTTGATATAGTGACGCTTGGTTTCATCCTCGCAAAGAGCCTCAACCTCATCCAACGAAATATCTCCGTTTACGTTGCAGGTTTCGTCAATATAATCGTCGTGGTTATAGACAAGATAGCCGTCCTTTGTAAGATAAAGGTCGCTTTCGATAATATCAACACCTATGGTGCTGACAGCCTCACGAAAGGCCAGCATTGTGTTCTCAGGATTGTTCATACCGCCGCCACGGTGAGCCGCAATCATAGGTAAGTTACCTTCACCTACAACAAACGGGTTGTTTTCAACGTTCTTTTTGGGAGGAATAACGTTGATTACAACAAAGAAAACAAGTATTACCGCAAGAATGATACCGATGATTTTTAATGTTTTATGTTTTTTCATTAAAATTTCCTCCAAATCAGCCGAACACTTCTGCTGCGGCTACAATTTTTAATTTATCATTATCAACCTTATCTCTGCCGTAGGCATCAAGAAAACGGTCATAATAATCATTTGTGTGTAAATTAAACCAAAGTGTCCAGGTTGCCCAAAACAAATCAATATGTCGGTCACCGACACCGCTATTGCCGACATCAATAAAGCCCGAGAATTTCCAATCATCAAGCATTACGTTAGGTAGGCAATAATCTCCGTGAATCATCACCTCGTTTTTCAAAAGATGCTTGCCCTCACAAAATACTTTGTACGCATCTTCTGCCGTAGCGTAACCAAAGCTATCAGGAAAATTAGATTTATCAAAATTATCGGTGCGATAATTTTGTTCACCCAACGCAGTATATTCCAAAATTCTGTCCTTTATAGGACAATCCGAAAAATCGGTTTCGTGAAGCATTCGCAGTATGTTTGCATAAGTATCGCAAAGTCTTTTTGGATTATCAAGATACTGCTGATAGGTGCAATCCTCACCCTTAACGGCGGTCGTCAAAAGCCAATCCGAATCATCCGAAATATAATTGATAACCTCGGCACCAAGGCATTTTTTATTAAAATAACCGGTCATAAGTGCCTCTCTCTCAAGGCTGCCTTTTTTGGAAGTTTTCAGAAAAAAGCCTTGACCTTTATCAATAAAATAAACCTTAGCCTCTTTCGAACAAGAGCTGTCGTAAACATCTGCTCCGTTAAAAAAATTATTGAAATTTTCCGGAATTACAATACTATGTTCAAGCTTTATCCTTTTCATAACATTACTGTTTCAACTCTGCTGCAATTGCATTCAATTCAGCGGCAGTGAAATATCCCTTAATATTCTTTCCGCTATAGGAAGAAAGAGTGTTGACAAACAAATCAAATTTCTGCTGTTTAGTGTAATTTACATACAGATTGGCATCCTGCTGAAGCTTGTAGAAGGTTGATTTTATCGGTTGCCAACCAATCTGCTCCTTTATCTGCAGGAATTTATAAGCAAGTGCAAAAACATCGTATTTTTTGGACAAATCACCGCTCATAGCTTTATAAGACAGCATAATATCCTTACCGTAGCGCACAGAATCTGTGCCAAACTCCGAAAGCTCTGCACCTGCACCGTTTTGCTCAAGAACGTAGGAAATCTTAAAATCCGTGAAAAATTCAGCTTCAAAATCCCATGGTCTGAAGTTATCAAACATGTGACCCATTTCGTGCAAAAGGCAAAAATTCCAATCGTTTACACGCTGTGTCATTTTGGCAAGATCGGTACGAATGAAATCACTGTCAATATAGATTATATTGCAGTTATCGTAAACATAGCCAAGCACACCTTCGTATTTCGTTATCGGCTCGTATGCCTTAACAACAACAAAATCATAAGGTCTGTAACTGGTCAAATCCTCGAAAGTGTAATAAGCTTTTTCAAGGTCGTTAGTCCACTGCTTAAGTCTTGCATCTGAAATAACCTCAGTTATATTCAAAGGAAGACGCATTTGAATAATTCCATCATCACTGATATACTCACGGTAATTTTTAACGGTATTATCAACGGTAGGATTAGCATACCATTCCTGTGATTTATCATTGTTGTTTCTAAGCTGCAAAACGGCATTTCCGTTATCAAAGCCGAGACAATAGTTCTCGTTGACACTGCTTAAAAACGAATACGTGCCGTTATTATTGGGGGTTATTTTCCAAATCTGAGTTTTATATCCGGTATTTTCCCACAGTTTTATGGTAGTACCGCTTGAAACTACGGCATTATCGATATCAAGCAGTAGTTCTGTTGTGCAGGTATAAACATAAAATCCGTTGTCAGCCTTTACGAGCTTCCAAGCAGAAACAAATGTATCGGTCGTAACCTTGCGGTCGTTAAAAGAAAGGTATTTGAAATCTCGAGCATTATAAAAAGAGTAAGCTCCGGTGGATAGCGGTGCCAATTTATTATCCTCGGTCGAAACCGTAATACTACTGTTTGAAACATTACTGCTATCATTGAACTTACTGTTGTTAAAGCTGAAGCTCGGTCTTGAAAAGCTTCCCGAAGTACCTGAGCTACAGGCAGTTAAGCCAAAAATTGCAACAGCAATAAGCACACATAACGTATTTTTTATAAATTTCATAATTTGCACCTCAATTCAAAACACCAAAATTATCTATCGCATAAATGATAGCAAGATGAACGGGATAGTAGAGATAAAAGATGCTTTTCATTTTATATTTGCCTCTTTCACCATTGTAAAACGCAAGTAAAAGAACGGCAATAAGTGAATACCACTGTCTGCCACCCATAATTAAGCTCATTCCGACCAATGCAACCGCTACACCAACGAGCTTAAATAACTTATTGGGCATAAAATACGCAAACACGGGCAGCAAAACGCCAAAAATGCCGTAGTCAATTTCAAAACCAAAATCGGACAGAATCTTTGGCAATCCGATGCACACAAAACCGACAAAAACAAGTAATATAACTGCGATTATTACCGATAAAAGGTTTTTGCGTTTTATCGCATTTTCTATCGCGAAAATCAAAGCTATGCCTAAGCTGAAAGATATGAAAACACCTTGAAACAAAGAACGGTCAGCAACGTAGTATACTATCTGAAACGCAACACCAAAAACAACCATTATGATAAGATATTTTGTTCGGTTTTTGGTATATCGACTTCCCTCGGCAATCATATAACTGAATATAGGAAATGCGACCCTGCCAATGATACGAAGTATCTGATATTGCGGAAGCAATAAAAATCCGATATGGTCAAACGTCATTGCTATAAGAGCAATAATTTTCAAAATGTTGCCGGAAAATAGGTTAAAAGGTTTGGCGGTCAAATCACACATCATTTTTTTCTTTCTTAAGGCTCACGACACATTCAACGTGTTCGGTATGAGGGAACATATCAACGGGCTGGATCTTTTTGACCCTATACCCTTTTCTTGTCAGAAAAGACAGATCACGCGCCAGGGTTTCGGGATTGCAAGAAACGTAAACTACCCTTTCAGGTGCCAATTCAACCAAGCAACGCAAGAATTCAAGGCTTGCACCGGCTCTCGGTGGGTCCATTATAACAACGTCAAAATTCTCACCTTTACGGGCGGTTTTGACCATAAACTTACCTGCATCGTCCTCAAAAAACTCAATATTTTTGACATTATTAAGCTCCGCATTGACCTTGGCATCCTTAACGGCATCGGGGTTAAGCTCAACACCCACAACCTTTCCTGCTTTTTGAGATGCGATAATACCGATAGTACCTGTTCCGCAATAGGCGTCAAGTACCTTTTCCTTACCCGTAAGCTCGGCAAAATCAATAGCCTTATTATACAGAACCTCGGTTTGTGTGGGGTTTATCTGATAGAAGGCCTTAGGTGAGATTCTGAAACGGCAACCGCACAGATCTTCTTCAATATACCCGTTGCCATAAAGCACACGGCTGTTTTCTCCCAATATAAGGCTTGTAAATTTATTATTCACGTTCTGCACAACGGTGGTGATTTCGGGATATCGGGATAACAAAGCATTCACAAACTGCGATTCCTTCGGAAACTCCATAAAAGCCGTTACAAGTACGACCATTATCTCACCGCTTGAGAAACCTCGTTTTATAAGAACGTGACGCAAAAAACCTTTCATTGTAACGTCGTTAAATGCACGCAATTTAAAGCTTTTGAGCAGTTTTCGGATGGTTACTATAATCTCGTCAGCCTTTTCATCCTCGATAAGGCAACTGTCAACGGGAACGATATTATGTGTTGAAGATTGATAAACACCCGAGATAATCTCACCCTTGCGTTCGCCAAATGCAGCTTGCACCTTGTTGCGGTAGTGATAAGGATAGTCCATACCGATAATCTCATTGACATGGTGGTATTTACCCAATAATTTTATAACCTTGACCTGCTTGAAGCTCAACTGCTTTTCGTAGGTCAGGTTTTGTATCTGACACCCACCGCATTTTTTACGGTGCGGACATTTCAAATTAATTTCGCTCATTTTGTCCTCTCTAGTTTAACAACGCTTTCAACATGCCCTGTTCTTGGAAACATATCAAAGGTTGCAGCCTTTATTGTATCGTAGCCCATATCCTTGAACAGTTTGCAATCACGGGCCAAGGTTGCAGGGTCGCAGGAAACGTATACAACTCTTTCAGGAGCAAAGTCCTGCGTTATAGTCTTAATTAATTCAGCATCGCAGCCCTTTCTTGGTGGGTCAACAATGATTACATCGGGCTTAACACCGTTGTTTTTAAGCTTTTCAGCTGCCATTGCGGCATCACCGCAGAAAAATTCGGTGTTTTCAAAGCCGTTTTGCTTTGCATTAAACTTAGCATCATCGATAGCTTCACGAATTATCTCGACACCGATTATTTTCTTGGCTTTTTTAGCCATAGAAAGACCTATTGTACCTGCGCCGCAGTAAAGGTCAAGCACTGTTTTGCCGTTAGGTTCGGCATACTCGGACGCTTTTTCATAAAGCTTTTCTGCAACGTCGTGATTGACCTGATAAAAAGACAACGGCGAAATTCTGACCTTAACACCGCACAAAATGTCGGTAATACAGTCTTTTCCATACACCGCAACGCATTTTTCACCCATAATAACATTGGTTTTTGCTTTGTTGATATTAAGAACTACCGATTTAAGGTTGTCCCCAAAAACCGTCTGCATTTTTTCAACAAAAGCCTCAGTTTTTGGCATTGTATCGCCATTCAGAACAAGACAGACCATAATCTCACCCGTTTGGACGGCTTTTCTAAAATAAATGTGACGGACAAGGCCTTTATGCGTTTCCTCATCGTAAATCGAAATATTGTTTTCAAGCAAAAATTCTTTGAAAACGGCAACGGCCTTTGAAAACTTTTTAGGTTGCAAAGCACAGTCGGGACAATCGACAACTCTATGGCTATGCCCTGCAAAAAATCCAATTTTAAGCTCACCCTTTTCAACACTCACGGGATACTGTGCCTTATTGCGGTAAAAGGTTTCCGAAAGTCCAAAAATCGGCTCAAACTCGGGCTCAACCGTACCGATTCGTTTTAGATTATTTTTGACATTATTTTCTTTTATCAGGAGTTCTTTTTTATAATCGATATGACGGAAACTGCAACCTCCGCACTTAGGATATGAGCCACAGTTTGCATCTACTCTCGACTCGGACGGGGTGATAATTTTTGAAATTTTGGCAAAAGCACAGTTGGACTTAACCTTTAAAATATGCGCTTCAACCTCATCTCCCGTAACGGCAGAATTAACAAAGACGGTAAGTCCCTCTGCTTTGCCGACACCTGCACCGAGTAAGGTTGTATCAATAATTTTTAAATTTATTAAATCATTCTTTTTCATAAATTATCCTTTGAATAAAAAAGTAACCGTGGTCAAAAATAAACACGAAAAGGAGTGATAAAAATGTTTGATAAAATCTGTCTTATTCTTTTAATTATCGGCGGACTTAACTGGGGCAGTATCGGTCTTTTCCAGTTTGACCTTGTTGCCTGGGCTTTCGGTGGTCAGGACGCACTTTTCAGCCGAATCGTCTACACACTTGTAGCTTTGTCGGCAGTTTGGTGCATTTCCCTTCTCTTCAGAGATAACACCGAAGCAGGCGACAGCAATGATATGGATATGCCCATGACAAGTGGCTCGCACTAATTACAGATTACCTCTTAGGTTCCCATCTGCCCTTAGCTTTGAAGGCTTTGGGCTTTTGGGGGTTGCCTTTATGGGGCTTCTTACTGTTTTGATTATTCGCTCTGTTGCCGTAACCGGGTACATTTATAAGGCAATCGGGTCCTGTACCGATAAGGTCAGTACGTCCGCAATCCTTTAATGCTTTCAGTACAATAGGCTTATTTTCGGGCTTGAAATACTGCAACAAAGCTCTTTGCTCAGCCTTTTGTAATAGGGTTTTAGGCACGAAAACGCGTTCCATTGTGTATGGGTCAAGTTCGGTATAGTACATACAGGTAGAAATTGTACCCGGAGTCGGGTAAAAATCCTGCACCTGTTCGGGACGCATTTTGTTTTGCTTCAAGAACAGAGCCAACTCAATAGCATCACTCATTCGGCAACCCGGATGGCTTGACATAAGGTAAGGAACAAGGTACTGCTCCTTGCCTATTTGTTTTGTAATATTGTAAAACTTTTTAACAAACCGACGGTAGGTTTCGATATGAGGTTTGCCCATTTTATCAAGCACGGCATCTGAGCAATGCTCGGGTGCAACCTTTAACTGACCACTGACGTGGTGTTCAACAAGTTCACGGAAAAACTCGTCGTTTTTATCCTCCAAAAGGTAGTCAAAACGGATGCCTGAACGGATAAACACCTTTTTAACACCCTTGATTGCGCGGATTTTACGAAGCATTTGCAGATACTCTGTATGGTCGCATTCAAGATTCTTACAAGGTGTCGGTGCGAGGCATTTTTTACCCTTACAAAGACCCATTTCAATCTGCTTCTGACAGGAAACCCGACGGAAGTTTGCCGTTGGTCCGCCAACATCGTGAATATAGCCTTTAAAATGAGGATTTTTTATTAAAAGTTCAACCTCTTTCAGTACGGATTCTTCACTTCTGACGGCAATCTGTCGACCTTGGTGATAGGCAATCGAACAGAAATTACAAGCGCCGAAGCAACCGCGATTATGAGTTATCGAAAACTCAACCTCTTTTATAGCAGGCACACCACCCAAAGGCTCATACATCGGATGATAGTATCTCTCATAAGGCAAAGCATAAACTGCATCAAGTTCTTTGGTTGTCAGCACTCGCATAGGCTTATTCTGAACAACGTAAGCGTTGCCGTGCTTTTGAACTATTTTCTTGCCGCGAACAGAATCCTGTTCGTCATATTCAATTCTGCAAGCAATGGCATAACTGCGTTTTGAATCCTTGCATTCCTCAAAAGAAGGTACTGTCAAAGCGTTGATACCAACAACCGAATCGGTCTTATAAACCGTACCGTCAATATCGGTCAACTGTGAAATATGCTCTCCGTTATTCAATCGGTCGGCAATCTCTTTTGTTTGTAATTCACCCATACCAAAGCTCAGAAGGTCGGCATCGGAATCAATAATAACCGACGGCATTACACTGTCCGACCAATAGTCATAATGAGCAAAACGGCGCAGAGAAGCCTCTACGCCGCCGATTATCAGCGGAATACACCCATAAACCTTACGAATAAGTTTTGAGTACACCGTAACGGCACGGTCTGGACGCAAACCCGCCTTGGCACCTGGCGAATACAAATCCTCACTACGCGGTTTTTTGGCGGCAGTATAATGTGCCACCATTGAATCAATATTACCAGAATTGACCATAAAACCCAAACGCGGACGACCGAAAACAGTAATACTGTTCTCGTTCCTCCAATCGGGCTGTGAAATTATACCAACCTTATACCCGTTTGCTTCCAGCACGCGGGATATAATGGCAGTACCGAAGGAAGGATGATCGACGTAAGCATCACCCGTTACGATGACGAAGTCAACCTCATCCCACCCTCTCTGTAACATATCTTTTCTTGAAACGGGAAGAAAACCGTTATTCATTGTCCGAACTACCTGCTTTTCTCTCTAACAACTGTTCCTTGCTGATAAGTACCTGACGAGGCTTCGAGCCTTCATAAGGGCCTACGACTCCCCTCTCTTCCATCATATCAATAATTCTTGCGGCACGGGCATAACCCAAACGCAAGCGTCTTTGTAACAGTGAGGTTGAAGCCTGTCCTGCTTCAACTACACACTCGATAGCATCGTCAAGCATCGGGTCGCCGTCGTCGTCAACCCTATCCTCTGGCATACCGCTCTTGGCAGCCTTTTCCTTGGCAGCCTGACGTTCAATTTCATTGATAACGTCCTCGTCATACTCATTCTTGTGGTCACTCTTGAGGTACTGAACAACCTTTTCAACCTCGGAGTCACTGACAAAGCAACCCTGTATACGTTCTGGCTTGATAGCACCTGTCGGGAAGAACAGCATATCGCCCTTACCCATCAGTTTTTCAGCACCGCTGACGTCGATAATGGTACGGCTATCGATCTGTGAGGAAACGGCAAATGCGATTCTTGTGGGAATATTGGCCTTGATAAGACCAGTTACAACGTCAACCGACGGACGCTGTGTAGCAACGATAAGATAGATACCTGCTGCACGGGCTTTCTGAGCCAATCGGCAGATAGAATCCTCAACCTCTCCCGGTGCGGTCATCATAAGGTCAGCCAACTCGTCGATAATAATGACCATCTGCGGCATCTTAATAAGGTCGTCACGTTTCTCTGCAAGCTCATTAAAGCCTGCGAGGTTACGAACGTCGTTTTCGGCAAAGAGCTTGTATCTCTTTTCCATTTCCATAACTGCCCAACCGAGAGCACCAGCAGCCTTTCTCGGGTCGGTAACAACGGGAACGATAAGATGCGGAATACCGTTGTAAATACCTAATTCAACAACCTTGGGGTCGATAAGCAAAAGCTTTACTTCCTCGGGAGTTGCCTTAAAGAGGATACTCATAATAATCGAGTTAATACATACCGATTTACCGGAACCGGTTGCGCCTGCAATAAGTCCGTGCGGCATTTTTGCAATATCAGCAACAACAACATTACCTGCAATATCACGGCCTAAAGCTACTGTAAGTTTGCTTTTGGAATTAGCAAAAGACGGAGATTCAATAATCTCTCTTACACAAACTGTGCTCTTGGTCTTGTTCGGAACTTCGATACCGACAGCCGCTTTATTGGGAATCGGTGCTTCAATTCTAAC
>JAZTYO010000022.1:0-60032 GCA_045636945.1 Acutalibacteraceae bacterium | reverse complement strand
AACCTCTACAGATTACATTTCGCAACGATACGCCGTGAAAACGGCGGTAGGTTGAGTTTGATGCTATCACATAATATAATGACCCTCGAAGGACACCGCAACCTTATGTGGTGAACGGAAAGGGTCATTTTCATGAATATTAAAGAAATTAAAATTGTCGCCGATTCGTCGGCTGATCTGCTTGAATTGTCGGATATTGATTTCGGTGTCGCACCGCTCAAGATCATAACCGCCGAAAAGGAATATATCGATAATAGCTCTCTTGACGTGGCCGCTATGGTAAGCGACCTTGCAACATATAAAGGCAGATCTTCGTCGTCCTGTCCCAACGCTTCGGATTGGTTGGACGCCTTTGGCGATGCAAAATATATTTTCTGTGTCACCATAACCTCGGGACTTTCGGGCAGTTATGCTTCGGCCGTAATGGCTAAAGCCGAATATGAGGAAAACCACCCCGACCGCAGGGTTTTTGTGTTGAATTCTCTCTCGGCTGGCCCCGAGCTAACACTTTTTGTGTATAAATATAAAGAGCTAATTGAGCAGGGCTTGGGCTTTGACGAGATTTGCGCCAAAATTCAGGAATATTCGCAAAATACAGGGCTCTTGTTTATGCTTGAAAGCCTCAAAAACTTTGCCAACAACGGCCGTGTAAAGCCAATAGTTGCTAAAGCCGTTGGCCTTTTAGGCATCCGAATGGTCGGCAAGGCGAGTGACGAGGGTGAATTACAGCCTCTTGACAAATGCCGTGGCGAACAAAAGGCTTTGAAAGCAATTTTGGAGCATCTTAAAGACGAAGGCCTGTCAAACGGTATGGTTATTATCCACCATTGCCAGAACCAAAACGCCGCCGACACACTTAAAGGTATGGTTTTAAGCCAATTCCCCAATACGTCGGTTGAGATTGCCGAAACTTTAGGGCTTTGCAGCTTCTATGCCGAAAACGGCGGTATGCTTGTCGGCTTTGAGAAGAAGTAATCTATTGATATTTTAAAAACAACACGAATAATTAATTTCACTAAATCCTCTTGACAAATCGGACTACACTGTGTAGAATAAAATTGTACTACACGATGTAGAATGATTTTTGGGAGGTTTTATTTATGAGTGAACTTCAAATGGGAACGGTTGAAACTCGCTTTGCCGAGATTATCTGGGGCAATGAGCCGATTTCTTCAACCGAACTTTCAAAATTGGCCGAAAAAGAACTTCAATGGAAGAAAACCACCTCATACACCGTCTTAAAACGCCTTTGTGACAAAGGCATTTTCCAAAACGTCAAGGGTACGGTGTCCTCTTTGATCTCGTGTGAGGATTTCTATTCAATGCAGAGTGAAAAATTTGTTGAGGACACCTTTTCGGGCTCGCTGCCTGCATTTTTGGCCGCCTTTATCAAGCGCAAAGCCCTCTCACCCGATGAGATACAGGAGCTCCGCCGAATGGTAGAAAGGTATGAGGAGGACAAGTGATGGAGTCCGTTTTCCTTAAAATTTTCAATATGAGCATTACTGCCTGCTGGCTCGTTTTGGCGGTTGTTCTGTTAAGATTTCTGCTTAAAAAAGCTCCCAAATGGCTGACGCTGGTCCTTTGGTGCTTTGTGGGACTGAGGCTTATTTGCCCTTGGTCGTTTGAAAGCGTTTTCAGTCTGATTCCAAGCACCGAAACGATACCGCAGAACATCACAACGACCGATACACCTCATGTAAACAGTGGAATAAGCTATTTCAATAGCACAGTGAATCCCGTGATTTCGCAAACCTTTGCGCCAACCCCCGAGGAAAGTGCAAGCCCGATGCAGATAATCGTCTTTATCGCCACCGTTGTGTGGCTTTCAGGTGTTACGGCAATGCTTATATATACCGCAATAAGTTATCTTCGTTTGCGCCGTAAAACACACGAATCGGTCAATTTGCGCGACAATATTATGCTTTGTGACCGCATTGATACACCGTTTATTTTGGGGCTTTTCCGTCCCAAAATATATCTTCCGAGCAACCTTTACGAAAGCGATTCGGAGTATGTTATTGCCCACGAAAAGGCACATTTAAAGCGTGGTGACCACCTCATAAAGCCGATTTCGTTCCTGCTTTTGACGGTTTATTGGTTCAACCCCGTTTTGTGGGTGGCTTACGTCCTGCTCTGCCGTGATATTGAGCTTGCCTGCGACGAAAAGGTCATAAAGCAGATGGGCTCAGAAATAAAAAAGCCCTATTCAACGGCGCTTATCAACTGCAGTATCCCAAGGCATTCAATCGCAGCCTGCCCTTTGGCTTTCGGGGAGGTTGGGGTAAAATCGCGCATAAAAGCGGTGCTCAATTACAAAAAACCTGCATTTTGGATTATCATAGTGGCGGTTTTGGCATCAATCGTTGTGGCGGTCTGCTTTTTAACCAACCCCAAGACGGTAAAGCTTAAAAGCATTGAGTATCTGAGCCTTGATAACACACTCGAAAGCACCGTGAGTGTCTATATAGGCCGAGGCTCGGAGTATTCCAAGGCTCTCGAGATCGACCGTGAGCAGTTGGGTGAGATTCTCGACCTCAAGGTGTCCAAGACTCCTATATCTCAGGACCGAAGCGAGACCCGTGATGCGAGCAACGTTATAGTTTTACAAACCAAGAAAGACATATTGCTCACACCGTCCTCAAAAATCGAAGGAACTTACCTCTGCTTCAGCTCCGAGTTTTCGGGAGTTTGGATCGCAAATGACGTAAAACCCACCCTGACCTACAAGGTGCGCGACCCCGAAAAGGCACAAAAGCTGTTTATGGATATAAAAACGGCCAACGACGAGCAATATAATAACCTTAAAGCTCTGCGCGAAAAATTCCCCGAGTATTTCGGACTTCACACCTCAAAAGGGCTTGAGGTCTACGTTTGGCAGACAGCTCCAAACAATTATTTCTGCGGACTGATGGACGGTACCAACCGCGAAAAGCAGGAATCTGAGATAATGAGCTTAAAGCCTGCAACGGTTGACGAAATGCGGCTGATACTCTCGACCTATGACGTACCGCGTGACTCGGTTTTCCTTTTGCCGATACAACACACTTTATCAAGCTATAAATATGAAATAAACGATGAATACTATAAGTTTATCCAAAGTCTGTTCTGGAATGACGACGTAGCCACAAGCTTTGTCGGCGGTGCCGACGGACCGCAAAGTGTCGTTTCCTATTTTGAGGCGGTTTACGGTTATCTCGGCTCGCCCGACCCGTCAAGACCCACCTTAAAACTGTCCGCGGATACCGGGGAGTTTATGTTCGTTTGGTCGGGCTACAGCAGTTATGCCGCAATGGGTAAATACAGCATTGAGGACGGATTCTTGAAATGCACCACCTCGGATGCAGAATATCACTTCACCTTTGAGGTTGTGGGTGACCGCTTTAGGTTTATAGCGGCCGAATCGTCAAAGATTCCCGAATACCGATATTCCACCAACGGTCAGCCGCTAAGTCCTGTCCCCGACGGTGCAATGTTTGAACCGATCATATCTGAATCATCAGCCTCGTTTGCCGTAACCTATGCAACGGCCGAGTTTGACATTGACGGCGACGGCACTAAGGAATCGGTTTCGGTAGGTGTCGGTCCCACCTCGGGACTTTACACCTTCAGAATGCACGCAAGCTCCAAGTACAGTGAGTATTACAACGTGTTTATGCCGGGTGAGGTAGGCCAACCGTCGTTGGTCATTGAAAACGGCAAGCTGTACGTTCAGATGTCCTATTATGACGAGGTTACGAATTATCTTGTTTCCACCTACGATAATAATATTGTTCTGACACTTTCGGGCTGTGAGAAAACCGTACCGTATTGGGGAAATCAGATAAAAAAATAGTTCACAATGAAAAAACCGACCGAGATGTGAACTGCCCCAATTTGTGCGGACAGTACAAATTGGGGCAGTTCATTAATTCTACCATAGTGGGTTCTTTTTTTCTATTGTCCGTTTTTACTGGACTTGTGCAACAGTTCAGAGAGGCTTTTCTTTTTATTGCTTTAGCCGTTTACAATGTACTTTGAAATTTCGAACATATTACCTACGCTTGCTTTGATGATAACGTATGCAGTGCCCTTGCCGACTGCAGTAACGGTGCCGTTGGGAGCAACGGTAACAACCGATGCATCACTTGTGTAGCAGGTACCACCTGCACTTGCCCAGACAGAAGCTGTGGGAGAATGGGTCATACCAATCTTCAATGTTGCGGTATTAAGCTGGGTAGAATTAAAGTTAGCAATCTCGGTTGCAAAATCAATGCCCTCAATAGTAGGGAGGTTGGAGAGGTCAGCCTCGGGTGCTACTCCGTAAACGTCATAACGGTAAACCTCATACAGTGCGGAGGGGGTATTGTCAGCCACTATTACGACGTATGCAGTGCCCTCGCCTACTGCGGTAACCTTGCCGAGGTCAGTAACGGTAACGACGTTTGTGTCGCTGGAATATGTGAGGCCTCTGCCATTCTTCAGCCAAACTGTGGCGTTAGGCGCATGCTCGTCGCCAATGGTCATCTCGAAGGTGTTGAGTCCGGTCGAAACAAAGTTGTCAATCATTTTGTCATAGTTTGGGGTGTGGTCTTCTTCTTGGCCAAACTTGGGCAGGTCGCATCCGACGAGGCTTAAAATCATAAGGGTGGCTAAAACTGCTGCGAGGATTGAACGGATTGTCTTTTTCATAGTGGTAATCTCCTTTAAAATAAATTGTATTTTTGTAAGCTTTCTTGCTCCTTACATCCATTAAGGGGAATCGGATTTCTGTTTGGTTTTATATTTTTTAAAATATATTTTTATTTCATTGCAACTCTTGTTCCACATTTCTGACAAAAACAATCATGAAGACCTACAGGCGAGCCACAGTTAAAGCAAAAGTTAGGTGCCAGCGGCTTTTCAGGCAACGCGTGAGCTTGGGCATCGCGGTTTGTGCAGGCATATGAAACCTGATTATAAGAATTGTAAGCGCCTGCAGTATTATAAGCAACATTAGTGTTATAACTAAAGGGGGTTTCGTTATAGTAATTGCTATTGTTGTTATAGCTATTATACTGAGCCATTTCCTCAGGAGTCATTGGTCGGTTGACCTCTTTTACTGCCCAATCCATATCGGCATCGTTACCGCCGTCGAGCAGTATGACAGCCTTTACGGCATCCTCTTTTGATACGGTTTCGGGGCGGTTGAGAATGTAATCGAGCAAAGCCTCACTACCGTTATACCGTTCACAGAACACAGCCGTTTTTTCAGGTGTGCCATGAAGTTGAACGTCGGCTTCGGGATTAGCAAAATAAACAACTGACTCAACGTGGCATTTGACACCGCGGTCACGTAGGTAATTTGCCAAGCGGTAAACATGGGTGCCGACCTGCTTTGCAGGGTTATACATTTCCTTGGAATAGGGTGTTCCGTTGCGACCAACCTTGTGCTGAACCCAGTTTCGGTCGGAGAAATTTCCGACTATCGTACCGTTGTGGTTTTTGACCTCAATTACAAAAATGCCTGTAAGTCCTATGACAACCATATCAAGCTCACTTTGTTCACCGTTGTAAAAAACGTGAACATTCTGAAAGCCGATAAAGGTCTCGGGCAAGCGTTCGATTATGTTGTGCAAACGGTCCTCGCCCTCAACTCCCGAAGCCACAATCGAAGTGTTTTTATCAAAAACGTTGACAAAAACAATTCCGACCACAATCATTGGGATTGTCAGAAACGTAAGTAACCACGAAAGCCCAAACACAAGAATTGCAAAGGTTGTCGGTATGCCGATGACCAATAAAATATACCCTAAATCTTGCAACTTGCTTGAACGCTTGTACTCGTTTGTCAATGAGCAATCTTTTCTTACTACCTCTGCCATTTAAAAAACCTCTTTTCAAAAATTTCATTATTCTGTCAGTAAGGTTTTGTCCTTACACCCATTAAGGGGAATGAATTTTTAAATAGGTTTTATATTTTCTGAAAGTTTTTACATTTTTATTTTTTCTTAAATCTTTGCGCGTACGCACAACGTCGGCAAAGCTCCTCAGATGCCTTTCGACCGTTAAAGCCCTTGACTATTGCTTTTGCTCGGTCGGATGAAAGTATCTCTTCTAAATCCTTTTCTAAAACGTTGCCCAAGTTCACACAACCGTCACTGTCGAGGCAACAGGGCACCACCGTACCGTTTGAAAGTATACCGAAATGGTCACGGAGTCCGTAGCAGAATACATCGTCTCCCTGAACGTCGGCATCCTTGTCGGGCCACCCAAAACGATCACCGTACTCTAAAAAAAGTTTATCGCGAATTCTGAGGCCCTTGGTGTTTTCAACCCATTCGCCGTCAATCTGTCGCTTCAAAAACGCAATAGCCTCGGCATTTTTGCCGTCGTCACATCCGTTGTTCCAAAGCCGAAATACCACAATTATCCCTTGGTTGTTGGCTTTTTTTGCAAACTCAGCCACCTCTGAAAGATACCCTTCGTGAGCCAAGCGGTCATCACCCTCAAAGCTGTGAAGTGAAATACTGACCTTATGCACCTTTTGGCCAATGAGAATCTGACCTCTTTGTTTCAAAAGCGTACCGTTGGTGGTAATCACCGATTTAAAACCCATTGCGGTTGCGGTTTTGATTAACGTTTCCAGCTCGGGGTGGGTCAATGGCTCACCCATAAGGTGATAATATATATAATGTGTGTAAGGTTTCAATTTCTCTAAAATAATTCGAAACTCATCAAGACTCATTCGTTTCGGTTGACGGCCTGTGCCGTGACAGAATGAGCAGTCCATATTGCAGACATTGGTTATCTCAACGTAAACCCTTGAATACACGTTACCACCTCTTTCGCAATTTCGATTTGCATTATACATATTGTAACATAAAACCTTTAAAATGTCTTTACTATTTTAAAATAAAATCCACCCGATTGAATTGTCGGGTGGACTATATGCTTATTTGGTCACTATTTTATTTCTATGTCAATATCACCCGTACTGGTGGTAATCTCACAAAGTCCGCCCGTTACAGATTTCGGCACCTCGATATCACCCGTTGAGGTGTTGGTAATAAACACCTTCTCGGAAATCAGACTGCCCTTAACGTCGCCTGTGCCGGTTTTTATAAACAACTCCTTGGCGTCGCAACGGTTAAACTCTACATCTCCTGTACTTCTCTTAATGTTAAATTTTCCGCTTGCAATAACGTTGTCCAATGAAATATCACCTGTACCGCCGTCCGAATTCAAATCGGTGCAGGTAATGTCGGTCAAATTCATACTTCCCGTTGTAACGTCTGCATTAATATCACCCGTGCAGGTCACATTTGTAAGCGTTATACTGCCCGTTGTTGTTATGGCATTGACCTTTCCTGCCGTAACATTTTCAACTAAAATCTTGCCTGTACTTGCTACTATGCTAATGTCCTCATCGGTTGATGCAAAAGCCCTGACATCACCCGTGCTGAGCATAATATCAATGCTTTTCAACTTGAATTCCTTTGCAATTTCAATATCACCTGTACTGCTCTTTATCGACACCGCACAGTATTGGCTTTCGGGGAGATATACCGTTATCTTAGGTGTATTGAAATTGATGCCGATATACTCATACCACTTGCGACTGTCTTTTTCGGCAATTTCTAGCGTACCGTCAACCGTCGAAACCTCATGCTTTACATTACTCTGCTCATAACACACAACCCTGCAAGCACCGTCCTCAGACGGGATAATATTTATATCTGACGTCGACGAGTCGATATATATTCGATTAAAAGCATCTGTTATGTTATAATTATTAGTTTCGTATTTAGAGGTTGAAAGTTTTTTGATATTCCAATTCGACATAGCCATCGCTCCCGTAAAAATAATACCGCCAACAAGCACCAATGAGACCGAAACAATAAGCCAAATTTTAACTGTTTTACTCATTTTGCATTCTCCTTTTTGATAAAGCGGTTTTTAAGACACAAAAGCATTCTTTTTGTGAGTGTGACGGTGCCTTTGGTAAGGGCTTTGCAACCAAAGAACAGGAGGATTCCAAGTCCTATTAATGCCAACGACATACCGATAAGTGCAACTCCCGACAGAGCCTCTTTGCCGACAATCATTCCGATTCCCAACACAATTCCGCCCACTGCACCGCCGATAAATGCACCAAACGATGCCCATAGTGACACCACAACTGCCCACCACGAAACGTAAAGCGCAAGCACAATGGCAACCGCTGACACACCCAAAGCCAACCAGATTGGCGAGCCGACAATAAGCAGTACAATCTCCCAAGTATGGAGTTTACGCTTTGGGGTTTCGCTTTCGGATTGCTTGACGAAATGGTTATCCAACACTATTTGCGAAACAACGTCCTCAACCCTGCCGATTTTTGCAACTGCCTTATCTTCGGACAATCCTTCGTCAATAAGGTCATCTATCATTTCACTGTAAAATGCAACACGCTCGTCGATATCTTCCTTCGGCAATCCTTTTAAGCCGTTTTCGAGTTGGGTTAAAAATTCATGTTTATTCACCACCGCTTTCCTCCTTCGTCACAAATTTATATATTGTCATTATTTCCTGCCAATCGGCTTTAAACTCTTTAATTCGGTTACGTCCCTCATCGGTAATGCAGTAGTATTTTCTCAACCTACCACCATACTCCGCCATTCTGACCGTAAGCATTTTTGCCGACCCAAGACGCTTGAGAATGGTATAAAGGGTCGATTCTGACAACTCGGTATACGGTTTTAAATCCTTGATTATTTTATATCCGTAGGATTCCTCATCCTTTATTGCGGCTAAAACACACACATCCAAAAGACCTCTTTTTAACTGAATATCCATACCATACCTCCCTTTGCGTAATACATCATATCACGAGGTATTGTATCTGTCAAGTGTTTATTTAAAATAAAAAGATTTTATTTGTTTTGTAAAATCAATGTGGTATACTATATGAGATAAATGCATCAAAATTTTGAAAACACATTGAAGTTTCACTATACCGACGGTTGATTCCCCCCTACTCAACCAACGGTTTGTGTACTTTTTATACTCAATCGTGTACACTAAAAGCGAAAGGAGAAGCATTATGGACCAAGTTAAAATCGGAAAATTTATTGCCGAGCGTAGAAAGAAAAAGAACCTGACCCAAATACAATTGGCCGACATGTTGAATATCACCGACCGAGCAGTATCGAAATGGGAACGAGGCAAAGCACTGCCCGACTCCTCTATTATGCTTGAACTGTGTGGGGTTTTAGAAATTAGTGTAAATGATTTACTGTGTGGGGAGATAGTTGTGGTGGATGATTACAACAAACAATTAGAAAATAATTTGCTCGAAATTATAAAACAAAAAGAACAGGCAGATAAAAGGCTGTTGTGGGCAGAGGTTTTTATAGGTATTACTGCTACAATAGTTTTTTTTGCTTTGGTTAACATCGCCTCTTTTGTACCAATGCCGACCGAATTAAGGATATTTCTTATAGCACTTGCATTTGTTTTGTTTTTTGCAAGTTGCTTCTATGCATTACGTATTGAGCAGGTTGCAGGTTACTACGAATGTAAAGAGTGTGGACATAAATACGTGCCAACCTTTAAGGCGATAAATATGGCACCTCATATTGGCAGAACAAGATATATGCGATGCCCCAAATGTAACAATAAATCCTGGCAGAAAAAGGTGCTGAACAGGGAGTAACGATTATATTGTACCATCTCACTGATTTCCAACAAAAATGGGTATGGGAGTTTTTGCTCCCATACCCATTTTTATTATATGATGTTATTTTGCTAAGCGGTTTAATAATTCGATTAACATTTCAAATCACCCAAAAAAGGATGGCAAAGAATTGCAGAATGCTGCCTATCACCACAAAGATGTGAAATACCGAGTGCATGTAGCGACGTTTTTTGCCCAAGGCATAAATCGCGGCACCGATGGTATAGGCAACTCCGCCCAAAAGCAGGAACATAAGGCCGTTAAACGGAATGGCCTTGACGGCCGTTTTTGCGGCAAAAACAATGCCCCAACCCATTCCGACATAGCAAAGCATCGAGAATTTTGAGTACTTTTTAAGGTCGATTGCGTTCAAAGTAGCACCAAGAACTGCAAATCCCCATTCAACACCGAAAAGCACCCACGCGGTCACGGCCGATTCGCGTCGGATGGCGGTCATTAGTATGGGGGTGTAGGTACCGGCTATCAGCAAAAAGATGGTGCAATGATCAACAACCTGCATTACCTTTTTAGCCATCGGAATACCGAATCCCAAGCCGTGATAGATGCTTGAAACACTGTAAAGCAATATCATTGAAGCGCCGTAAATCGCACTCCCGACCACTGCCCATGCATCGCAAATCAGTGCCGATTTTATAACACACAGCACCAACACAGCAATTCCAAAGACACCGCCTACAATGTGGGTGACCATATTAAATATCTCCTCACCGCGAGTGTAATTTGGCAAAACGCGGTTGCGAAGAGGGGTTCGTTCCATTAAATTACCTCACATTTCCCAAGAAGAACAAAGCCAACGTACCGGGACCGGAGTGTGCACCTATAACGGGGCCTGTGTATACTGTAAGGTCGGTTTTTACGCCGTAGGTATTTTCAATAATGTCCGACAACTTCTTTGCGTCAGCTTCACAGTCGCCGTGACAAATCATAACAGGTCCCTTAGTATTGTCAAGTGCAGTTTCACCGAACTTGTCAGCGAGAGCCTTGATGGCAGCCGTTCTGCCACGTGCTGTTGTTACCTTGACCAAATGGCCTTCGTCATCAACGTGCATAACAGGCTTTATGCCAAGCAAACCGCCAACAAAGGCAACAGCAGGACTTACACGTCCGCCACGCTTTAAGTAAACAAGGTCGTCAACCGTAAACCAATGCACAAGATTGGGAATTGTTGCTTTGGTATATTCAGCCAATTCTTCAAGTCCGATACCTTCGTCGCGCTTCTTGGCAACAAGGTAAACAAGCATACCAAAACCGGTTGAAGCAGCAAGTGAATCGATTGTTATTATCTTGCGATCGGGGTACTCCTCCTGAAGTTCCTCGGCAGCAAGTCTTGCCGAATTGTAAGTAGTGCTTAGTCCCGAAGAAAATCCGAGATAAAGTATATCCTTGCCTTCTTTGAGTATTCCCTCGAAAACGGTTTTAAAACCGTCAACGTTTACAGCAGAGGTTTTGGCAACACCACCTGCTCTCATTTTATCATAAAAATCCTTGGCGATTATTTCATCATTTTTCAGTTCTGTGTCCTCACCGTCAAACTTCAAGGTAAGGCTGACGCTTTTAACATTAAGTTTAGTCAAAAGCTCAAGTCCAAGGTCGCAAGCCGAATCGGTGACGAGCTGATAGTTATTCATTGGTTATACCTCCGTAAAATAGGTGTCTTTTGAGATTATGATACACCAAGGTACAGCTTTAGTCACTAAACCAATAAAATACCGAGGTAGACTGTTGAATGCACCTCAGTAGAGTTGCATTTTGTAACATCTCCTCACAGTAGAATCGGCTTGAAATAAGGGGTTGCAAAGCCATTTTGTTTGTGTTATACTATATTTGAAAATAGTTACTCTCTTTGAAGTAGAGCCGAAAAATAATGCTATAGTGAGGTCAAAATGGAAGAATTGAAAAGCGTTATTGCAAATAATATTACCGAGCTTCGCAAGGAATCGGGGCTTACTCAACTCGAACTTGCTGAAAAGCTTAATTATTCAGACAAGGCGGTTTCGAAGTGGGAACGTGCCGAGTCGTTACCCGATGTAGGCGTTTTAAAACAGATTGCCGATATGTTCGAAGTCACGGTCGACTATCTTTTAAAGTCTGACCATACCTCCGAAAAAGAGCAGGCAACAAGAGTCAGTCGCCGTATCCAACGCAACCAGATATTTATCACAGGTATTTCTATCGGTTTGGTCTGGCTTGTTGCCACCGTTGTGTTCTTTATTCTTGAAGCAACAACAAATATCCGCTACGAAATACTTGCGACCTGCTTTACCTATGCGGTGCCCGCGAGTGTTGTCGTATGGCTCGTGTTCAACTCGGTATGGTTCAATAAAAAGCGCAACTTCCTTATCATTTCACTTTTGCTTTGGAGTACGTTGGGTGCACTATTTATAACGTTGCTCGACCAAAAATTGTATCTGATGTTCGTTGTTGGTATTCCTGCGCAGGTAATTATTGGACTTTGGTCGGGTATAAGACCTCCAAAAGGCAGATTGGCCAAAGGAAACGTCACAAAACGCAAAGATAAATAACAAAATTAGAGCAGATTACTGCTCAACTTGGGGGCGTAGCTCAGCTGGGAGAGCGTACGGTTCGCATCCGTAAGGTCGAGAGTTCGAACCTCTTCGTCTCCACCAACACAAAAAAGAAGTAGTATCCTAGATACTGCTTCTTTTTTTGTGAATTTAATGAGCAAGTATTACAGAAATAACACTTCTAACCTTTTGCAATAAAATCTCTTTATATCAAATTTTTATAAATCTCATTTCGCCGCAAGCCTGTAAGTCCTGCAGCACTTTTGGCGGCGGCGGTAGGTGACATTCCGGCCACAATGAAGCCGTTTGCCATTTCCACGGCCTTTTCCAGGGTATATTCTTTGGCGGTATCCTCTATCTTTGCGCCCTCAATTATCAGCACAAACTCGCCTTTGGCACTGCCGTCCGAGTATTTCTCATTAGCCTCGAAAAGCGTTGTCAATTCGCAGTTTTCGTGCAGTTTGGTAAGTTCTTTAACGAGCGCAATTTTGCGGTTGCCAAAATATTTCAGCATATCACGCAAAGTCGCTGCAAGTTTGTGCGGTGCTTCATAAAAAATCAAGGTGTGGGTGTCACCTCTTAGTGACTCGAGGTGGGCTTCCCTCTCCTTTTTCTCGACCGACAAAAAACCTTCAAAGCAAAAGCGTTTCGACGGCATGCCCGAAATGGCAAGTGCAGTGATAAGAGCGCTAGGACCGGGCACCGACTCTACCAGCAGTTCCTTTTCATGGCAAAAACGCACCAAATCCTCACCGGGGTCGGAAATAGCAGGCATACCTGCATCAGTAACCAATGCACAAGTTTCGCCCAACGCGATTCGGTCGGCAATTTTTTCGTTTTGGGATGCCTTATTATGCTCGTGATAGCTTACCATCGGCTTTTTTATGCCAAAGTGATTGAGCAATTTCACAGTTACACGGGTGTCCTCGGCGGCAATAAAATCAACCGAGCCAAGAATCTCAACTGCACGGGGTGACATATCGCCCAAATTACCTATAGGAGTACCAACAACATATAATTTGCCTGCCATATTTCCTCCTTGTGAGTTTTTTAAGTTTGAAAATTGTAAATTGCGTTTCCCTGCAATATACCGTTATTCCCTGTATACCGTAGGGGTGAACTTTGTTCGTCCGCGGACCGCCAAGGATGTCGATCCCTACTATATTTTACGGTCGTGACCTTCTTTGTAGTCGCCGTAAATTTCTATCATTTCGTCGGTCAACTGACCGCCCTTTTCAACGTAAAGCGGTGGCAAAACCGTCATACCGCGGTTTCCTCCAAGCTTGCCCTCGACCAACACAAGCCAAGCTTCTTTGCCCTCGCGTTGGATAACCTCACGAAGGACCTTTGGCTCAATGCCGTGCTCTCGCATATAGCACATTATGTCCGCAAGGCGTTCGGGACGATGACAGATGCAAAGCCTTCCGCCAAACTTCAAAAGATACTTTGCGGCGGCAACAACATCCGAGAAAACACACTTAACCTCGTGTCTTGCAATGCGTTGCGCCTCGGTTAGATTTTGATTTCCGCCACCGTCCACCTTATAGGGCGGATTGCAGGTGACAAGGTCAAACTCAGCATGCGGCAGATTGCCCTTAACGTCCTTCATATCAATGTTATGAACCTTGAACTGCTTGGAGATGCCGTTGAGTTTGGCATTTTTCTCGGCAATTTCGGCAGCCGCAGGTTGCAGTTCGATACCGTGCACCTCGGATGACGTTCCATTTTTATGCAAAAGCAAAGGGATGATGCCGCAACCCGTTCCGATATCGCAGGCTTTTTTTGACCTTTGTCGGCCCGCAAAATCGGACAATAACACGGCATCGGTGCCAAAGGTGTGGTCACGGCTCACCAAAATTTCATATTTACCTAACGGTTCTTTTTTAAGACCGTCCATTACTTGCGGCTCCACTTAACGCCCTCACGGGTGTCCTCAAGGATAATACCCATTTCGTTGAGCTTGTCGCGGATTTCGTCGGCCTTTTTGAAATCCTTGGCCTTTCTTGCGGCAGTACGCTGAGCAATCAATTCCTCTACCTCTGCATCAATAGAATCATCTTTTCTTTGATACAAAAGACCTAAGACATCGCAAAGCTCGTTGAAAGCGTTGAGGCAGGCCTCGAGAGTAGCCTTGCCAGCCTTGTCGGCAACGGCTTTATTGATGTCGCGAACCATCATAAACAGAGCACCCAAAGCATCGGCGGTGTTGAGGTCGTCGTCCATTGCGTCGATAAACTGCTGACGGTATTTTGCGAGGAATTCGGGTGCTTCGCCACCCATCGAGGCGTGAGAAATAGCAAATTCAAGACCCTCACGGCACTTATAAAGTCTATCCAAAGAGGACTGTGCCTGCTCGATGATATCAACACTATAATTAATGGGACTACGGTAGTGCGAGGCAATCATAATGTAACGCACAGGCTCGTAACCAAATTTTTCGGCAACCTCACGAACGGTGAAGAAGTTGTTGAGCGATTTAGACATCTTACGGTTATCAACGTTGATATAACCGTTGTGCATCCAATAGTGTGCAAAATCGCAACCGTTAGCACACTCTGACTGTGCAATCTCGTTCTCGTGGTGGGGGAAAATCAAATCCTGACCGCCACAGTGAATATCAATGGTCTTGCCAAGATAACGGCCTGCCATTGCCGAGCATTCGATATGCCAACCGGGACGACCCTTGCCCCAAGGTGACTCCCAAAAAGGCTCGCCCTCTTTAGCTCCTTTCCACAAACAGAAGTCCATCGGGTCTTCCTTAACGTCGGCACCGCCGTCGACACGGTTGGATGCACCCTCAGCCAACTCGTCAAGTGGCTGATGTGAAAGCTTGCCGTACTCATTAAACTTCTTGGCGCGAAAGTAAACGTCACCTGCCGAGGGGTATGCATAGCCCTTCTCGACAAGCTCGGTGATTATGCCGATAATGGCATCGATATTTTCGGTTGCCTTGGGATGAACGGTTGCCTTGCGTATATTAAGACCGTTGGAATCGGTCCAGAATTCCTCGATATAACGGGCAGCAACCTCGGGCACGGTGATGCCCTCCTCGTTGGCCTTTTTGATAAGCTTATCGTCGATATCGGTAAAGTTCTGAACGAACTTTACGTCAAGACCTCGCCACTCCAAATAACGGCGAAGTACGTCGAAAACACACAAAGGACGTGCATTACCGATATGGATGTAGTTGTAAACGGTAGGTCCGCAGGCGTAAATTTTGACCTGACCCTCGTCTACCGTTTTAAGTTCGTCTTTGGTTCTTGTGAGTGTGTTATAAATCTTCATAATGTTCTCCTTGATTGTAATCCTATGGTTTATTGTAGGGGAGTGCCTCTGTGCACTCCCGCAAGGCTTGCTATAATCTGCGGACCGCCCAAGAGGTCGGTCCCTACATAAAAATGAACAGATACCTTAAGGCTATTTTTTAGATATTTCATCAAACTTTTCGGTCAGCTTATTCAAGCGGTCGTTAAGCTCGTTGAGTTGCTGTGCAACAGGGTCGGGAATGTGGATCTGGTCAAGCGGAGCAATTTTCTGACCGTCCTGACGGACTATCTTGGCAGGGATGCCGACCACGGTACAGTTGGGCGGTACCTCTTCGAGCACCACAGCACCTGCCGCAACTCTAGAGTTATCGCCAACCTTAAATGGTCCCAAAACCTTAGCGCCGCTGCACACCATAACATTGTTGCCGATGGTGGGGTGACGTTTGCCGACGTCCTTACCCGTACCGCCAAGGGTAACACCCTGATAAATCAGAACATCGTCACCGATTTCGGCCGTTTCACCAATAACAACACCGTGACCGTGGTCGATAACCAAACGACGGCCAATGGTTGCACCGGGGTGAATCTCAATACCCGTCTTCCTTGCTGCTCGTTGTGAAATCCAACGGGCAAAAAACTTCATATTGTGCTTGTAAAACCAATGCGCACGGCGATACATACGAAGTGCCCTTACACCGGGATACAAGAAAAAGATTTCGATAGAGCTTCTTGCGGCAGGGTCGCGTTCTTTAACCGCCCTTATATCCTCTCTTATGCGTTCAAACAATGTCATTCTCCTTTTTGCCGGACCGCCGACGACGTCGGTCCCTACAATGTGTATGCAAATTTTATATGGATTTCGACAGGAGCAAGCCCCTGCCCTACTTATTACCTCTTACCTATTACTTCTTACTTAAAAAAGCGCCTCCGACGGGCACAATTACCCATCGGAGGCGTGATTACGCGGTTCCACTCCTGTTTTAACTCGAAAACCCTATAACGTAGGTCACTCCGTGTGAGGATACTGAAGTTTCCCCTCACAAGCTCACAGGTGCATTCACCAAAAACTCTCGCCTAAGGCCTTCTCAGTCGGTGGGGCCTCTCTCTGTCGGTTTTGCAATCGGTTACTTATCCTGCTCAAAGCATTTACATTATATATGTTTACTATATTATAGCAGAAATTTTTGAAATGTCTACACTTTTTTAATATTTTGATTTATCCTGCAGTAAATAGAGGAAATTGTGGATTCTGAGCATAAATATAGCATAACACAATGTGAATAATGCAACTAAAAATATAATAGGCTCTTCTATTATAGCCAACAATGCCATAAGGACTGTCAGGATTATCATTAATACCTCGTATAAAATAACGTATACTCGCAAAACGCCTACACCCTCAAGCATCATTCTGCCCTTTTCACAACTTTTTATAAGCGAGCCGGTCAACTGATAGGCAGAGTAAATAGGAAGTATTGAAAGAACAAGTGATACTATCTCGACAACAACTCCACCAAACGAAAACAACGACATAATTCCCATTGAAATAAAGCTTGAAACCGAGCCGATTATTGACGCTACCAAATTCACAATCATATAAACTTGCAGAATCTTCAACAACTTTACAAAATCGTCACCCGTGGGCTCTTTTACTGCTTTGGCTTTAACGTACATCGCAATCGACGGAACAATAAGTATCAACTCCATAACAATGCTAATAACACTGCTTATCATTGTTTTGAAGTCCAATTCAGGGATATAAAATACCAAAACGTTTACCCCTATTAAGAAAACGGTGTGTATTACAAGGAAAATACACATTATAAGGTAACTGCTTGAAGAAAATACCTCTTTCAGCACCTCACCGGCAGGTCTTGGAGGCTTTACAACCGACACCTCGGGAGGAGCAACCTCTACAACCTCGGCAACGGGTTGAGGCTTTCTGACCTTTGCACCGCAGGTGAAACACTCGCGGGCATTATCAGGTAAATTCTCCCCACATTTCCTACAAATCATACATAACCTCCATATTGCTCAAGCAAATGATCCGTTATTTGTAAACCTGTTATGCCTTATATATAGGTATTTATAAATGATTTATGATTACTTTGAAGGGTCGATAAATTCGAAGCTGTCCTTCATATAGATTGCTCCCGAGATAACGGCAAACAAGGTCGAAACCCAGAGAACAATATTGAATACAAGCATAATAACCGTCATAACAACTTCGGGAACAGCCACCGATTTTTCAATCAGAGGCATTATAGATTCGGCAAAGTACATAACGGCAATGCCCATTATGATAGCAACCATCTGTGATACCGTCTTAATCTTGCCCCAGATGTTTGCAGGGATAACCTTCTTGGTTTCGGACGAAACTGCCACCAAGCGCAAAGAGGCTATCATAAACTCGCGGAAAAGCACGATAAACAGTACCCATTCAATACCCCAACCCATACCCTTGGCAAGGAATGCGATGAAGGCAGAGGTGGTTAGCATTTTATCGGCCAACGGGTCGAGGAATTTGCCGAAGTTTGTGACTATTCCTCTCGCACGGGCAATCTTGCCGTCAAGGTAGTCGGTAAATGAGGCTACACAGAACAACACTAATGCTACGGCATAGTGATGCGGGAAATTAATCATCATTGTCGCCATAAAAAGCGGAGTGATAATTATTCTTAAAATTGTAAGCTTGTTGGGTAGATTCATAAAGCCTCTCCTTCCATCTCTCCAAGCAGGTCATACTCGAGAGAATCGTTTATTCTAACGTTGACAAAACTGCCGATAACCTGCGGTTCTGTCACGGTAAAGAACACTTTGCCGTCGATTTCGGGTGCATCTGCACGGGTTCGACCGAAATAGCACTTGATATAGTCGTCGTAACCCTCGATAAGCACCTCTTGTAAAGTGCCGTACTTGGCTTCGTTCTTTTCAATCGCAATACCGAGTTGGTCGTTCATTATAATCTCGGCACGGTCAACCCTTACTTGTGGGTCAATCTGGTCCTCGTAGTTTGCAGCAGCAGTTCCCTCCTCCTCGGAATATGCAAAGCAACCGAGTCGGTCAAACCTTACAGTCTGCACAAACTCGCAAAGGCTTTCGAACTGTTCCTCGGTTTCACCGGGGAAGCCCGTGATAAGCGTTGTGCGGAGTGTAATATCGGGAATCTTGGCTCGGATTTTCTGCATCAAGGCTTCCAAGGATTCTCGGTCGCCACGACGGTTCATTCTCTTCAAAACAGTGCCATCGCAATGCTGAAGCGGAATATCAAGATAGTTTACAATCTTTTCTTCACTCGCCATTGTATCAAGCAGTTCATCGGTGATAAGGTCGGGGTATGTATACATCATTCTGACCCAACGAAGGTCCTCTATTCTGCAGATGTTTTTCAAAAGGGTGGGAAGCTGAGGTGTGCCGTAGATATCCTCGCCGTAACGGGTGGTATCCTGCGCAACAAGAACGATTTCCTTAACACCCTGCTCGACCAGATGACCGATTTCAAACAGAATATCGACCATCTGACGACTTCTGAAACGTCCGCGGATTTTGGGAATTGCACAATATGTACAGCAGTTGTCACAACCCTCGGCAATCTTGACGTATGCGGTGTAGCTAGGAGTTGTGAGCAAACGCTCACCCTCGATTTCGAGATCCTCTTTTTCGCCATAACGGTTAGCAAAACTGCCCTCGTAAGCCTTTTGCACGATTTCAACAATATCATTATTACCGGCAAGACCGACGGTGACGTCAACCTCGGGCAATTCGGTCTTTATCTCGTCACGGTAACGCTCGGCAAGGCAACCTGTTACGATAAGCGCCTTGCATTTGCCGTCCTTTTTATAGTTTGCAGCCTCCAGAATATTCTCGATAGCCTCGGCCTTGGCATCCTCGATGAATCCGCAGGTGTTGACTATGATAACGTCTGATTCAGCCTCTTCGGGGGTTATCTCACACCCTGCATTCTGCAGTTTTTTCAACATAATCTCGGCATCTACCCTATTTTTCGGGCAACCAAGACTAACCATTCCAACCTTAATCATCATTTCCCTCGCTGTAAAAATCGTTTTCTGTGTCAAATCGGGACAAAGCTTCCTTGATTTCGGAATAGCCGTAGCCCTTTCGCATCAAAGCGGCAATGACCTTTTGCGTATTATCCTTGTCGCTTAATTTTTGTTTGTATTTTCGCTCAATAAGTCCGACTATCGCGCCTATCGGGTCATATTCAACCTCTTCGGCGGCATCGTCCACCAAATCGGGGTCGATACCCTCCTGACGCAACAGTTGTTTTGCCATTCTGACCGACACCTTTTTCTCGTCGATAATCCTTTGCAGCCTGCGTTTAGCGTATGCCTCGTCGTTGATGTAACCCAATTCCTCGGCACGGTCGGCAGCAACTTTTGCAGCGTAATCGGGGAACGAACGTCGCAATTTGTCGAAAAGTGTCTGCTTTGCCATATCACCTCTCGACAAATACCACATCGCCCTTGACTTGGCACGTTTTATATGTGATTCGCGCACAAGTGCAACCAATTCGGCATCGGACAATTCCATTCCTGCTTTGAGGTGCTTGATTTCGCAAAGCTCACTGTCAAGGCTCAAAAATCCTGCTGCATCGGCATCGGCACCGAACTCCTTGGGGTCGATTCTGCAATCAAACACCAATCCGCAAAGGAATTTTCGGCGCGGTCTTATTTCAATTATTTTCATCACTCAACGTCAACGTCGATGTTGATTTTGGACTTTCTCTTAGGCTTCTCCTCGGCAACCTCCTCGGTTGCGGCGGCAGAAACAGCGGCATCCATCTCGGCTGCCTTGGCTTCGGCGGCCTCCTTGGCCGATTTACCTACGCTACCCGTCTGCTCGGCCAGCTTTTCACGAATCTTCTGTTCGATTTCGGCAGCCAACTCGGGATGCTCGGCAAGATATATTTTAGCATTATCTCTGCCCTGAGCAATCTTATCGTCGTTATAGGAAATCCATGCACCCGAACGCTTAACGATATCGAGCTTGATACCAAGCTCAACCAATTCGCTCGGACGGTGGATGCCCTTGCCGTACAAAATGTCGAATTCTGCCGAACGGAACGGAGGTGCAACCTTATTCTTTACAACCTTGGCCTCGGTCTTGTTGCCGATAACCTCACCGCCAACCTTAATGGCATCACGGCGTCGGATATCAAGACGGACAGAAGCATAGAAACGAAGTGCACGACCGCCGGTGGTGGTTTCGGCACTGCCGTACATAACGCCAATCTTATCACGCAACTGGTTGATGAAGATTGCGATACAATTGGACTTGGAAATTGCACCCGCAAGCTTTCTCAAGGCCTGCGACATAAGACGGGCATGAACACCCATATGGGAGTCACCCATATCACCCTCGATTTCGGCCTTGGGAACAAGTGCTGCAACCGAGTCGACAACAACAACGTCCAAAGCACCCGAACGTACAAGAGCCTCGGTGATTTCGAGAGCCTGTTCTCCTGTATCAGGCTGAGAAACCAACATAGAGTCGATATCAACGCCCAATGCTGCGGCATAAACGGGGTCGAGTGCGTGCTCAACGTCGATAAAAGCAACCTCTCCACCCTTTTTCTGTGCCTCGGCAATTACGTGCAGAGCAATGGTGGTTTTACCCGAAGATTCAGGTCCGTAAATCTCAACGATACGTCCCTTGGGAAGTCCGCCGATACCGAGAGCAGCATCAAGACCGATTGAACCGGTCGAGATATGCTCAACGTTCATATGGGCATTTTCACCCAACTTCATAATTGTGCCTTTTCCGTAAGTTTTTTCAATCTGCTCAAGCGCTGTGGCTAAAGCTTTCTGCTTATCGTCTGCCATTCTAAAAACTCCTTATTATATGTATTTGGGCCAACGCCCGATTATTTGACAAATTAATTCCGCCCTATAATAACACGGGGGTTTCCTCCAAGGTCTTTTATGCATTTAACGTCGTTATACCCTGCGTTTTGCATTATTTCGGTAACCTCCGTCTCCTGGTCGTATCCGATTTCAAAAATCAGATAGCCTCCGTCCTTCAACACAAGCTTCCAAACGTTTGCAATGTGACGGTAGAATATAAGTCCGTCCTCACCGCCGTCAAGTGCCATTTTCGGCTCTTTTTTGACATCCTCCGACAAGGTTTCGACAATCTTCGACCGAATATACGGCGGATTGCTGACTATCATATCGGCCGAAACGTCGGATGGTACGGTCAAAACGTCATACTGCATAAATTTTGCCACAACGTTGTTGAGAACAATATTCTCTTTAAGATATTTTATCGCATCATCGCTTTTTTCAAGCAGTGTTACGTCAGCACCGCCCAATTTTGCAAGCGTTATGCCGATACAGCCACTGCCTGCACAAAGGTCAAGCACCTTTTTATGACCTGCCTTCACAAGTGGCAAAGCTGTTTCTACCAAGGCTTCGGTGTCCTGCCTTGGTATCAGCACTCCGCGACCCACCTTGAACGGTAGGCCGTAGAATTCCCACTCGCCCAATATGTATTGCAAGGGCTCGTTTTTTAGTCTTTTTTCCAATTTCTGCTCGGCAAGCTCTACCTGCTCGGGACTCACCTCAGAAAAAGACATTGCGCCTTTGCACACCGAGTCGACCAACTCCTTGGCCTCGAATTTATAGGAGTCAAAGCCGTTTTGCTTTAAAGCCTCGGCTAAGCGAATAACTAACTGTTCCTTGGTCATTTGCAGCAACCGACCTCATCCGAGCCGTCATCGGGGATAACCTCGTTCACGGCGGCAATAGCAATCTCTATCATACTGTCGTCGGGCTCTTTGGTAGTAAGACGCTGAATCCAAAGTCCGGGTGCGGCAATAACTCGGGTAATCCAATTATCGTGCTTTCCGCAAATCTTGATAAGCTCGTATCCGAGACCGCAGGTAAGCGGCAACATAAGTATTTTTATAGGCACCCAAATATAGTTACGGTCGATTATAAAATCAGGAAGAACAATAACCAACACACTGCTGATAAGTATTCCTACCGCCAACATAAGGAACATAAACGAAGTTCCGCATCTCGGGTGGAAACGCTTGTAGCCACGGACATTTTCGACTGTGAGTTCTTTTCCGCTTTCATAGCAGAAAATAGTCTTATGCTCAGCGCCGTGGTACATAAACACGCGCTTGATATCCTTTTCAAGTGAAACGAGGGCTATGTAGCTTATGAAAATAGCCATTTTAAGAACACCCTCTATAAGGCCTTTATATCCCGTAAGGTCGGCAGGGACAAGGTAATCAATACCCTTGAATGCCAACGAGGGCAGATACATAAACAGTACCAATGCCAACACCACGCCGAGAATTGCTCCAACCGTCATAACGATAGCGGTAAACGCACTTTCCTTTTTATCCTTCGGGCTTTCTGTGGCTTTTTCTTCAGCAACCTCTTCGGCTTGTTCTGTAGGTTGCGCGGTTGCTTCCTCGGTCGTGATTTCAACCGTTTCTGAAGTCTTTTCCTCGGAAAGTTGTTCTTCCTCAAGGTCGGTAAAACCCGAAATATCGGCCGACTGCATCATAGTCTTATAACCTGTTCTCATCGCCTCGATAAGATTTACCATGCCGCGGATAATAGGCCAACCGAAAATACTGCATTTATCCTTGAGGTGCTTTTCAGAAACCTCGGAAATATCTATGGTTCCGTCTTTTTTACGAACGGCCATCGAGGTCTTATAAGGGCCTTTCATCATAATGCCCTCAATAAGAGCCTGACCGCCTATTGATGTCTTTTTTGCCATTGTTTATCCTTTCTGCTCGGGAGGGAAAATGACCTCGGTCACTTCTTCGGGCTGAGCCTTAACGGTAGGTAGAACAACCGTAACGGTTGTTCCCTCGCCTTCGGTACTTTCCAAGAACAGAAGTCCGTTATGACTCTTTATTATTTCATCAGCAACGGCAAGGCCTATACCTGAGCCTCGCACGTTGGTGTTTGATTTGAAGAATTTTTCCTTAACGTGATTAAGGTCCTTCGCGGCAATTCCGCAGCCTGTATCGCTTACGGTAACACGTATACAGCCTTCCTCGTTAAAAGCCGAAACCACAATATGTCCGCCTGCGTCGGTGTATTTTACGGCATTATCGATAACGTTGATAAATACCTGCTTGATACGGTCGCGGTCAGCCATAATCTGCTCGTTTTCCTGAGGAGTTGCAAACACAAGCGAAATCTTCTGCTGACGTGCGATTTCCTCATACATATCAACAACCGATTTTACGATAGCCACAGGGTCGTTCAAGGACGTTGTAATGGTCAGCTTGCCTGCCTCGATTCGCGAGAAGTCGAGCAACTCCTCAACAAGACCTGACAGACGGTCAGCCTCACCAAGCATAACGTCAACTCCGCGTTTTACAATCTCGTCGTCCTCGCCGATAGACATTCTGACCGTTTCGCCCCAACCCTTTATTGCCGTAAGAGGCGTTCTCAGCTCGTGCGAAACCGAGGATATAAAATCGTTTTTCGATTTACCCGTGTTTTCAAGCTCGGTTGCCATATAGTTGATGGTATCGCAAAGTTCACCTATTTCGTCATTCTGCTTTACCTCAAGACGTGTTTCAAGGTTGCCCAAAGCAATCTTGCGGGCAGTGGAGGTGACGTCACGGACGGGTCGTACTATCGAACGGATAAAGTATGCACCCGTTACCATAGAGAAGCCCAAGGCCAACGCGCCAACCAACACAACCACTAGCAAAAACAGAAGGTAGTTGTCAAAGACCTGTTCCATTGATACCAATACACGGTAGGCACCGTGCGAGCCGTTTCCAAGGTCAGGCAATGCGTTTGTAACGGCAAGAACTCGCTCACCGTTATCGTTTTTGCCGTACCACCAAGCCTCTGCACCGGTCTTTTTGGCTTCGGCATAATCGGTAGCAACCTTGGCTACACCGGGAGATGCGAAACCGTTGGTGGTAATGAGCATATTATCGTTTTTGTCAAAAATCTGAACCTCAACCTTATCGCGATACTTAAAGGTCTGCGCATAGTTACGTGCAGCCTCAGGAAAATTCTTATCATCAACGACCGACAGCGTGTTGATATCCTTAACGTACTCGGCAGAAGCATCGATAACCATATCACGGTAATAGCCAAACATAAACACGCCAATGATAATCTCACACACGAGAACTATCAAAAGGTCAAGCGTTAAAACGTTTCTTATCCAGCGTCGGGTTATGCTGTGCATCTTGACGTTATTGTCCATGGTTTCACCTCCCTGAAATTAATGATATATCGCAAGTGCGATACGATGTATCATCCGTTTCTACGAAAGAACGGATATCATTCTTTATTTGTGCACCACTTATAGCCCATACCCCATACCGTTACAAGGTGCTTAGGATTAGAGGGCTCATCCTCAATCTTCATACGAAGTCGACGGATATTAACGTCGACAATCTTCTCCTCACCGAAGTAGCTTTCGCCCCAGACACGGGTCAGGATATCGTTTCGGTCAAGCGGAGTATCAGGATTGGTGAACAGATACTCGATAATCTGGAACTCAACCTGAGTAAGCTCGATATCCTTTCCGTTTTTGGACAGTGTACGACGTCGCATATTAAGTACAAACTCGCCGTGGCAAATCTCCTCCGAAACGGCAGACGCACCTACACCCATAAGCTCAATTCTGCGGTAAAGCGAATCAACACGGGCATTAAGTTCGGTCGGGCTAAAGGGCTTAGTAATATAGTCGTCGGCACCAAGCATAAGACCGCTGACCTTATCCATTTCCTGAGTACGGGCGGTCAGCATAATGATGCCAAGACGGGGAGAACGCTTTCTCAACTCCTTACAGAGAGCAAAGCCATCCATACCGGGCATCGAAATATCAAGCAACGCAATATCAAAGCCAATACGGTCGTTGTCGAATATTCTAAGAGCCTCCTCGCCCGAACCTGCCTCAACCGTTTCGTAACCGACACGGCGGAGGTTGATGACCTCGAACTCACGTATGTTCTGTTCATCCTCAACAATCAGAATTCTTTTCAATTTTCCTTCTCCCTTCGGATTTTGAATATATATTCTCTACTTCTTCTAGTTCTCGATGAGGCATAAATTAGCCTTGAAATAGTCCTCGCCGGGGTTTAATGCACTATTGCCGAGTCGTATGCAATAAACGTATTGCGAGCTACGTGTACACTCAAAATAGCCATCATAAAGGTTGGAATGAGCCTCCCAATCGGCTATATCGAAAACACTGATACGCATTATTTCCTCACCGATCTCCAAAAGCTCGGCATCCCAACGGAAAAACGCTCTCTGACGGCTGTCGATTCTTCTTTCCAAAGCCACTGTGTTAAACCAGTTGTCGGGCATATTGAAATAATATCCGTCGGTATAATTAATCACAGTGTAAGCAATAGGTTTGAACGAAACACCGTCAAATGAATTCCATACAGTGAGGTATGCACTTTCGCTGTCGGTAGTTAATATAACCGGCAGTTTTACCGCAAGCGGGATATCGAGGGTTCCGTCCCGACCGAAATCGGCAGCAGGAACCGACGAAGCGCGGAAGGTGTTGACGTTTTCGTTTGCCGAGGTCATAGGAACGGCACTTGTCAAAACGCCGTCCTTGACGTAAAGTATTTCGGTAATCATTCCCGTAGACTTTACCGCATCGACAAACAACGCAGGTGTGCCGTCGGCAAATTTTGAAAATACGGGTGTGTAGTACGAGGTGATATTCCCATCAAGCTGACAGGTGCTATTCTCCGAAAAACCGTCCTCACCCAATTTGAGTAAGGTTGCGGTAGATTTTTTGTTTTCAGCATCGAGATGCACTGCAACCAATTCGGAAATGCCGTCAGAGTCAAAATCGCAGGCCGAGTATACCGAGTAGTTGGCACTTGTAACCTCACGAAGCTCACCCGATTCAATACTGTATACCGAAAGAAGCTTGTTTGATGCCGAGTATCTGGTCCAGTTCACCAAAACCTGAGGCGTGTGACCGCCGTCAAGGTTGACAAACTCAACCGACTCCACACCCGTGCAATCAACCTGATGGTCGTTCACCGATACCCATTTGCCGTCAAGCCAGGCAATGTAGTTGATATGCATTACCGTGGTCTTATCGTCGGTTTCGGTACTATAAAATGAAAATACGTCGTACTTTCCGTCAAAATTTATATCCTTGGTTATAATAGCCGAACGGTATTCCCCTGACGAAGGGTAAACCAATCTGACATCTTCACCAACTGCTGTTTCAAGGGCCTTTTGTATCTCATACAGTTCACCCGAGGGCTTGGGGGGAGAAAGGCTGTCATCAATGTCTACACCAAAGCCCGAGCAGGATGCAAAGAACACACAAACTGCCAAAACCAACGGTAAAAAGTTCAATTTTTTCATTTCTGACGACCCCCTTTTTGAAATTCCCTTGGCGGTTGGTGTCCGACATTTCTGAAAATCACGAACACTTCCCCATATACATCAATCATTATAGCACACACGGTCGACAAATACTACTGTTTTTTTATATTTAATATAAATTTAATAATTACATAATATGCACCGTTAATAAATCGCCAAATTCATGGCAACAATATGCTGCTCAACACTATCATATCATCAAATTGCAAGTGAAACAAACCGAATACACCTTGGTAAAACCCAAAATTTAGGTGAATAAAAATATTTTTTAAAAAACTATTGACAAATAGCTCACATCATATTATAATATCGTGGCACAGTTCCCGAAACTGAATATATGGCGGTATAGCTCAGTTGGCTAGAGCACTCGGTTCATACCCGATTTGTCGTTGGTTCAAATCCGACTACCGCTACCAAACAATCCGCACCTACAGTGCGGATTTATACGGCCCGGTGGTCAAGCGGTTAAGACACCGCCCTTTCACGGCGGTAACACGAGTTCGATTCTCGTCCGGGTCACCAAAACAAGAAACACTCATCGTAAGATGGGTGTTTCTTGTTTTGTTTCGATTATTTTACACGGCGAGAACTGAACAGGGCAATTTAAAGTAATATCGTGTTGTTGTGTGATATAAAGCAACCCTGCACAGCACAAAAGGTGCTGTGCAGGGTTTTACGTTACTTTCCTATACTTCTGCGGAGAGGCGCCTGTGACCGATTTGAACACACGGCTGAAATAAAACTGGTCGTCAAAACCTACCGCCACGGCCACCTCGGCAATACTCATCGATGTGTTCTGCAAAATCGATTTTGCGTGGGCCACCCTTAATCGGTTGCGGTACTCAACGGGACTCAAGCCCGACCACTTTTTAAACAACATATGGAAATAACTTTCGCTGATATCGCAAAGCTCGGCATATCTGGAAATACGTTCGTTGCGATTCCACTCAACATTCAAAACATCTATACCTCGGCGAATGGGATAATACTCTTCGGACCGTTCATTTATACCCGTAATAATACAATCTAGCAGTGCACAGAATTTTGACATTATACGCAGTTGATTATTGCGAAAATCGTTGCAGGCAGAAGACAACTCGGCCACCATTGGCACAAACTCACCCATTCGGTCATGCGTTATGATTCGCAAACCGCCGTCCTCCGAAAAATCAACTCCATCGGTATCTCTCATCTCAAAATTTGCAGTGTAGGAATGGGTGTTTAAGCTATGGTCAACATCAAAAAAATCAACCTTGTAAAGCGTTCCCTGAGGTGCAAAAACAACATCACCTTTAAACGCTTCAAAAACCATTCCGTCGGCTGTTTCAAATCTCACCCTCATATCAGATGTTATAAATACCAAACCGTTATCAGGTCTCGGTTTATCCATATATCCGTAATATCTGGAGTTGTAGCTCCAATTCTGCTCGGTTGCCGAGATGTTGGTAAAAACCGCTCCTGCAAAACCTATATCCTCAAATCTCACCTGATTTTCCATATATCCACCACCTTTAAATCAATTATACAGCATCATTGTCAATTTGTCCATATTTTTTATCCAAAAACCGTTGCCGGTTCTTCTGTGTAAATTACGATATAACGATTCACCTCTTATCGCGTTTTCGCTTTCATTTGCAACAAGGTAATCTATGTATTGTGACACTATAATTTAAGACTTTTGATTGAGCAAAAACTCTTGACAAAAACAAGGGCTTTTGCTATATTTGAATTAACCCCAAATCAATCAGTAGGAGGTCATTATTATGGAGAAAAAAAGAAAAGTTGTCGGCGTCATTGAAAATCATTTTGATCAGATATGGCGCAGATGTTTTAAGCGTGATCTTGTCTGGAAAGGAAAGAACTTTATATCCTATGCCGAGATCGAGGAAAATTATGTAAATAAAAATATCGAGTTTGCAGAGAAATTCCCGGATTATAAATTCCAGATTGAAACTCCCTGTGCCGTTGAAACCTTTATTGAACGTTGCCCTGAAAAGGAGAAAACAATCAAAAAGCTATACGCTGACGGAGTGTTAAAAACCACTAACACAGGTTACGTAATTCTCGACAGTAACTTCATTCATCCCGAAGCTATTATCAGGAACTACCTCGTGTCCGACGCTTTCTTTAAAAAGTATATGGGTGAAACTCCTAAAATCGCAAACCGAAGCGATGCCTTCGGAAATAGTGCCCAGTTGCCGCAGATACTCAGGCAATTTGGCGCTGAATACGTCATCGAAATATACTATAACCCCTTTGACGATGATGTATGGGTCGGCATTGATAAAAGTGCAATATCCGTCAAAAACCGTGTTGCTGTAGGCAGTGGCGGCGGTTGGTCAAAATACCCTCCATGCGCAAAATGTAACGGATTTAAAAAAATCGGCGACGAGGTTTGCCCTGCCTGTAACGGCTCTGGTATTGATGTCAGCATTACCGACAGACTGTGGTGGAAAATAGGTTTGAAAAAAGATGTACACGCAAGTAGTGTAATGAGAATCGGTGGCGAGGAATTTATGCCATCAGAGGACACCCCAAAACAGATAGCGACTATTCGCAAGGAACAGGATGTAGATATATCACTTGGACATTGGGATTTCATGCTAGAAGTTTTTAAGGACGAAATTGAAAAAGTTAATAAAGGTGACTTTACCGGACTTAAGGTCAGAACAAGTCCGGAATTCAACCCCAACACCACAGGTGGATACACCACCCGAATCAAGATAAAACAGAACCTTTGCGACAAGGAAAACAAACTGTTGGCCGGTGAAACCATCGAAGCAATGAGAGCACTTTCGGGTGAAAAGCCTTATTCATATGACCAGATTTGGAGGAAATATCTGCTCAACGGTTTCCACGATTCGGCATACGGCACTATTGTCGACCAAGGTTATGACGAAATTATGGATATGTTTGTCGATATAAATGATGTCGCCAAAGAAAAATACCTTGCAGACGATACCTCTGACGAGGTATGCCTCTTCAACCCAACCTCTACCACTTTCAGCGGCACTTATAAAAGTAGTGACGGTCGCATTGCGGTAGTTGATAACCTTGCCCCCTACACCACCAGGAAGGTTATGTACGAACCTGCTCCCGAAAGATTGAATCAAGCACCCAAAGAACATGCCGTGTTAACCGAGACTGTCCTGACCGGAAAAGAGGAAAAGGTTGTCCGCGAAAGTGACGGCGAAATAACTGTTATTAAAAACGAATATTTCACCATTGAGGCAGACGATAAGGGAATAAGAAGAATTATTGATGAGAGATATGGCGTTGTTTGTGATACTCTTGACGGCAACCGTCCTGTTGAATGGATTATTGAAAGCGATAACGGTTCACCTTGGGCAAGACTTGAGCCTCCGTATAAAACAACTTCGTTGAGTGAGAAAACAACCTTATTCTATTATGAAAAAGGTGATAAGTACCGTAAGCTTTGTTTTAAAACTACTTACACTATGCAGAATACAAACATTCCCATCGTTGGAGCTAAAATGTTCTGGTCGGTAACCCTGCTTGATGGATATGATCGCATAAAGATAGACGCGAAATTGGAATGGGCTGCCGCAGGTGTAAGATTGATGGCCTGCTTCCCTGTTCCCATTGAGAACAGCAAGGATATTTACGGTATCCCCGGCGGTTGGCTTGAAAGAGAACCCTATGAGCCTCAATATGCATTGAACGGTGCCGACGGTGATTGGCCTGCTTATAGATATGCAGGTGTCGACAGTAACACTAAGAGCGTTGCTGTTTTCAATAGCGGTACTCCTGCTTACAAAATCCTTCCTGTAGAAGGTGGAAGAAAGATTTACGTCACTGTACTCAGAAGCCCTACCAACCCTACTTATTTACATGAATATAGTGCATACACTATGACTGAATGGGACGGTATGCGTGATGAAGGCAACCACCAGTTCTCATTTGAGATTGCCTCTTACGGAACATCGTTGGCTAATTCGACTGTTGCTGTTGACGCTGAGCATTTCTACAGACCTCTGCTTCCTGTCAGCGACAGCCTGCAGACGGTTGAACTTCCCACAGTAGCAAGTGGCACAGCCACCGTATCCCATACAAAGCTTGCCGAGGACGGAAACGGAATCATCGCCCGTGTAACCGAACACTCCGGCGTTGACGGTGTAGTTGAGGTGAACATACCTGCTTGGGTAAAGAGCGTTGTAATCACCAATATGCCCGAAACAAAATCTGAACCCGTACAGTTTGGTAAAACTGTCAAGTTGAACCTCAGAGCGTTCGAGCTTGCAACCCTCAGATTTTGCAAATAATCGGAACAATACGTCAACTGAGTAAGCCACAAAACTTAATAGCCCCGAGGCGTTGGAACACCGACCCCTCGGGGCTATTTTTATATTTACATCATTGACCGCATAGCAGTATATTATATAAAAATATATAAATTTAAAAATAACTGTTGTAAATTACTAAGTCTTGTAGTATAATACCCGAGTAGGTACGCTTTTGGGCGTGCGAACGGTCGGGTCCTGTGCGACAGGGTGCCGTGAACCATGTCAGGCGGGGAACCGAGCAGCATTAAGCGGATTTCCTTGTGTGCCGCAGCCAACTCGGTCGTTCGTACGCCTAAGGGCGTACCTGGTTTTATCGTAAGGGATTTCTATATCCTACTGAAGGGAGTGTTATTGTGTATCAAGCTTTATACCGCAAATACCGTCCAAAAAACTTTTCTGACGTTGTGGGCGAGGAGCATATCACCGACATTTTGAAGAATGAGCTTCGTTCGGGTAAGATTTTCCACGCATATCTGTTCACAGGCCCTCGTGGTACGGGTAAGACAAGCTGTGCCAAGATTCTGGCCAAGGCTGTCAACTGTCTTAATTCAAAGGACGGTGACGCATGCTGTGAGTGTGAATCCTGCCGTGCCATCGACAACGGTGATGTGCTTGATATCACCGAAATTGATGCAGCTTCAAACAACGGCGTTGAAAACATCCGCGACCTTAAAGAGCAGGTTTCCTACACTCCGACCTCAGCCAAATACCGCGTTTATATAATCGACGAGGTGCATATGCTGTCCATCGGCGCTTTCAATGCCCTTTTGAAAACACTTGAAGAACCGCCTGCACACATCATTTTTATACTTGCCACCACCGAGGTGCATAAATTACCCGCAACCATTCTTTCGCGTTGTCAGAGATTTGATTTTCACCGAATTTCATCCGAGGCTATCAGCCAAAGGATTCAATATATTTCCGAAAAGGAAGGCTTCACCATTGACCAATCGGCCGCCGATATGATTGCTGCTTTGTCGGATGGCGGTATGCGTGATGCGCTGTCAACGCTTGACCTTTGTGCAGCACGTTCTCACAACATTACCGATGCAGACGTTATGAGCGTTTGCTCATTAGCAGGCAACAACTATTGCCTTGAATTAGCCGAAAAAATAAGACTCTCCGACGTTGGCGGTGCTTTGCACAAGGTGGACGAGCTTCATAAAAGCGCCGTTGACCTGCAACGCCTTTGCACCGAAATGATAAATCACTACCGTAATCTGATGGTAGCACGTACCGTAAAGGATTGTCAGTCGCTTATCGTTTGTGCACCTAAGGAACTCGAAGATTTAAAGGCACAAGCCTCACAGTATCCTCTTGAGGGCATTGTGAATGCTATAAATGTTTTGAGCAATTCACTTGACAGAATGTCGATGTGTGACCGAAGAACCGAGTTTGAAACCGCCGTTGTTAAGCTCTGCTCTCCGCAGTTGGAGGCCACATCCGAGGCCTTGCTTGACCGTCTTGAAAGGCTTGAAAGAACTTTAAAATACTCGGTTGGAAAGGTTGCTCCCCAATCTGTGACCGCTACGGTACAAACCGAAGCGGTTGCCACCAAAAAGCCCGCCGCACCGATAGAGGAGCCCGTTGCAGACGAGATTCCGTTGGACGACGGTATGTCGCCGATTCCTTCGGAGGATGTCGCACCCGAGTCTTCTATACCTGCGATGAACGAGTCCGCCCCTGAAAAAATCACTGCCGAAAAGGCCACTCCCGAAGTTTTCGATGCTTGGTCGGATGTTCAGGCCGAGCTTTCAAAATCAGCTCCCCTGCTCGCCGCAGTTTTGCGTGGTTCAAAAGCCTTCGTGCAGGGTGATTTCCTGCTGATTGATTCGGAGAACGACCAGTTCTTCTCGCTTATGCGAAGCGACGACCCGATTTACCGCACACAGATTCGCAATGCTGTCAACGCCGTTGTTGGCCGAACCTACCGATTGGGACCTTATAAAAAGTCAGTAGTCGAAACGGACGACCCGTTGCAGAACATTATAAACAGATTAAAATCACTTGAAGTACCCGGCTCGGAAAATTGAGCCGTCAGAAAGGAATATATCTATGAAAGCAAGAATACCCGGAGCAAACCAAGGACAGAGTCAGGCAGCTATGATGCGTCAGGTTCAGAAGATGCAGGAGGATATGCAGAACTTCCAGGCAGAGTTTGAAAACCGCGAATTCACCGCTTCGGCCGGTGGCGGAATGATTGAGGTCACTATGACCGGTAGCCACGAAATGAAGAAAATCACCATCGACCCCGAGGCAGTTGACCCCGATGACGTAGAGATGCTTGAGGATTACCTCGTTATCGCTATCAACGACGTTGTCAAGAAGATTGCCGATGCTCAAGAGTCCGAGATGGGTGCTATCACCGGCGGACTTAACATTCCGGGATTGTTCTGATGGCTTATTCGGTTGCACCGCTTGACCGCTTGGTTGAGCAATTTGAAAGACTTCCGGGCATTGGCAAAAAGACAGCAAGAAGGCTTGCATATTACGTCATAACCCGTCCCGACGATATGGCAGGCAAGTTTTCGGACGCATTGCTTTCCGCCAAGGCCAAAATCAAATATTGCAGTGTTTGTCAGAACCTTACCGACGGTGAGGTCTGTTCGCTTTGCTCTGCCGTTGACCGTGACCGCAGTGTTATCTGCGTTGTTGAGGATGCGCAGGACGTTATGGCTTTTGAACGCACCCGTGAATTTCACGGACTTTACCACGTTTTGCACGGTGCTATCAGTCCTCTTGACGGCATTGGTCCCGACCAGCTGAAGTTGCGTGAACTTATGTCACGTCTTTCTGACGGCACGGTGCAGGAGATTATCGTTGCCACCAACCCGACGGTTGAGGGTGAAGCCACCGCAAGCTATATTTCAAGGCTTGTAAAATCAATGGGCATTAAGGTGACCCGACTTGCCTACGGAATCCCCGTCGGCGGCGACCTTGAATATGCCGACGAAGTAACCCTTTCCCGTGCCTTGGAAGGCAGAAAAGAGCTTTAACTTTTAAAGGTAGCGATGTTGTCGCTACCTTTTTTGTGAATATTTGCAACTTGAAAAATATCCGAGTGCACCGTACAATTAATAAGCGCATAAAACATTTAGAATTTTTAAGAGCAAAACAGTTTACATAATGTTTCCGTTCCTCAAAATATGCTCATTTTTTGTCGAAATCACCGCATATATTGATATTATATCAATATTTCATTTGACAAATTGAGGGTTTGTGTGTATAATGTAGAGTAGAATTATTGTAAATTAGGTAAATTATGTGCGGTTGACAAATTGACCGATTTTTGCCGTTTTATTTTTCCTTGTCTTTTACATTAAAAAACGGCAATACTTATTTTGGGTTTTAAGATTTAAAGAATTTTTGAGGGAGTGCATCCTGTGGAAAAGATTATTGTGAACGGAGGAAACGCATTAAGCGGAGAGATTCAGATAAGCGGTGCTAAAAACGCTGCTGTCGCTATTATTCCTGCTGTGCTTTTGTGCGACGGCGTTTGCCGAATTGAAAACGTACCGTCCATCTCCGACGTCAATGTTATAATCCGCATCCTTTACGAGCTGGGTGCCAACGTAAAGGTTATTAACAGTACCACCGTTGAAATTGATCCTACTCATATACATTCGCACGTTTTGTCGGCTTCTATGGCCTCCAAAATGCGTGCCAGTAGTTACTTTATCGGCGCAATGCTCGGTCGTTTTAAAAAGGCCAGAGTTGCCCCTCCCGGCGGATGCGATTTTGGTGTCCGACCCATCGACCAGCACATCAAGGGCTTTGAGGCCTTGGGTGCCACCGTCACTATTGACAGTGGTATGGTTAACGCCTATGCCGAAGAGCTGACGGGTAGTTCCATTTATCTTGACAAGGTTTCGGTCGGTGCCACCGTCAACATTATGTTGGCCGCCGTTAAGGCACGCGGTCTTACCATTATTGAAAATGCCGCAAGAGAGCCTCATATCGTTGACCTTGCAAACTTTTTGAACTCGATGGGTGCCAACATTATGGGTGCGGGTACCGACGTTATCAAGATTCGTGGCGTTTCAGAGCTTCACGGAACAACATACAGCATAATTCCCGACCAGATTGAGGCGGGCACCTATATGATTGCCGCCGCTATCACAGGCGGTGATATCACCATCACCAACGTTATCCCCAAGCATTTGGAGTCGATAAGCGCCAAGCTTATTGAAGCAGGTGCAGTTGTACACGAGTATGACGAAGCGGTACGCGTTATTATGAGAAAGCGACCCAAGGCCTGCAACGTTCTCACAATGCCACATCCCGGTTTCCCCACCGATATGCAACCGCAGATGACCACCCTGCTCGCTCTTTGCGAGGGTGTCAGCGTTATGACCGAGGGTGTTTGGGATAACCGCTTCAAATACGTTGACCAGCTTACTATGATGGGTGCCAAGATTAAGGTTGACGGTAAGGTTGCCATTATCAACGGTGTTGAGTCGCTTACCGCAGCACCCGTTAAGGCTACCGACCTTCGTGCAGGTGCTGCAATGGTCCTTGCAGGTCTTGCCGCCGAGGGCACGACCGAGATTGAAAACGTCGAGTTTATCGACCGCGGATATGACAACATTGTTGAAAAGTTGTCCGCCGTTGGTGCAGACATTCGCAGAGTAACCTATATCGACCCCAACATCGGTCGCTCGGCAGTTTAATTCATTTTCAGAACACAAGTCGTAGGGGTGAACACCGTTCGCCCCTACCTTTTTTACTTTAATTAAAGGAGTGGTTTTATGTCTCGACTTTTCCCGATTGCGAGTTCAAGTTCGGGCAACTGTACCTATATCGGTCACGGCAAGGACGGTATACTTGTTGATGCAGGTATAAGCTGCAAGGGTATCACCGATGCCTTGGCACTAGGTGGTATCGACCCCAAGACGTTGGGTGGTATTTTTATCACCCACGAGCACATTGACCACATCCAAGGCTTGCGTGTTTTTGTAAAGAAACATAAAATCCCCGTTTTTGCCTCACCGATTACGGCACGTGCAATGCTTGATGAGAATCTTGAAGAAATCGAAGATTATATACATATAATAGAGGGCGATATACAGATTGGCGATATGCTTGTCCGACGCTTTGCCACAAGCCACGACTGTGAGGGCTCAAGCGGATACGTTATCAATATGCCCGACGGCAAAAAATGTGCCGTTTGTACCGACCTTGGTTTTGTTTCAGAAGAAGTACACCACGCTTTGACGGGTTGTAATGCTATTTTGTTTGAATCCAACCACGACGTTGCAATGCTTCAAAAAGGCTCGTATCCTCCCCACCTGAAAAAGAGAATTTTGAGCGATAAGGGTCACCTTTCAAACATAGCCTGCTCTGCCGAACTGCAAAGATTGGTTGAATCAGGCACAACAAGAATCGTTTTGGGACATTTGAGCCGCGAAAACAACCGTCCCGAAATTGCCCGAAGCTGTACCGTTGCAGCACTGATGGACAAGCATATGGTCGAGGATGAGGACTATACATTATATATAGCACCGCCAAAGAACGGAAAAGCGATTATTTTTTAAAAATGATTGAGGTTAATAAATAAATGTTAAAAATCACACTTATAACGGTCGGCAGACTTAAAGAACAGTATCTCCGCGATGCTGTTAAGGAGTATGAAAAGCGGTTGTCAACACTTTGCACACTCAAAAGCGTTGAGATAGATGCCGCCAAACTGCCCGACTCGCCTAATGAGTCGCAAATTTCACAAGCTCTAGAAACCGAGGCTGAAAAGATACTTACTGCCATTTCTAACGGTGCGTACGTGATACCGATGTGTATTGAGGGCAAGCAGATGGACAGTGAAGAACTATCGCACAAACTTTCCGAAATCGGCGTTTCGGGTCAAAGCAACGTTGTGTTTATTATCGGTGGGTCTTACGGACTGTCCGACCGCGTTAAGCAAAAGGCTGACTACAAGCTTTCGATGTCCAAAATGACCTTTCCGCATCAGTTGGCCCGTGTGATGCTTTTGGAACAGATATACCGTGCATTTAAAATTTCGCAAGGCGGAACGTATCATAAATAAGCGGCATCTTCTTTCAAAAAAATATGACTCCAAACAAAAAAAACGCTTGACCTTTGCAGTGAGTTGTGCTATAATGCTAGTACCTCTGCGAGGGTCTTTTTTAGTTTAAGACCCTTTTCGGACAACGGATATACAGCACGTTGTTTGCGCTTTCAAAAGCACTACAATATATGGTGCTTTTGCGGCGTGCGGCTTTTGTCCGATTCGAGGGAGGCTCGCGTTCTCTGAAAAAATGGGAACAAAATTATTTCCGTAAAACGGGAGGTGCCGTCATGAGAGTTAAAATTACACTTGCTTGTTCTGAGTGCAAACAGCGCAACTACAACACTATGAAGAACAAGAAAAACGACCCGGATCGTCTTGAGATGAACAAGTATTGCAGATTCTGCAAGAAGCACACCGTTCACAAAGAGACGAAGTAAGGAGGTACACATGAAGTTAACTAAAAACGTTTTCGGTGTACTCGCACTTATCTTCGCCGTCGCAGCTGTATTGTTGTTCTTTGCTCCTTACAGCGACGTAGTCTACGGCAGTCTTAACGAAACCGGTCGAGTCGGAGCAGAATTTGCTTTCGGCGCAGAGTATGGCAACGGTGCAACAGGCGCTAAGTCCGCACACTTGTTGTTCAACTTCATCCTGATTGCTTTTACCGTCGTATTCGCTGCTGCTTCCTACTTTTGGAAGAAGGCTAAGAATATCAGATGGGCTACAATTGCTTTCTCGATCATCACTGCGGTCTATATGCTGGTTATTGCATGCAAGCCCGCAAGTTTCTTGGATCTGTATGGTATTGTTCCTGCAGGCTATGCCGCAGAGGCTTTGAAAACAACGGTTATTCCGTTCCTCATCTCTGCAGCCTGCTTCCTCACCTGCATCAGTGCTTTGGTTTATCTGCTTGCAGCCGATAAGCTTGCAGTCCTTGCAGCAGGCGATGGATCGCTCACCATTACCCAGAAGGTAATTAAATTCCTTAAGGATTACAAGGGCGAGATTAAGAAGATCGTTTGGCCCGGTCCCAAAGCTGTCGTTAAGAACACAATAATCGTTTTGATTATCTGCCTTATCGTTGGAGCATTTATCTGGGCTGTTGACTTTGGTCTCGGAGCATTACTTGACCTTATCTACGCTTAATGCGTACATTTTGGGAGGTTAAGCTATGGCAGATTTAGGCGAAGCCAAGTGGTATGTAGTACACACATACTCAGGCTATGAGAACAAGGTTATGACCGACCTTGAAAAAATGGTCGAAAACCGCGGAATGCAGGATCTCATTCAGGATATCAAGATTCCTACCGAAATTGTTACCGAAATCGGTGCAGACGGTAAGGAAAAGCAGGTAGAAAGAAAGATCTTCCCCGGTTACGTAATGATCAAAATGATCGTTACCGATGACTCGTGGTACGTCGTGCGTAACACACGCGGATGCACGGGCTTCGTTGGTCCGGCTTCCAAGCCGGTACCACTCACCGATAAAGAGGTTGAGTCCTTGGGCGTTGAAAAGCGCAGCGTCGAGGTTAAATACGCAGTTGGAGATTCCGTTCGAATTATCGACGGTCCTTTGGAAACCTTTACCGGTGTTGTTGATGAGATCGATGTTAATAACAACAACGTTCGCGTCACTATTTCGATGTTCGGCAGAGAAACACCTGTTGAACTCGAACTCAATCAGATTGAATTGATTGAAGACTAATGATAAGTCGCAGGGCAACCTGCTTTAAGACGCTAAGAAAAGCGTCGCCCCGTGGGAGGAACGCCAAATATTATTTTTGATGGGCGCTCCGTGAGTGTTTTAAAATAAACACCGCCACCACTATTTTTGGAGGTGCAAGCAATGGCACAGAAAATTACTGGCTATATCAAACTTCAGATCCCTGCCGGAAAAGCAACTCCGGCTCCCCCTGTTGGTCCGGCTCTCGGTCAGCACGGTGTAAACATTATGGCATTCACCAAGGAATTCAACGAGCGTACCAAGAATGACGCAGGTCTTATCATTCCTGTTGTTATCACTGTATACGCCGACCGTTCCTTCACTTTCATCACCAAGACTCCTCCTGCAGCCGTTCTTATCAAGAAGGCTTGCGGAATTGACAAGGCTTCCGGCGTTCCTAACAAGACTAAGGTAGCTAAGATCACTTCGGAGCAGGTTAGAAAGATCGCAGAACAGAAAATGCCCGACCTTAACGCAGCATCTATCGAAGCAGCTATGTCTATGGTTGCCGGTACTGCACGTTCAATGGGCATCACTGTCGAAGACTGATGCTCCCTTGTGGGAGGAAATATCCGATTTAACCACTTATTTGGGAGGAAATTATAATGAAACACGGAAAGAAATATGTTGCAAGCGCTGGGCTTGTAGATACTACAAAGCAGTATGACATTGCTGAGGCAATGGACCTTACTGTAAAGACTAAAACCGCAAAGTTCGATGAGACCGTTGAGGCTCACATCCGCTTGGGTGTTGACTCTCGTCACGCTGACCAGCAGGTTCGTGGCGCAGTTGTTCTCCCCAACGGTACCGGTAAGACCGTTCGTACCCTCGTTTTCTGTAAGGAAGACAAGGCTGAGGCCGCTAAGGCTGCAGGTGCTGATTTCGTTGGCGCTGAGGATTTGGTTGCTAAGATTCAGAACGAAAACTGGATGGATTTCGACGTTGTTATCGCAAGCCCCGATATGATGGGTCTTGTAGGTCGTTTGGGTAAGGTTCTCGGTCCTCGCGGACTTATGCCTAACCCCAAGGCAGGTACCGTTACCCCCGACGTAGCTCGTGCAGTTACCGAGGCTAAGGCAGGTAAGATCGAGTACCGTCTTGACAAGCAGAACATCATCCACTGCCCCATTGGTAAGGTTTCCTTTGGTCCTGAGAAGCTTCAGGAGAACTTCGAAACCTTGCTCAACGCTGTTGCAAAGGCAAAGCCTGCTGCAGCTAAGGGTCAGTATATCAAGTCCTGCGTAGTTGCTACTACTATGGGCCCCGGAATTAAGGTTAACGCTTCTAAGTACGGCGCTTAATTTTAGAATTTACCGACTGTGTCGTACGGCACAGTCGGTTGTTTTTTCGTTAGGTTTAGTTTTTCGCTTTTTGTTTTAAAATGAGGGATTTTTGTGTCATTGAAAAATAATAACAAAAACCTTTTACAAGGCTCGCTAGTTAAAAATATGATAATGTTCACAATACCCGTTATTCTTTCGGGTGTTTTGCAGCTCATTTTTAATGCTGCCGACCTTATCGTTGTTGGCAAGTTTGACACTGTAAACGGCTCATTGGCACAGGCTGCAATCGGCTCGACAGGTTCAATGATAAACCTTATCGTCGGTGTTTTTATCGGCATTTCGGTCGGTGTTAATGTTGTTATTGCACGTATAATCGGCTCTAAGAACTTTGACCACCTGCGCACCGCGGTACAGACCGCAATGTTGCTTGGCTTCATTGCAGGTGCCGTTATCGCCGTTTTGGGTTTTATCTTTGCCAAACCGTTGCTCCGACTTATCGGCACCGAGGAAAACGTACTTCCTTTTGCCGAGCAGTATCTGCAGATTTATTTCATAGGTGCACCATTTTCGATGATATACAACTTCGGCTCGGCCATAATGCGTGCCTACGGTGACACAAAACGTCCTATGATTTTCTTGAGCATAGGCGGTGTGGTCAACGTTATCCTTAACCTTATCACGGTTATCGGCTTTGATATGAGCGTCAGGGGTGTTGCTATTGCAACCTCGGCATCTCATTTCATTACCGCCGCGTTGACAGTTGGCGTGCTTATCAAAACGAGTCAGCCTATAAAACTCCACCTTAAAGGCTTAAAGTTAAACAAAACCTGGGTTGGACAGATTATAGCACTTGGTGTACCTGCGGGCATACAAGGCTCTCTGTTTTCGGTATCCAACGTTGTTATTCAGTCGGCCATAAATTCTTTCAAGGACCCAAGTATCATTGCAGGAAACGGAAATGCCGCCAACGTTGAAGGCTTTTTATACCTTGCAATGCACGCATTTTATCAGACCATTATCACCTTTACAGGTCAATGTTGCGGTGCAAAGCAATATGGGATGCTGAAAAAGATATACTATACCGGTTTTTTGTTGGTTAGTGTGACGGGCTTGGTAACAGGACTTATCGCTTGGGGCTTTGACCACCAGCTTATGTCTTTATACTCGTCAAACGAGGCCGATATTCAGGCAGGTATGATGCGTATGGCAATTATCTGCCCGACCTACTTTATCTGCGGTATGATGGACCTTACAACAGGCTCAATCAGAGGTATGGGCAAGTCGGTCGTCCCGATGATTATTTCGCTTATCGGTGCCTGCGGTTTGAGAATCGTCTGGGTGTTCTCGGTGTTCAAAATCTGGAACACCACCACCTCACTCTATCTCTCCTACCCCATTTCGTGGGGACTAACCTTTGCGGCACTGTTCATTTATTGCCGGATAGTCCGCAGAAGACTCACGTTGTCCGACCGTATAAAGCAGACCGCACAACAAAATTCGTGAATTTCAAAAATAATGCTTGACAAACCGAAGGGTTTGTGGTAATATACTTGTGTTAATTCCAAAGACAGTAGGTGCTTTGCGTAAAGACTTCGAGTCTGCCTACCGAGGATGTACACTTAAAACGTCTTATATTTTATTGACTTTTTTCGTGCCTGTCCGTCTTTGGAACAGGCACTTTTCATTTTTCGGAGGTGAATATTTTGCCCAGTCAGTCAGTTTTGGAAATGAAGCAGCAGCAGGTTGCTGAAATCAAGGCCAAGGTTGAAGGCGCAGTTGCAGGTGTTGTTGTTGACTACACCGGTATCTCGGTTGCTGATGACACCAAGCTCCGTAAAGAGCTCCGTGAAGCAGGCGTTCAGTACTCTGTTGTAAAGAACACCCTTCTCCACCTCGCAATCGAAGGCTCCGACCTCGCTGAGATGGATCCTTTCTTGAACGGTGCTACCGCTCTCGCTACCAGCGCAGACGATCACGTAGCTGCCGCAAGAATCCTCAGCAAGTACGCTGAGACCAATGATAGCTTCAAGGTTAAGACCGGATTTCTTGACGGAAAGGTTATCGACCTCGCAACTATCGACTCTCTTGCTAAACTGCCCCCGAGAGACATCCTTCTCGCAACAGTTTGCAACGCATTCAATGCACCTATTTCTGCATTCGCCCGTGTCATTCAGGCCATCGTTGATAAAGACGGTGAAGGCGCAGCAGAGCCCGCAGCAGAATAATTTCTGTGCGTAAACAAATTTAAAACAAACAAATTAAAACAAAAATTATTTATTGGAGGAAATTAAAATGGCATCTGAAAAGATTGCAGCAATGATTGAAGAAATCAAAGCTCTTACCGTTCTTGAGCTTTCTGAGCTCGTACACGCAGTAGAAGAGGAGTTTGGCGTATCTGCAGCAGCAGCTGTTGCAGTAGCAGGTCCCGCAGTAGCAGCAGGCCCCGCAGCTGAGGAGAAGACCGAGTTTGACGTTGTTCTCGCAGAGGCTGGCGCAGAGAAGATCAAGGTTATCAAGGCTGTTCGTGAGATCACCGGTCTTGGCCTTGCAGAGGCTAAGGGCCTTGTAGACGGCGCTCCCAAGACCTTGAAGGAAGCTGTTTCTAAGGACGAAGCTGAAGAGATGAAGAAGAAGCTCGAAGAAGTTGGCGCAAAGGTAGAGCTCAAGTAATTTTATTACTTATCAACTTCAAAGCACCCGTTGAGAAACCAACGGGTGCTTTTTTATGGTTGCAATATGTTGTTGCAGGCGATATACTGAAATAAACTAAGTCCTTGGGGGTAAATTTATGAAAATTTCCGATATCAATATCCGCGACCCGTTTGCGCTTACACACAACGGAAAATATTATATGTACGGTTCGAGAGCAGTCGAGCAGTTCGGCTTTGACGTGTATATAAGCTCCGACCTTGAAAATTGGAGCGAGCCAAAGTCGATTTTTGAACGTACCGAAGATTTTTGGGGTGTTAAAGACTTTTGGGCACCCGAGGTGCACGAATATAACGGTAAATTCTATATGTTTGCCACCTTCAAGCCTGAAAATAGCTACCGTGGTACGGGCATTTTGGTTTGCGATACCCCCGACGGCAAGTTTACACCTTGGTCGGACGGTATGATTACCCCTCCCGAGTGGTCGAGCCTTGACGGCACTTTTTACGTTGAAGACAGCGTGCCTTATATGATTTTCTGCCACGAATGGATGCAAATCGGCAACGGTGCTGTTTGTGCGATGAAACTAACCCCCGACCTTAAAAAGGCCGACGGTGAGCCTTTCGTATTGTGGTCGGCCGGTGACGCATCTTGGGTCAGAAGTGTTAAAGATGAAGGCAATTTTGTTACCGACGGTCCGTTTGTGGTAAAGCATAACGGTAAACTCTGTTGTATTTGGGCAAGCTTTGTCAAGGGCGGTAACTACTGCGAAGGTATCGCCTACTCTGATAACGGTAAATTAAACGGCAAATGGACGGTTTCCGATAACCTAATTTTTGATGATGACGGCGGCCACGGAATGATATTCACTGCGCTTGACGGCGAGGAATACTTCATTTTTCACAAACCTAACCACCCAAGCACTGCCGAACGCCCCGTGCTTATATCTTTGACCGCAAAGGAAATAATTGAGAAATGCTGATAAAAAAGTCCACCGAAGTAAGTGCTGTTCTTTAAACGGATATACTGGTCGGTGTAAATCCAAGGTACCATATCCTCAATCCATGCAAGGTTGTAGGGTTCCTTTTTGCGTGTAAAACGGACGCAATCCTCAACGCAAACGTGACCGAAATGGTCGATTGCAATAAACACGAACCTCGACACGGAATTTACCGCCGAACTGCTTAATCTTGCGGAAAATCGTATCTACATTACAGGGGTTTTCGCCCAATATACGGCTCTTAAACATCAAAACATAGGTCTTGGAGGATGCATCGCGCACCTCACCGTAGCCGCTGATACCCTGGTTAGTGTCAATATGGAGAAGTGTGCATCTTTTGGGTGCTCCATCGATATCGACAAAGCGCATATCGGTGACGCGAAGTTCAGACGGGTTGGAGTATCTGTTTACATTTTCAAACATTTTTTCCTTTCTTTTTTTACGGTTGACTTCTTCAGGTTTGAGTTTTATACTATACCTAAAGCATACTACCAATGAGGTTTAGCTTCTATAACTATGTTGTGTGATTGGCAAACCATTTTACTATTATGCGTTTTTAAATTTATGTTAAAAGCGTTTGCAACTTCTGTTGCAAACGCTTTTTGTTATTTGTTTATTTCAACAACCGTCAAGGTTTCCCCGCCCACAGTGAATTTTATTGAATAACCTGCCACGTCGAGTCCGTAAACCCTATCTGGGTCGTTTTGATACGACGGTCTTGGGTCGCAGGCCAACAAATCAATGATATTTTGCTTTATATCCTCGGGCAAATCGGCATTTTCGGGCATTTCGACCTTCAGTTTATACTCCTTATACCCTTCCGAAAATCCGCAAACGGCATCAGGGTGGCTGTCGGTAAAGGCGATGTACGGTTTTATGTCAAAAATCGGGGTGCCGTCCAGAATATCGGCACCCAAAACGTGCAAAACAGGTCCGCGGTCGGCCGTCAGCTCAACACTTTTAAGCTTCAGCGACGACAAACCGATTGAATTGGGACGGAACGGCGAACGCGTTGCAAAAACGCCCATACGCTTGTTGCCGCCGAGCCTTGGCGGTCGGACGGTGGGTTGCCACGTGTCGCACTTAGCCTTGGAAAACTGCCACAACACCCAGATATGCGAAAATCCGTCAATCCCTCGAATCGCATTGGGGTCGCGGTATTCAGGCTCAAACACGATTTCTGCAGGTAACTCAACCATTCCGCTTTGACGCGGTATACCGAATTTTTCCTTGTGTGCCGTGTGAATTTTTGCGATTACCTTTAAGCTCTGTTCCATAAACTGCTCCGTTTTTTTCTTTGCTTTAATTATACATTATTTCGCAAATTTTTACAAGTAATAATGCTTTTAATTGTTATCAGTTCCGTCAACAAGCACTGGTCAGTATATAAATTTTCCTGTTTTAATCGCCTATACGGTGTTATTTCATCGGTAATGCCAACATAATCAATGCTCGTCTCATAAAACCTTGCAAGTTTTATTAGTATTTCGACCGGGATATTCAAATTTCCTAGTTCGTAATCAGAATATGTTGTCTGATGAATCTGCAAAAATTCAGCCATTTGCTTTTGCGTTATATCGCGGTATTCCCTCAAATCTCTGACTCCTTTATGCAAAGCAATCACCTCTTGAGATAATTATGCCTTATATACTGGCTTAAAACCCTATGTGTGAAACGGCTCCTCGACGTTCCGCGGGCGATTCGTGATTCGCCCCTACATCATTTATATATACCTATAAATACCCACATAAACACATAACCGCCTTTGAGTTTCCTCAAAGGCGGTTTGTTTCAGCTGATTTTAATTCGCCGTTTAACCAACTTATTTCATAACGTTCTTGGAACGGTCGACATACGATGTGTGGAGAATCTTGTGAGCCTTGTGGCTGCCGGGCTTCTCAAAATACTCGTCGTAGAGAGCCTTGACAACGGGGCTTTCGTGAGATTTTCTCTTGGTATTTGCTGCATCGTAATCATAGAGAGCCTTTGCACGGAGAGCCTTGATATCAACGGTCTGACGTACAGAAGTAGGCTGGATAGGCTGACCACCGCCGTTTACACAGCCGCCGGGACAGCACATGATTTCGATGAAGTGATAGTTCTTCTCGCCGTTTTCAACAGCGGTGAGAACCTTATGAGCAGCGTCAAGACCGCTGACAACACAGATGTTAACATCCATTCCTGCAACGTTAACGGTTGCTTCCTTGATAGCATCGGTACCGCGAACTGCAGTGTACTCAACGTTCTCAATGGTCTTGCCTTCGAGAACCTCTGAGACAGTTCTGAGAGCTGCTTCCATAACACCGCCGGTAGCACCGAAGATAACGCCTGCACCGGTAGCCTCGCCCAAAGGAGAGTCAAACTGCTCATCGGGGAGCTTGTTGAACTCGATTCTTGCCTTCTTAATCATTCTGGCAAGCTCACGGGTGGTGATGGTGATGTCAAGATCGGGAACGCCTGCGGCATTCTCGTCGTCACGCATAATCTCGTACTTCTTAGCAGTACATGGCATAACCGATACGGAAACGATGTTCTTGGGGTCAATGCCGTTCTTCTCTGCATAGTAGGTCTTGAGAACCGCACCAAACATCTGCTGAGGAGACTTGCAGGAAGAAAGGTTGGGAATCATGTTGGGATGATACATCTCGCAGAAGTTGATCCAACCGGGTGAGCAAGAGGTAATCATGGGGAGAACGCCGCCGTTCTTTACACGGTCGATGAACTCGGTTCCCTCTTCCATAATGGTAAGGTCGGCTGCAACGTCGGTATCGAATACCTTGTCGAAGCCCAAACGGCGGAGAGCGGCAACCATCTTGCCCTCAACTCCGGTGCCAACGGGAAGACCAAAATCCTCACCCAAAGCGGCACGGACTGCAGGAGCAGTCTGAACAATAACGATCTTCTCGGGATCGTTGATAGCGTCGAGTACCTTATCGGTATCGTCCTTCTCGGTCAAAGCGCCGGTGGGGCAGTTTATGATACACTGACCGCAGGATACGCAACCGGTAGCGCCGAGACCCTTTTCGAATGCGCAAGCAACGTTGGTGTCGATACCACGGTCGTTAGCGCCGATAACGCCAACGTGCTGGGCGTGGCAAGCGGCAACACAGCGACGGCAAAGTACACACTTGTTGTTGTCACGAATCATATGAGCAGAAGAGTAGTCAAGCTCGTATACGGGCTTATCGCCGTCGAACTTAGCCTCGTCCTCAATGCCGTAATCGTTACAGAGCTTCTGGAATTCGCAGTTGCCCGAACGTACGCAAGAAAGACACTTTCTGTCGTGGGTGGAGAGCAAAAGCTCAAGAGTCATCTTTCTTGACTCAATAACTGCTTTGGAGTTAGTTCTAACCTCCATACCCTCGGTTACGGGGTATACGCAGGAAGCAACGATTCTGAAGCCACGGCCTTCGTTAGCCTCGACAACACAGATACGGCAAGCACCAATCTCGTTCATTTCCTTCATAAAGCAAAGAGTAGGAATTTCAATACCAATCTCTCTTGCTGCCTCGAGGATGGTAGTTCCGGCAGGTACGGAGACATCCATACCGTTGATTTTTAAGTTTATCATCTTAGCCATTGTATGTATCCTCCTTAACCTTTAATAATAGCCTTGAACTTACATGTACCCATACATGCACCGCACTTGACACACTTGTCAGCGTCAATCGCAAGAGCAGGAAGCTTCTTGCCGGGAGCAGTATAATCGGTCTTGTAAATTGCGCTTGCGGGACAAGCCTTGGCACACATTCCGCAACCGAAGCACTTGTCGGCAACGATGGAGTAGGTAAGGAGATCCTTACATACGCCTGCGGGACACTTCTTGTCAACAATGTGAGCCTCATACTCGTCACGGAAGTAACGGAGAGTTGAAAGAACGGGGTTGGGAGCAGTCTGTCCGAGACCGCAGAGTGCGTTCTTCTTGATGTAGTAGCAGAGCTCTTCCATTCTGTCGAGATCCTCTAACGTTGCCTTACCCTTGGTGATGTTGTCGAGCATTTCGAGAAGTCTCTTGGTACCGACACGGCAGGGAGTACACTTACCGCAGGACTCATCAACAGTAAACTCGAGGAAGAACTTAGCGATATCGACCATACAGCTGTCCTCGTCCATAACGATAAGACCACCAGAGCCCATCATAGAACCGATTTCGATAAGGTTATCGTAGTCGATGGGGGTGTCGATAAGGTGAGCAGGGATACATCCGCCGGAAGGACCGCCGGTCTGTGCTGCCTTAAACTTCTTGCCGTTGGGGATGCCGCCGCCGATCTCTTCGATAATCTGACGGAGAGTAGTACCCATAGGAACCTCAACAAGGCCGGTGTTCTTGATCTTACCGCCAAGAGCAAATACCTTTGTACCCTTGGAACGCTCAGTACCCATAGAGGAGAACCAAGCAGCGCCCTTTAAGATAATCTGAGGAATGTTAGCGTAGGTTTCAACATTGTTCAATACTGTAGGCTTGCCGAAAAGACCCTTTGCTGCAGGGAACGGAGGACGAGGACGGGGCTCGCCACGTTTACCCTCGATAGAGGTCATAAGAGCAGTTTCCTCACCGCAAACGAATGCACCTGCACCAAGACGGATTTCCATATCGAAATCAAAGCCGGTGCCGAAAATGTCCTTACCGAGGAGGCCGTATTCACGAGCCTGATTGATAGCAATTTCAAGACGGCGAACAGCGATAGGATACTCTGCACGAACATAAACGAAGCCCTGGTTTGCGCCGATTGCATAACCTGCAATAGCCATAGCCTCGATCAAAGCATGGGGGTCACCTTCGAGAACCGAACGGTCCATAAATGCACCGGGGTCACCTTCGTCGGCGTTACATGCAACGTACTTCTGGTCTGCATCGGGAACGAGGTTGCGAGCCAATTCCCACTTCTTACCGGTGGGGAATCCGCCCCCGCCACGACCGCGAAGGCCGGAAGCCAAAATTTCCTTGATAACGTCATCGGGAGTCATCTCGGTGAGAACCTTACCGAGTGCCTGATAACCGTCCATTGCGATATACTCGTCAATGTTTTCGGGGTTGATAACACCGCAGTTACGGAGTGCTACACGCTTCTGAGAACGGTAGAAAGCGGTATCGTTAAGAGAAACATTCTCGGGAGCAACCTCCTTGTCGCCGGTATCGGTGTAAACAAGTCGCTCAACAGGACGACCCTTCAAAAGATGCTCGGAAACAATCTCCTTGACATCCTCTTCGGTAACACGGCTGTAGAAAGTGCCGTCAGGATAAACAATAACGACAGGACCGAGAGCACAAAGACCGAAACAACCGGTCTGTACAATCTTAACTTCCTCGGAAAGACCATTAGCTACAATCTGCTCTTCGAATTCCTTCTGAATAGCAACGCTTCCCGAAGAGGTACATCCTGTACCGCCACAAATAAGAACTTGTGCACGAATCATAATTATACCTCCTAAAAATTACTTGATGATATAGTCAGCGACGACCTTGCCGCCCTTAAGATGCTTTTCAACAATCTCGGCTGCCTTTTCGGGGGTCATCTTAACATAAGTGACCTTGTCCTTGCCATCCTCGTAGATTTCAACGACGGGCTCATACTGGCAAATGCCGATGCATCCGGTCTGAGTAACCGAAACCTTATCGGAAAGGCCTGCCGAAGCTACTTCCTCAACAAAGGTGTTGAGAACGGGACGAGCACCTGCTGCGATACCGCAGGTAGCCATACCGACTACAACGCGGATTCCCTGAGAGCCTTCACGGATAACGACCTTGTCCTTCATTTTGTCTCTGATTGCTGCGAGTTCTGCCAATGATTTCATATTATCGTTTCCTTTCTGAAAATATTAACTGTATTTATTCTGCCGTTTCACCGTTATACTGTTCGCTGAGGTTTTCTTTTATCCACATTATAACGTCAACGGTGTTCAGCGGCACGTCACCGAGCACCTCACGAAGTTCTCTTGTGTCTAACTCCACCCGTTTGTCGGGCAGGTTGTGATTGAAGAGAAAATCAATGTGCGGATTGCACTGAATGAGGGTCACTACGGTGGCAGTGATATCTCCTAACGGAGTCATATCTATATGGTTTTTATAGAACAGCGCCGTTGTTGTAGTGCCGTGGGAATCGGGATTCTGACTCTCGTGCCTTGACACAATGTCTACCCTGCCTCCCGTTTGCTCGGCCGCCAATTTTAAAAGCGGAATTCCAAGCCCTACCTTACGGGTTGTTCTCGTGGTGCAAAACGGGTCGGTCACGTTGCGCAAGATTTCCTCGGTCATACCGCAACCGTCGTCCGAAATAGCCACAGTTATGGTTTCATCGGTTTCATCGATGATTATCTTGGTTAAAGTTGCCCCTGCTCTTACCGAATTTTCGGCAATATCAAGGATATTGAGCGACAGTTCCTTCACTTTTCACACCTCAAATACTCAAATAATCGTTTTCTCACAAGGTCGCTCGAGTATAGCTCGTCGTCGATTTCGATAGTGTCATCGGCGTCGCGAATGTCCCACAAATAATGTGCATCCGACGAGATAAGCAACCTTTTATCCTGCAACGCTTTGTATTTTTCCAAGTGCTCCCCTATCTTTGTGCTTTCGTGAAACTCGGCGCATTTGAAATCGGGGTAAGGCGGAAAATCACCCAATGTTGCGATTATGCCGTTTGAGGTTCTGTCAATGTGTGCCGGATAGCACACACCGTTGAAGCTCTCAACCAGCTTTAGACAGTTATCAACCGAAATGTCGGTCGCATTGGACAAAAGGTACTCATCAGTACCTATCACGTTGTCCTCCTCATCCATTATCAGCTGGTCGCCGAAAATATCGGTTCGGTTTTTTATGAGTATCCTGTGCTTTTCAATCTCCTCACCGAAAACAATCGCTTCGTCCAAGGTTTCGAACAGACACACAACGTGGATATCCTCGGCTGTGGTCAGTTCCATTCCCGCAATAGGGATTATACCCTGCTGCTTTGCCGCCTTGAAAAAGGCAGGACAGTTTTTTACAGTGTTGTGGTCGGTCAGCGCCATTATCTGAATGCCTGCCAGCGTTGCCATTCCGGCAATGTTACTAGGGGTCATATCATTATCGGCGCAGGGAGAAAGACAGGAGTGAATGTGAAAATCGTAAGTATACTTGCTCATTTTAAAAATGAGGACAGCTCTGAGGCTAGCTCATAAATAGGTTTGTCCGACTTGAGTACGTTGATACCCTTAGCCTCGGCCAGAGCCTTGACGTTTTCGTCAAGCTCAACACCCTCGGCAAGCAGTATCGTGGCAACATCGGCCAAAGAAGCCACAGCAACGATATTTGAGTTTGACATAATGGTAATCCACACGTCGTCAGCCTTGGCTCGACCCATAACCCAACTTAAAAGGTCACAGCAGTAGGCTCCGTGAATCTCACGGTCACCGTCGGGCAAGGTTACTGCGGTAAGTCCCATTTTGCAGGAAAGCTCGTTAACCGTCATTTCTGTTACTCCTTATCCTCATTTTTCTTGCATGCGTCACAATTAATACGCGCCGTTCTGATAACGCAGGCCTCAATGTTGGCCTGACCCTTAACAACGTCCTCGGCAAAGGCACGGCAGGTTGGTGCACCGCACGAACCGCAATCGGTTCCCGGCAACTCCTCGCGAAGCCTCTGTATATCGGCCATCATTCGCATTGACTCACCGATATTATCGCTGAGCCTTGAAATCGGCTTATATGCAGGCACTTCCTGGAAGAAGCAATCGGTCGGCACATAACGCTCGTTTTCGTCAAGGAAGTTTTGCGAAACGGGCAGGTAACGTCGTAAAGTACGCAATCTTGCTTTGGCAATGAACGGGTTTTCAACCGTCATAACGCCGCCGACGCATCCGCCGGTACAGGCGTTAAGCTCGATAAACTCAAGCTGAGGGATCATACCGTTTTCGATCTGATCCAGCATCTTGATGACGTTTTCAATTCCGTCAGCCGCAAGGTATTTATCGTTGAAAACAGCGGTAGCTTCACCGCCCGAGGTGGCCCAGCTTATACCGATAACACCCGAACGGGAGAACGGCACGGGGGTTATTTCACGCTTCATCGAATTGATAAGCATAAAATAAACCTCACTGATGGGCACAACCAAATCAACGTTGCTTTTGTAATCTCCAAAGCCGTTTTTAACGTAACTTGCTTTGGCGGGACACGGGGCTATAAAGCAAACGCCGATATCCTCACGTTTCAGTTCGGGGTGTTCCTTCATTGCACGCTCAACAGCCTTTTTAGCGGCAATCTCCATAGGAGGTAGCAACGGCAAAAGATTATCCTTTAAATAAGGGAATCTTAAAGCAATAAGTCGCGCAATAACGGGACAAGCAGAACTTATAACCGGCTTTTTAACGCCCTCGGTCTTAAGAAGCAAACGGGTATATTCCGAAACAATTTCGGCGGCCTGCGAGACCTCATACACCTCGTCAAACCCAATGTCCAAAAGACCCTGCAAGCAGTAGTCTATGTCACCAAGCTCTTCAAACTGACCGTAAAGCGTGGGTGCCGGCAAGGCAATGCGCCATTTGAACTTTTCCATATCGGAAAACTTGTTGCACTCGGCACGTTTTGCCTTTTGGGGACAAACCCTGATACACTCACCGCAATCGATACATCTGTCCGGATCAATGACAGCACATCCGTCCTTGACCCTTATTGCCTCGGTAGGGCAGTGCCTTAAACAGGTCGTGCAGCCGGTGCATTTCTCTTTGTCAAGAGATACTGAATGTACATATGTATTCATAGCGTTCCTTTTGAAACCTCAATCTCAGAAATTGACAACCATAGTAATCTTGGTGCCCTTTCCAAGCTCGGTTTCGATATTCATATTGTCGGTGTACCGTTTCATATTGGGAAGACCCATTCCTGCGCCAAAGCCCAACGACCTGATGTTGTCGGGTGCAGTGGAGAAGCCTTCCTTCATAGCAAGCTCAATATTGGGGATTCCGGGGCCCTTATCGTCGAGAATAATCTCAACCTTGTCCTCGTGAACTAAAACCTCGGCAACACCGCCACCTGCGTGTATTACCATATTGATCTCGCCTTCATACATTGCGATTGAAACTCTGCGGATTATTTCGGGTGATAACCCTAACTGACGCAGGTTTTTCTTAACCAAAACCGATGCCTGACCGGCCGAGGTGAAGTTTCCGCCCTGAACGTCAAATCTAAATTTCAAAGGCTCGCTCATACCGACGCCTCTTTCCCATTGAGGCCGTTCATATAAAGCTTACCGCAGGCTTCGTACATACGCTTGGGTGATGAAAGCACCACAATACCCATCTCACGTGCAAGCTCAACCATCTCTTCGGTGGGACGCTTGTTGCGGACGAATACCACGCATACCATATCCATCATTTCGGCGGTTCTGATAACCTGTGAATTTACAAGACCTGTGAGCAGAACTCCCTGGTCTTTGACATAAGCCAGAACGTCACTCATCATATCGCTTCCGCATGCGGAATAAACCTCTCTTTCAAGGTCCTCCTCGCCGCAGACAACTTCTGCTTTAAGCAGTTCTTTAATCACGCTGATTTTCATACCTGTATGATCCTTAAAATAAATTAGTCGGCGTACTTCTTGAGAATATCGTCGATATCGCCCTTAACAAGACGTCCGTAAACATCCTCGTTAACAGTGAGAACGGGAGCAAGACCGCAAGCACCGATGCAACGGCAGGCCTCCAAAGAGAACTTTCCGTCAGCAGTGCACTCGCCGGGCTGAATTCCGAGAACCTCGGTCAAACGGTCGATAAGGTCCTGAGCACCCTTAACGTAGCAAGCGGTACCAAGGCAAACCGAAATGTTGTACTTGCCCTTGGGAGAAAGTGCAAACTGTGCGTAAAAGGTTGCGATACCGTAGACGTCCTCAACGGATACGCCAACACCTTCGGCGATCATGGTCTGAACCTCAAGCGGCAGATAGCCGTAGATTCCCTGTGCGTCCTGCATGATGGACATCAAGGAACCGGGGATATTCTTCTTTGCTTCGATGATAGCCTTCAGCTGGGCTTCCTGCTCGGGTGTACCGTTAAAAGGTATTGAGCTGGCATGTTTCTTCATAAGCTTTTTCCTCCTGAAATTAAAATGCAATTACGGCAAAATAAGCAGTCAAAAAAACGCAGACCGACTCACTTTGCATAACTTGTTAAAATTATAACAGATATACTCCGGAAAGTCTATATTTTTATGTCAAATTTTCTGTAATTTTAATAAATTGTTATTTTTTTAACAAATATAAGCTGTTGGCTTGAAAAAATTACACATATTGCACTATAAATTTTTAAAAAATACGTCTAATAAAACAAAAACCGACCCAATAAATGTGAAGTGATTTTATTTTTTATTCATCCTCGGGAGGGTAAAGTATTGCGGTGCATTTAATATTTTCCATTACATCACCCAACGGGTCGGTTTCGAAAATGTTAAAAACCTCTCTCGCGTGCTTAATGGCATACCTTACCGTGTTGTCGGTGCCACCTCTTTGACCGTCGAAATATGTCAAAACGTATCGGCTTCGGTCGACCATATAACGGTTACGTTGCTCAAAAACCCATTTTCCGTAGGTGTCGCTCAAAACGATGACCTCGTCACACTCGGCCAAAAGGTTGTTATAACGCTTTTCCCAATGACTGTTCCAGCTTTTTTCCATATCCTTAAACGGCACAACGCCGATGAGCTTTATGTTTTTGTTGGCCATTTTGAAAACAGCAACCTGCTCGCCTGCTATAATGTCAAAGCCTTGGGCCATTCCGCAGTAAAACACAGTGCAACCATTTTCTATCATTCTGGCTATGCCAAGGCCTAACCGACGGATAAATTCGCGGTGCCGGGGGTTATCAGTTTCAAAAGGGAAGGGAAATTTTTCGGGTCGGTACCCCGTAAAGCAACAGGCGTTTTCGATGTTTACCATATTTTCACCAACTAATAAAAGTAAGATTTTTTATAAAAAAGGAAATTTAATTAAATAACCACTTGAAAAACTTAAATAATAAGTATATAATAAATTAACAAAAGAAAGGCGAAAGCCTTAAAATGTCAACAGTACCATTGTACCACAACTTTTAGAATATTACAACAAAAGAGGGAAAAAATATGGATAAAATTGATTACCGACTGATAACACTTCTGCAGGAAAATGCAAGAATGCCTCTAAAGCAGCTTGCCGAAAAGGTCTTTTTGTCGTCACCTGCCACTGCTGCACGTCTTGAACGCTTGGAAAAAAGCGGAATCATCAGTGGATACAGTGTCAAGGTCGACCATAAAATGTTGGGATACCCCATCACTGCTTTTATAAATCTTGAGGTTCAGCCTCAGCAAAAGGCGGTGTTTTATCCGTTTATCAAGGCTCATCCTAACGTACTCGAATGTTGCTGTGTAACGGGTCATTATTCTATGCTTATCAAGGTGGCCTTTGAGAGCACCGAGGCTTTGGATATCTTTATCGGTCAGTTGCAGACCTTCGGAAGCACACAGACGCAGATTGTTTTCTCGACCGCCAAGTCCGAAACGGGTGTAGACCTTGAGAACATTATCGCCGGTAATTATCCTGAGGTGCCACAGATTAAATGAGTCAGAACAGTGCCGAGCAATCGGTTTTCGAACGTATTTATAAAATAGTCAAAAAGATTCCTAAGGGCAAGGTTGCAACCTATGGGCAGGTTGCCTTGGTTGCAGGAAACCCACGTTGGGCAAGGGTTGTCGGCTATGCATTGCACAATAACCCCGACCCCGAGCATATACCTTGCTACCGTGTTGTAAACCGCGAGGGCAGGGTATCACCTGCCTTTGTTTTCGGCGGTCAGAATGTTCAGATTGAAATGTTGAAGGCCGACGGTATAAGATTTTCAGACGAAACTCACGTCGATATGTCAAATTTCTGCGTCAACACAGAAGAGTTGGTTTAAAAGTTTGCCGAACAGCAGATTTCTACTGTTGAAAAATGTCTAAAAACGTTGTTTAATGAACAAAGGCAGATAACTGATACCGCAACCGAAACGGAGGGAAACTGTGATGACGGCCATAAAAAATTGGTTTAAATTTGATAAAAGCCTGTTCAGGTACACGTCGTCAATGGGTATGTTGTCGCTGTCTTCGTTGATGCTTCCGATGTTGTTCGAAAGTGCCATGCTTTACCTTCAAAACACCGTCAACGCCGCGGTTTTAAGCGGTTATTCGGACGATGCGGTGTCGGCGGCGGGTCAACACCAACGGTAATTTCGTTGATTTCACTGCTCGGCATTCTGGTCAAGTCGGGTTCCAAAGCTCTCGTACCGATTTGGCGAACCTACCCGCACTGCATCGCCGAAAACTCTTTTGAGCTTTTCGTGGGTTTCAAGCATTATAAGGTCGCGTCGGACGGTTTTGATTGAAACACCAAGCTCGTTTGCGGCATCGGTAACGGTGACTGAGCCTAAATTTTAAAGCCGACCCAAAATAAAATCGTATCTTTGTTGTGCTAACATACCAATTTCCCCTCAAACTTCAACAAAATTACAACGTTATAGCACCCGATTTCGTGGAAGTCAATACCAAAAACACAAAAATTTCTACATTTTTGGAGGCAATTATGCTAGACACATTTATCGGCAACAACGAAATAAAAGAAACGCTCAAGGCATGCGTTTTAAGTGGACGTTTTCCGCACGCTTTCATTATAGAAGGCGAGGAGGGAAGCGGTAGGCATACATTTGCCCGAATGATTGCTGCGGCCGCAGTTTGCGAGGAAACACAAGCTCCCTGCGGCAACTGCCGTGTGTGTGATTTGGTGCTTCGCGACGGTCATAGCGACGTGTTGACCTATGCTCCCGACGGCGCAACCTTTAAAATAGACACCGTTCGCGAGATAAGGGATTTAGCCAACGTTATGCCGATTGAGGCCAAGCGCAAGGTCAATATTCTGCTCGATTGCGACAAGATGAACGAGCCGGCCCAAAACGCATTTTTGAAGGTTTTGGAGGAACCGCCCGAGTTTATGGTGTTCATTCTCGTTTGTCAGAATGCCCAAAGCCTGCTGACAACGGTCAGGTCAAGATGCGTTACCTTAACGGTGCAGAATCCCAACGTTAACGAGGCGGCCAATTATATCAAATTGCAGACAGGCAAACCCGATGAGGATATAAAAGAGGCGTTGGAAAACGCCCACGGTAACATCGGCAAGGCCATCGCAATGCTCGACGGCACCGCATCCGAAACGGTTGCCGCCACAAAGGTATATTTTGATGCCTTCAAGCAACGTGACCGCGTCGAAGCGTTGAAGATAATGTCCAAATTTGAAAAAGACCGACTTGGTTTTATGTCGTTTTTGGTCGAACTCCGTCTTTTGAGTCAGCGCGAGGCCAAAAAATGTGCCAAGGGTGAGGGCGAAATTGCAATACCCAAAATGTCGGCATTTTTAAAGACGGTAGAAGCCACCGAAATGCGGGTCAGACGTCACGTCGGACAGCCTTTGTCTATTCAATTAACCGCAACGACCCTTACTGCCGAAATTTTTGCAGATTTATGAAACGGATACAATAATTAACTATTGTATTTTTCAGAAAAATGTGTTAAAATACTGTGTTGTAAATTGATTGCAGAATACGGTAAATTCTATGCCTCGATATGTTTGCTTTGCAAACGAGAGAATTAAACTTTTGGAGTATATAAATGATTGAAGTAATCGGAGTAAAATTCCGTTCGGACGGACGGATATATTCTTTCAGTCCCAAGGGCGAGAAATTTGCCGTTGGTTCATACGTTATTGTCACCACCTCGAGAGGTACCGAATGCGGTGAGGTTGCCAGCGAAAACCACTTTGTGCCCGACAGTCAGATTGTCGGACAGCTTAAAGAGGTTGTTCGTGCTGCCACCGAAAGCGACCTTAAAAAGATGCGTGAAAACCGCGAAAAGGAAAGAACAGCTTTTGATTTTTGCGAGCAGAAGATTTTGGAGCGAAAACTCGAAATGAAGCTTGTTGACGTTGAAATCGCTTTTGACGGAACAAAGATTCTTTTCTTCTTCACTGCCGACGGACGCGTTGATTTCCGTGAGCTTGTAAAGGACCTTGCAGGTCATTTCCACACCCGAATCGAGCTTCGTCAGATCGGTGTACGCGATGAGGCCAAAATGATGGGTGGTCTTGGAATCTGCGGACAGCCCTTCTGCTGTCAGAGATTTTTGTCCGATTTCCAACCCGTTTCGATAAAAATGGCCAAGGAGCAGGGCTTGTCGCTTAATCCTACCAAGATTTCGGGTACCTGCGGACGATTGATGTGTTGTTTAAAATACGAGCAGGATGCTTACGAGCACCTTGATAAAATAACCCCGCGAAACGGCAGTTACGTTGAAACTCCCGAGGGCAAGGGCACCGTTGTTGATGTCAGCCTGCTTACGGGAAAACTCAAGGTTCAGCTTGACGGCTCGGAGGGTTTACCTGTCACCGTTCACCGCGATGAGGTCAGAGTTCTTCACGGCTGTAAGGGTTGCAAGAAGAACAATCAGAATAACCAAAACACCTCGGAAGAGGAATAACCCCTTGTTTGCTTTGCAAACGAGAAGCACAACTGAGCGAAAGCGATATATCACCGTTTTTGACGAGATTTAATACAAATAGTTTTTATTTAATTTTACATACTTTAAAAAGGGGACTTTTTTATGAAACTTACTTACGCAGGCAAAACAAAGGACGTTTATGCTCTTGAGAACGGCAACGTTCTTCTCAAGTTCAAGGACGATTGCACCGGTAAAGACGGCGTTTTCGATCCGGGCGAGAACTCGGTAGGACTTACCATCGACGGTATCGGCAAGGCTAACTTGCAGACCTCGGTTTACTATTTTGAGCTCCTCAAGAAGGCAGGCATCAAGACTCATTACGTTTCGGCCGACATTGAGAATGCAACTATGGAGGTTCTTCCTGCAGAGTGCTTCGGCAAGGCTCAGGGCGGTAACGGTCTTGAGGTTATCTGCCGACTGGTTGCAACCGGTAGCTTCATCCGTCGCTACGGCGAATACATCAAGGACGGCACCGTTATTCCCAACGGCTACGTTGAGTGCACCTTCAAGAACGACGAAAAGGGCGATCCCCTTGTAACCGGTGAAGGTCTTGAGGTTTTGGGTGTTATGACCCCTGAAATGTTCCAGTCAATGAAGGAGCAGACTCTCAAAATCACTCGTATTGTTGCTGACGACCTTAAGACTCTGGGTCTTGACCTTTGGGATGTTAAGTTCGAGTTCGGTTACAACAACGGCGAGGTTATCCTCATCGACGAAATCGCTTCGGGTAATATGCGTGTCTACAAGGACGGCAAGATTGTTGACCCTGTTGAGTTGACCAAGATTGTCAATAACAGATAAAAAACACAAACACAGAACCGTTGTGGGGAAACTGAACTGCCCCAATTTGTGCGGACAGTACAAAAACGGCCTAAATGGTAGAATTTATTTAAATTTAAGCAACGAACTGACTTCTCTTTTCAAGGGGAGTCAGTTTTGTTTTTATCTGTATTCTTTCATAATTGTAGAAATGGATGTACTCACCTATGATGAGGCGAGCCTCATCATAGGTCTGAAGTTTTACTCGGTAAATACACTCTGTCTTGAGAATTGAGAAGAAATTTTCTGCTAAAGCATTGTCATACGGATTACCACGTCTTGACATTCTCGTATCTTTTCAGCCAAGGGCAGATCCCATGCAGGTATATCCATTCGAGATACGAATCCGTAATACCCACTTCGTGATACTTTGAAGAACCTACACATTTCACTAACCGAATATTTATCTTTGTGACGGTAGATTACCATGTATTTTATGCTTGTCCTCACTTCCTTTCGGTGAGCGAGAGAAAATCCCGCATCAATTCATTTTCCATTTGTAAAGATTTAATCTTCGCATCCTTGCGAGCAATGATGTATTTCAGTTCGGCAACTTTATCTTGTTCACTAACAACATAATCTTTTGGAGGTCTACCTTTACGTTTTAACGCTACACCCGCTGCAAGTTTTCTTTGCTTAGTGTTATATCGCGTGATGAAATTGTGTACTTGCTCGTATGTAACCCCATACATTGCTCCAATCTCTCTTAACGTTTTTCCTTGAGCTTTAAGTTCTAATATCTCTCTTTCGTATTCTTTAATGTGTCTATATTCTCTTGGCATACAAAATCCCCCTATGGTAGTTTCTTTTATTCTACCATAGGGGGCTCTTTTTT
>JAZTYO010000021.1:0-26138 GCA_045636945.1 Acutalibacteraceae bacterium | reverse complement strand
CTCCAATCTCTCTTAACGTTTTTCCTTGAGCTTTAAGTTCTAATATCTCTCTTTCGTATTCTTTAATGTGTCTATATTCTCTTGGCATACAAAATCCCCCTATGGTAGTTTCTTTTATTCTACCATAGGGGGCTCTTTTTTCTATTGTCCGTTTTTACTGGACTTGTTCAAACTCTGCCGCACCATTTCAACCAACCGTCGCAAGAAAAAAACCGCAAATATAATGTAAAAAACGAACAATCAAAAAGAAGCTAAATGCCAAAATACATACAAAAGACAACTTTATATAATTTCGCCACTTTACACACCGTCCTTTTTAAGGTATAATATATGTGAATTATACCTTTTCGAAAAGGAATGATATTATGACCGTCAGAGAAATGCAGGATGAGATAATCCGCTTGAAAAAGGAAAAGGACGTGTGCATTCTGGCACACGCATATCAGTCACGCGACGTCATTGAGGTTGCCGACTTTATGGGTGACTCGTTCGGACTTAGTGAGCAGGCCGCCAAAGCACCTCAAAATACAGTTATTATGTGCGGTGTGCGTTTTATGGCCGAAACCGTAAAGATCCTTTCACCCGATAAAACCGTTTATCTTTCTGCTTTAGGTGCAGGTTGCCCTATGGCCGAGCAGATGACTCCTCAGGATATACTTAAACTCAAAGAGCAATACCCCAACGCCAAGGTTGTTGCCTATATCAACACCACCGCAGAGCTTAAAACCGTTTGCGACGTCTGTGTTACCTCGGCTTCGGCTTTAAAGATCGTTGAGGCTCTGCCCGAAAAGGATATAATCTTCATTCCCGATATCAACTTAGGCTCTTACATCGCATCCAAATTGCCACAAAAAAATATAATCACCATAAACGGTGGTTGTCCTTACCATGCATCGGTCACAGAATCAGAGGCTGTTGCCGCAAAGCAAGCACACCCCGAAGCTGAGTTCCTTGTCCACCCCGAATGCAAGGCAGAGGTTGTGAAGTATGCCGATTTTGTCGGCAGCACCACTGCCATTATCAAATATGCCAAAAACAGCGACAAAAAGGAATTTATCATAGGTACCGAAAACAGCATCGTTGAGTATATGCAGTATGAATGTCCCGACAAGCTGTTTTACCCTGTATCCGCAAGGCTTATCTGCCAGGATATGAAGCTTACCACCCTGCCCGAGATTTATAACATTCTCAAAGGCTGTGTCGGCGAGGAAATCGTGCTGGACGAGGATATCCGTCTTAAAGCCAAGCACAGTATCGACGAAATGCTGAGGTTGGGATGAGTAAGGTATTAGTAGCGTTAAGCGGCGGAGTTGACTCGTCGGTTGCAGCACACCTTTTAAAAGAGCAAGGATACGAATGTATCGGTGCCACAATGCAGCTGCTCGACGGTGCAGAAGGTCAGATTGCCGACGCAAAGGCGGTTGCCGACCGCGTTGGAATCCCCTTTTATACCTTCGATATGAGAAAAGAATTCCGCAAGCTTGTTATTGACGAATTTATAAAGTCCTATGAAAACGGCGGAACTCCCAATCCTTGTGTTGTCTGCAACAAGCAGTTGAAATTTGGCCTTTTGTTAGATAAGGCAAAGGAACTTGGTTGCGATTTTATCGCAACGGGTCATTATGCAAAGGTCGAAAACGTCGACGGACGGTATCTTTTGAAAAAGGCCGAAGCCTTGGAAAAAGACCAGTCGTATTTCTTGTATTCATTGTCGCAAGACGTTTTAAGCAAGGTTTTATTCTCATTGGGAGCATATTCAAAAGACGAAATCCGAAAAATTGCCGAGGATTTACAACTTGTAACCGCTAAAAAGAAGGATAGTCAGGATATTTGTTTTGTCCCCGACGGTGATTATATAAAGGTTATTGAGGAGTACACCAGCAAGACCTATCCAAAGGGCAATTTTGTAGATGCACACGGCAAAGTTTTGGGTCAGCATCAGGGTATTATTCGATACACCGTGGGTCAACGCAAAGGTTTAGGTATTGCGTTGGGCAAACCGATGTACGTCGGTTCGAAAAGCGTTGAAACCAACGAGGTTACTCTTTGCTCTGACGAGGAACTTTATTCTGAAACCCTTTCGGCAACCGATTTTAATTGGATAGCCTTCCCCACCGTCCCCGAAAAGCTTTTCTGCAAGGCAAGAATCCGTTACCGCCACATTGAACAGCCTGCAACCGTCAAGGTTTTGGGTGATACGGTCAACATCACCTTTGACGAACCGCAACGAGCCGTGACAAGCGGTCAGTCGGTCGTTTTGTATGACGGTGACACAGTTCTCGGTGGAGGAACAATAAAATAATCAACGATATATCAAATAAAAAAGCACAAGGTTCTTTTCAGAACCTTGTGCTTTTTTATTTATTCTTGAGCTTGTCGCGGATAATTGTTTCTACATCCTTTATATCAATCTCCAATGCTACCGCAAACTCGTCGCAAACAAGACGTTGAGCCTCCTTTAATGCACGTTCATCGGATATATGCAGTCGTTTACCTTTGGAGGATAACTCGGTCTGATGTGTAAGCAAGGTTTTAACCAAGGAGAGGCAGGCCTTTCGGTCACCCGATGCGATGACCTCATTAAACTGAACTCTGCGTAAAGCGTCGGAATTGACCCACATATCGGGTTCAAAAAGAAAACCGTCAAGCATTGCTTTTACCTTATCAGCCGAGAGAACTTCTCGAGTTTTTGCTAAAAGTCGCTCGTTATCGGCAGGTAAGAACACGGTCGAGGTCGATTGTGAGACCGGTTTCAAGACATAGTAACTCTTCATTTCTCTGCCAATTTTCTTTTCTTCAATACGTTCAACGGTACAAACACCCGTTGTGCCGTATGTGACCATTTCCCCGAGTTTTAACATTTTTCCTCCCCAAAAAATTCGCGCTACGGCAAAAGCCGTAAATAACCCTCTTGATATATTAAAATTATACCTAAAACTACATAAAAACTCAATGCGCAAAATTTACAAATATTTGTCACATTTTGTTGTAAAAATATTATAAGGTGATATAAATATCACTGCCAAGCCAAGTTGTACTGAAATTATTGACCGAAATCATGTGATTGAAACAAAAAAACTCCCCTATTTTCATCGGGGAGTTTCAAGCAATTTAAAAATTATTTATCTGCCTTTTTGGAGAATATCTTGTTTATCAAAAGTGTTGAAAGAATGATAACACCAATAATAACGAAAATAACCAACATACCGATACCTGCCTTGGGCAAAACCTCAAGTGCCTTTTCGGGATGCCATTCCATGCCCTTTTCTACAACCTCTTCTGCCTTATCGACAATAGTATCGGCAGAATAGGAAGCGTGGGCAGCACTGAGAAGATTTAAAAACATACTGAGAAGTTTCATTGCACATTTCCTCCTTTATCAACCTGCAAAGAAGTTGAGGATGATACCGCCTGCAATAACAGACGCAATCTGTCCCGAAACGTTTACGCCAATAGAATGCATTAAAAGGAAGTTCTGAGGATCCTCTTTAAGTCCCATCTTGTGAACAATACGACCCGACATCGGGAATGCCGAAATACCTGCAGCACCGATCATGGGGTTGATCTTGTTCTTCAAGAAAAGGTTCAGGAACTTTGCAAACAGAACACCGCCTGCAGTATCAACGACAAAGGCTACAAGTCCGAGGCCCATAATAAGCAAGGTATCGGGCTTTAAGAACTTTTCGGCGGTCATATTGAATGCAACCGAGATGCCAAGAAAGATGGTTACAAGGTTTGCAAGGACCTTCTGTGCAGTTTCGGAAAGTGAATCAAGAACACCGCATTCACGGATAAGATTACCGAACATCAAGAAACCGATAAGACCGGTTGCCTGAGGAATGATTGCCGAAACAACAACCGTAATAAGGATAGGGAACATAATTCTCGTAAGTTTAGAAACATTCTTCTGAGCATAGGGCATACGGATAAGACGTTCCTTCTTGGTTGTAAGCAATTTAATAACGGGGGGCTGAATAATAGGTACCAAAGCCATATACGAATATGCCGCAACGGTAATAGCACCAACGTAGCCCGAGCCAAGAGTATTTGCAACTGCGATAGAAGTAGGACCGTCTGCCGCACCGATAATAGCAATGGAAGCCGCATCAATATTGGGGAAGAACATACGTGCCATAAAGTAGGTAAAGAATATACCAAACTGTGCAGCGGCACCAAAAAGCATCAGCTTGGGATTAGAAAGCAACGGACCGAAGTCTATCATTGCACCGATACCAATAAACAAAAGCAACGGGAACAGTTCATTGGCAATGCCTGCGTTGTAAAGGGTTGTAAGAGCACCGCCCTCTTCAACTATTTCAACGGTTTCTCCTCCAAGACCGATAAGGTTAATAACCTTCTTTACAATAACGTCGGCACCGGGGATATTCACCAGCAATGTACCGAAACCCATAGGCAAAAGCAAGGTTGGTTCCATTTCCTTTTTGATAGCAAGGAAAATAAGAAGTCCGCCGATGGCTAACATTACAAGGTTTTGCCAAGTAAAGTCGCCAAGGTTTTTCCAAAGAATTTCAAACTTATCCACAAAACTACCTCCTGAATATAAAATTTATCTAACTCTAGTATTCTAACATCTTTGTAAAAAAATTTCAATAGACAATATTTTTAAACTGTCCTTTGTATTTTCCTTGTTCTTTTTGCACTTCCTTGTTCTTTATGCACTTCCTTGGACTTTATGCACTTTTAACTTGAAAGATAGAACTTTTGGGTGTATAATAAATTAAATATATATTCTCACCCGAAAAGAGGTTGGATTTATGAGAATAGTTGTAAAGGTGGGTACATCTACTTTAACCCACAAAACAGGAAATTTAAACATCCGCCACGTTGAAAATCTTTGCCGTGTTATGAGCGACCTTAAAAACGCAGGTCACGAGCTGATACTCGTTTCCTCGGGTGCTATCGGTATGGGCGTTGGCAAGTTAGGTCTTCGCGAGAAACCGCAGGATATGCCGACCAAGCAAGCCGCTGCCGCAATCGGTCAGTGCGAGCTAATGTACATATACGACAAGGAGTTTTCGGAATACGGCCACATCATTGCTCAGATTCTTCTTACAGGCAGTGACCTTTCGGACCAAAATCGTAATCGAAACTTCTGCAACACCCTTAACCGACTTTTGGAATTGGGTGTTATGCCGATTATCAATGAAAACGATACCGTTTCAACCGAGGAAATTTCGGTTGGCGATAACGACACCCTTGCTGCCATTGTTGCTGTTGAGGCCAAGGCTGATTTGCTCGTGCTTTTGTCCGACATCAAGGGACTTTACACTGCCGACCCCCACAAAGACCCCAATGCAAAGCTGATTTCCCGTGTTGACGAGATAACCGACGAAATTATTGCTCTCGGTGGCGGTGCAGGTTCAAACTTAGGCACCGGCGGTATGCAGACCAAAATCCGTGCTGCTTCAACCTGTATGAATCAGGGCATTGATATGGTTATCACCGACGGTAACGACCCCGAAGCACTTTATGACATTGCCGAGGGTCAATCGGTCGGCACAAGATTTTTTGGGAAGGCAACAAAATGACAACGATAGAAATTCTTAAAAAGGCCAAGGCGCAAAAGGCTGTTATTGCCACCAAAAGCGGTGAGCAAAGAAACCTTGCCCTCATTAAAATGGCCGAAAGTCTTAAAGTTGATTGCGACAAAATAATCGCCGCAAATTCTTTGGATATCGAAAATGCCAAGGATAAGATTTCACCCGTTATGATCGACCGTCTGACATTGACTAAAGAGCGAATTTTCGCTATGGCCGATGCAGTTTTGGACGTCACCAAGCTTCCCGACCCTTTGGGTGGGGTTATTTCGACGGTTGACCGTCCCAATGGATTGAATATCCGCAAGGTTTCGGTGCCTTTGGGATTGCTTGCAATGATTTACGAAAGCAGACCTAACGTCACCTCGGATGCCGCCGCATTAAGTCTTAAAGCAGGCAACGTTTGTGTGCTCCGCGGCGGAAAAGAGGCAATAAACTCCAATTTGGCCATTGCCAACGCTTTGCGAAAGGGTTTGAAAGCAGCCGATTTCCCCGAGGATGCCGTATGTCTTGTGACCGACACCACAAGACAAAGTGCAACCGACCTTATGACGGCCATCGGCCTTGTTGATATGCTTATTCCCCGTGGCGGTGCAGGACTTATCCGTTCCTGTGTTGAAAATGCCAAGGTGCCTTGCATTGAAACGGGTACGGGCATCTGCCACGTTTATATTGACGAATTTGCTGACGTGCAAAAGGCAGTCAACATCATTGAAAATGCCAAAACAAGCCGACCCTCGGTTTGCAATGCCGCCGAGGTTTTGTTGGTGCATAAATCAATAGCCGAAAAGGTTTTGCCGCTTATTAAAGAAAGGCTTGTCGACAACCGCAAGGAAAAAGGTCTTGTGCCGGTTGAACTGCGAGTTTGTGAAAATGCCGCAAAGATAATCGACGGCACTCCTGCCTCCAACACCGATTTTGATACCGAATTTTTGGATTACATCCTTGGTGTCAAGGTGGTGGAAAGTGTTGACGAGGCCATTTCTCACATTTCGGCTCATTCGACCGGTCACAGCGAGTGTATCGTGACCGAATCATCGGAAAATGCCGATAAATTCACCTTGTTTGTTGACAGTGCCGCAGTTTATCACAACGCATCCACAAGATTTACCGATGGCGGTGAGTTCGGCTTGGGTTGTGAAATGGGTATTTCGACCCAGAAACTCCACGCTCGTGGACCTATGGGATTGAAAGAACTAACCTCGTATAAGTACATCATCAAAGGCAACGGTCAGATCAGATAACGTGTACGGTGTAGGGTCGCATCACGATGCGACCGCGGTCGATTCATGAATCAACCCTACGAAACACTCCTTTATACAAAAGAGGTAAAAGAATATTATGAGTAAAATAGGCTTTATCGGTTGCGGAAATATGGGCGGAACTTTGGCCCGTGCCGCCGCCAAAACAGGACACAAAATACATCTTTCGGACTATTCCGAAGAAAAGCTGAAAGCAGTTGCTAAAGAACTTAATGCAACCGCTTGCATAAATGAGGATATAGTCAAAAACTGCGATATGATATTTTTAGGGGTCAAGCCTCAGGTTTTGGCCGAGGTTTTGGAGCCTTTGAAGGAAGCCTTCAAAAACCGCACAACGCCGTTCACCGTTGTTTCAATGGCTGCAGGTGTCACCCTGCAGTCGGTATGTGAAATGCTTGGCGGTGACTATCCCGTGATCCGCATTATGCCAAATACCCCTGCGGCGGTTGAAAGCGGTATGATTCTTTACTGCAAAAACGGTTTGGTAAGTGACGGTGCAGTTGACCTTTTCCTTGATGCAATGCAGTTTGCAGGTGTGTGCGATTTTATTGACGAATCACTTTTTGACGCCGCAACGGCTGTTTCGGGTTGCGGACCTGCTTTCTGTTATATGTTTATCGAAGCACTTGCCAACGGCGGTATTGAAGCAGGCTTACCGAAGGATAAAGCACTGAAATTAGCGGCACAAACGGTATTGGGTGCAGGCAAAATGGTGCGTGACAGCGGTGTTGACCCCACCACCTTGCGCGAAAACGTTTGCAGTAAGGGTGGCAGTACTATTGAAGGTGTAAAATCACTCTTTGAGTCCGACCTCGATTCCACCGTCAAGAAAGCCGTAAATGCATCGTATAACCGCACAAAAGAGCTTGGTAAAAAGTAAAACATCAGATATAAAAAAAGAGAACTGGACGATGGTCAGTTCTCTTTTTTGTTTCACTTGTACTCAACGAGCTTGTCCAAATCCTTACGCTTTTTATCGCGTAATTTATCGTCGGGGTGAGCGTAACCAAGGGTTATTACCAACCTTACGGGTGCCGAAAGATTGCATATCTCACGAATCTTTTTATCGTCAAGCCAACCCAAAATGCAGGTAGAAAGCCCAAGCTCACACGCTTCGGCAATGATGTATGCCGATAAAATACCGATATCGATAGAACGGTAGTCGTTGCCCTTTATTTTAGCACCGAAAGCAGCCGTTTTAACATAAGGCTCCTCCGAAATCACCAACAAAACGGGTGCATCGGACGAAAAACCGTTTAGCCCCATACTTTGCGTGGCCTTGGCAACGCTTTTGGCAGTTTCACCCGTGCAGACCGTGATTTTATACGGTTGACCATTGCAGGCCGAAGGCGAAAGTCTTGCAACATCCAATATAGCGTCTAATTTTTCCTTTTCAACCTCACGGTTCTTATCATATTTTCGGCAGGACTGCCGCAAATTTGCAATTTCCGAAAAGTTCATACAACACCTCGCATCAAGCGTTATAATGAGTATAGTCGAATTTCCACCGAAAATTCTATACCGAAGCTTTGATTCGGTATAGAAACAGCAACAAATTGCTGTTTCGACTAACTATAATCATTATAAAAACGCATTATTTCAGTTTTGCTCCACATTCCGAGCAGAAGCGGTCATTAGAGTCGACTGTTGCATTGCAGTTTGGGCAATTTTGTACCAACGGTGTCACAGCCTTGCCACAACTCGAACAAAACTTTGCGTTTTCCTTAAGCTCGGCACCGCAACCGTCACAGACCTTGACCGTCGGTTGAATTTGAGGTTGTACCTGAGGCTGAGGTTGTGCCTGATACTGCGGTTCAGGTCTTGGTTGAGGCTGAGGCAACGGCATCATATGTGCCTGATACTGAGGCTGTGGGTCATATTGAGGCTGATATGTAGGTTGTGCCTGAGGCAGAGGCTGTGACATCTGATTTTCAGGCTTCAAAAACTCCTCTGCATCAATATCGGCCTCATACGGTTCACATCCAAGCTCCCTTGCAACGTATTTTGTAAGTTCTTTGTTATGAGCCTCGTATCTTGCACCCGCCCACTGTGCAAGAGTGTAGCGTACATTTACGGCGGTTCCTCCGTTATAAGGCATAAGACGGATTGTACATCCGCCACCGTTCATATTGTATCGGAAAGAAAAGCCTATACCGTAGCCGATAACGTAGTACGGAGTTGCATTACACTCACTATCAAAGCACTGCTTTATCGACGAAATATAGGCATTGTACACGTCGTGGATGTGTCTTTGATACACAAGACAAATATCTCTTCTCATTTTTTAAGCCTCTCTTTATTCCAATATCTTAAAGGTATCAAACAGTTCTGTCATTATAACGTAAGCACCCTCGTACATTTCGAAAAGGAATGATGTTTCAAACAGATATTGTTGTTCACCGCAATCAACCATAATAATTTCCTTTTGGAAGTCGCGGTTGGTTTTGTCGTTGTTAAAGCAAACCTTAACTGCGTTATAACCTGCGATTTTGGTTTCGGCTACCGAGTATGACTCATATTCTTTGCCAAACTGCTCAACCGTCGAGTAGACAAACTCTTGTCGGTCGGTGCCGTAATAGGCGGAAATGGCAAAATACACATCACCGCCGTCAAAATCGTACTTATACTCGAACAAATCGACCGTTTCGGTAGGATGGTAGTCAAAAAGCTCAGGGTCATTAGCGATAGTATAGTTGCCCACTGTTCCCTTTACCGTTTCGACGGGTATCTTCTCGGTAAATCCCTCTCGGGTTACTTCAATATACTGCTGTTCGGACGGTATAGAATTATTTGACACATTATTTTGGGATTCGACAGAACTGTTGCTTATTGTTTTATCCGATTCGTTAGAGTTGTTAGCCTCGATACCGTACTCAACCCTGCAACCTGCAAAGTAAATCAGCAAACAGGCCAGCATCAAGTAGAATAATCTACGCATAGAATCCTCCTTATTTCCTATTTCCGCAGGAAAGCTTACCGCATCTGGGGCAAACGGGCTCCATATCAGGGCCTAAAAGCGTTATATTTCGATAGTGCATTATCTCAGTCGCCTGACGGTCATGTCTTAATTGGTCACGTCGTGAGGTCGAATCCTCGTATGCTTTGGGTATAAAATGCTTTATACTCGTTGCAAAATACGGTTCCTTGGTTTCGTCGCAAACAAGTTTTTCAATAACTGTACGGCAAAGCTCACATTCAAACGCATTGCCGTTTGGTGTTAAACTTTCACCGCAGAACGGACAGTTTTCATGTGCTTCATCACACATAATCATTCCGCGAAGCAGTATCTGTTGAATTCTGCGGAAAGACTCAATGTCAAAAAGGCTGAGATGTACCGTCGACGAGCCAAAGTTGTATGGAGTTGCAGGGATATATTCGTCGGCATTATAGTGCATTTTAAAGAACTTGGTAGCCTCTTTTCCCTCTTCCTCGTTGACAACCGGCATAAGCAATACGCGGTACTGCTTGTCCTTTGTGAAGGTAAAACTAACGGCTCTCAAATCTCCTTTGCCGACCGTTTCGAGCTTTACGTTCCATTTGAGATAGCTTGCAGTTACCTGAAGCTTGTCGAAGTCGAGTGTGCTTTCTGGGAACGTGAAATTAAAGTTACCCACCGCAAATATCGAAAGCATTGTGCAAAAGCGTCGATAACCGTCCCAAGCACCGATAGAGGTATCCTGACTTTCATTAAGGTCGGCAATCCTAGAGTCAGCCATCCACTTAATGAGGGTATATATCTTGTGATATTCCTTATCCATTCTGAAAACGTTGGTCTTTTTAAGCACTAACGAGCCCGTATGATTACGGCAGTTTTTGTAAACAGGACGGGCAAGACGTGAACGCAAAACACGGTCTATAAACAAGGCCTTTTCGAGGCAACTTTCGGCCGAAGTGCGATATTTCAGATGATCGCGGACATAACCCGTATGCAACTTACCTATACTTAAAAAGTACAACAGATGGTTTTCTCTTTCAAGCAAATTGAAGGTAAGGTCACGGTCGGTGTACAGTATGCTGTTCAAAAAGCCTATGTTTTTGGAGACAAAACGAAGCACGTTATCGACCGTTTTGGTAAAAACAAGATTTTCATAGGTAGCATAATTATCCCGATTTTCAACCGTCAGAAGTTTACGCGGTTTCAGCCCGTCCTGGGTTATATTGCTCCACAGCTCACTGTGGGATGCCGCATGGACAATAGTGTCGTTATTGATAACCTTGACCGACTCTACGGGCAGAATCTCCGAAGTCGTTTTGATATGTGTTATGGGATTGGCAAATATACGCTTCATCGAGGGGAGCGTTTTAATCATAACGTCCAAAGCCTCGTTCAAGCCGTCAAAGTCAAAGTTTTCGGGCAAGGCAAACAGATTGACACGATGCAAAAGCTCCGAATCAAATTTGGAATAGGTTATGTTATTGCTCCGCTCGACAAAGTCGGATATACCTTTGTAATCCTCGTCTATGCGGTTTAAATTGTTATCAAGGTTTATGTCTTTTGACATGATTAATCCTCGTTCAGTTTAAGAATAAACTCACTGCAACGCTTTAAGCCAAGCTTTTCGAATTTTGCAGCCAACTGAGCCTTGTTTTCAACGCTCTTGAACTCGAGCTTGCTTACAACCTTGCTGAGCAAAATCTTTTCAATAGCATCCTTTAAGACGCTTGCAGGGTCGGTAAAGCAAGAACAGTAAATGCTAACAAATACCTCAATCTGGTTGGCAATACGGTTACCAAAAGAGATGTTGTAAGGTTCAAGCAAGGCTTCAACCTCTTTTATTAACGGATAACGGTCAACACTGAAGCGAACGGTACTCTTGGCGTTTTCAAGCAAGGACATAAAGGTATCAACCGTGAGATAACGCTGAGCTATGGGTTCACCGTAGGACAACGGCTTTACAGCACGCTTGTTAAAGTTCATAGTATGGGCACGGTCATAGACCTTGTCGCTGATTTCGAAGGTGCTTTCGTCTCGGTTGGCAGTTCCGACAAACCATACGTTGCGAGGAATCCTTATGGTGTGACCCTCGAAAAGGCCGTAGTAAGGCACAAGCTTTCCGTCCTCGGTACGGTTAAGATTTACGTTAAGCAACTTGATTTCTCGTTGGTCTTCCTCGTTTTCCATCAAGGAAAGGAAATCCGAGAAATAGTACTCGATTCGGCTGAGGTTCATTTCGTCAAGCACGATAAATGTAACGGTTTCGGGATTAAGACGTGCTTTATACAAGGCCTGAGTAAACTTTTTGGGAGTATAGGTCTTGCTGAATTCATTGTAGTAACCCAAAAGTTCGTTCTTGTCACGCCACGAGGACTCAACCTCAATAATATCACAATTACCCAAAATTGCCTCGGAGAAAATCTTGGGCAAGCTTGTTTTACCGGTACCACTCATACCCTGAAGTATTGTAAGCCTTGTAGCACCCAAACCTGCAACAAAAGTTGCAATATCCTCAGGAGTATAGCTCAAATGCAAGCGGCAGTCCCTTGCATAGTTTACAATAAACTGCACAACATCGGGCAAAGTGGGTGACTGATAGGTCGATTCCTTTCTGACCAAGGTTGCCTTTGTGAAGGCAGGGACCTTTTTGTCAAGCTCGGTAAACGCAGGACAAGGGTCTTTTTCTACCGCGGCAGAGGTCATTGCCTGACCACCGACAGCAGATGTCAAAGCCACTGCCGAACTACCTGCAACTTTGCTTGAGGAAACACCTGCAACAACACCCGAAGAAACTGTGCTGACACTACCGCCCATAAGAGTTCCGTTTACGGCGATGGGAGTCTCCCCTACTGTACTCTTGGAATAGGGCTTGCGTATAAGGATAACTGCAATGATAACCATTGCGATAAGAGACCAGATGAATGACGAGCTTGAAACACGGTAGTCAAGCTCGACATAAGCAGGACTTCCTGCCGACTCGATTATTGACTTCATAACCTCTTCGTTCAGATGCTGGACAACCTCGTAATACTTGCCCAAAAGACCCAAAAGCAACGAGAATATAGCACTGCAGATAATCTCTGCGAGGGTTATTTCATAGAAAAATTTGGATTTGCCGATTAAGGCCACCGACGATGCAACCGCAAGTGCAATAATAACGGTCAATGCAGCCATTATTATGAACGCAACCAACTGCATTCCCGATTCAAGGCTGTTATAGGTCATAAGGATATCGTATCCGTTAACAACAATATCATTAATGTCGGAGGGTTCGGCAAAACTAATTGTGAGAATATTGGAAAGAGAAGCTATAACCGTTACAACAGACATTGCAAGACCCAAAACAAAAAGCTCTATCTTAGGCTTGTTAAAGACCTTTTCGGTCTCGGGCAATTCGGGTGATACTATCTTTCTTGTAACAAACGCATTAGCTAAAGCAACAACCGACATTATAACAAACGGTATGTAACAAGATGTAGAATAGAAAGCATCTTCGCCGTTGCTGAATGAGCAGATTGCAACACCTGCCACAAAATAGGCACCGGTTACGATAAGGTTAAAGTTTACAACACGTCGGATTTTTGTAGCAAATGCCGAAATCTCACCTGAGTGTTGCTTCAGACCTGCAGACAAGAAAAATGCATTAATGGTCGCAGCAGCAATCATCAAAAGGAACAGTACAAAGTTGATTCCGCTGTCCTCATTAGGTGAAAATACTCCCATGGGAAAAATATTGTAATCAGCGTGCTTAAATCTATAATTACAAATAGGAATAAAGAACAAAGTAAGGCTCAAAAATGCACTGATGCATCCGATAAGTGAAAGATAACTTTTGGTTTTTGTATCACCCGTGCCCTTTTCCACCTTGTTTTCGAAAAGACCGCAAAGGAAACTAAATGCAACGGCACCAACCGATACAACCAAGGCTATAATAAGCACGGCATTGCTCTTGAGTGCCTCAAAGGCCGAGCTTGAAGCCAACAGCAGAATGTGTGACAAAAGCAGTGCTGTCGATGGCCATATATGGGTCTTTTTGCCGCGGAAGGCCACAATGCTTCCCACAACCGCAACAGCAACGTTGACAACGAAAACAGCAACGAACAGAACGCAGATTATGGGTATAACGTTGGAATCCTCGTTCCACAGCTTTGCCGCACCGAAGATGGATTCCCTCGACGACTTGGGCGAGCCGAACATCATAACGAGGTCTAAAATAAGCACAAGTGCAAATATAATACTTGATACCAAACCTCTGACCTTGGAGTTAATAGCTTTTTGCAAAATCCTCATCCTGCCTTTTCTAGGGAGTATACAGTTATGTCAGTTGCATAACTGTCTAAAAATATATTACCATTTTAAGTGTTTAAAGTCAATAATTCTCAAATTACAAAACAATTACAAAAATCATAACTACCGGCTAATCTGGTAGTTATGATTTTATAAGGTGGGTATCTTATAATAATCAAACGAAACAAATGGGAGCACACATAGGTGCTCCCATACAAACAATCCGATAACTTACGAACCCGTTTGTCCTCATTTCATATTTTTCTTTAATATGATTTTCTCCTTATATTATACTTCATTGTTTTTTGTGTAATTCTTTGATAACGGTCTCTACAATCATTTCTACATCAGATTGCACCTCAGAATATCTACCTGCTGACCCAAAGAGTTTCATTTTATTGATACACTCTTGTTTAATTGCTTCCACAACTGCTGGAATCAAATCGGTAACTCCCTTATTAATATTGGTGAACTGACTAAATGCAGCTTTAACCGCCGCTATGTTAATATCTGTAAATATATTTACTTTGCTAATGCCCTCTGAAATTGCTTTTTTAAAATCATTATCCGTAAGTCCTGAGCCCCCGTGAAGCACCAGCGGTACATCCACTGTTTTGGCAATAGTTTGAATTCTTTCAAAATCTAACTTAGGCGGCAATTTGTAAGCGCCATGTGCATTACCTACTGCAATAGCAAGTGCGTCTACACCTGTTTTTTGTACGTAATCTTTTGCCATCTTTGGATCTGTAAAGAATTTAGATGGGTCTGTCAAATGCGAAGTCCCTTCTGCAGAGCCTTCATTATCTCCAACATGACCAAGTTCACCTTCGATTGTTGCACCATAAGAATGTGCAATATCAGCCATCTCTTTCACTTTTCTCACATTCTCATCATAAGAATCTGTTGAGCAATCATACATGATTGAGGTAAAACCGAGTTGCAATGCTTTTAGACATGTTTCTTTATTTAAACCGTGATCCAAATGAATAACTACAGGCACATTCGCCTTTTTTGCCATTGGGAGTAGATAATACTATATTCATTGCAATGGTAGTTCCGTGTGCAATTAAACCGAAGAAATACATTTTGGTAATGACATCCTTGATTTGCAAAATCACATTCTGCTACCGCGGATTACATACCAAGCCTTCGTCTTGAATAAAACAAAGCATCGCTTTCGCGACGCTTTGTTTTAGAAAAGGGTTGCACAAATCTAACGACTTTTCTTTTATCTCTTCTCTCTTATCTTTTACCTGGGAACGACAATTTGAGTGAAGAGCGAAAAGTGAATAGAGAAAAGTTAAGAGAACAAAAAAGAAACGACAATCTTCTCCTCGAAAATTGTCGTTTCTTTTTGGTGGGAGCGGGTGGATACTCTGCGTCGATGTGATTTCGACCGCTCCGAGCGGTGCCCGAAATCACTACCTTACTCGAGACTTTGGCAGTCCCAAAAGGCTATCGCGCCTTTTTGGCTGCGTCGACGGCCCACCTTCGTTGGTCCTCATCTCAACCTTACACCACAAAACAAAAAACCGACCTATTGGTCGGTTTCTGTTTTGGTGGGAGCGGGTGGATTCGGACCACCGAAGGCAAAGCCAACAGATTTACAGTCTGCCCCCTTTGGCCACTCGGGAACACTCCCATATTAAGTTTTGCGCCCATTAAAAAAGGTGGAGCTGGTTGACGGACGCAGCCTTTCTTCGAAAGTCTGCCGTGCTTGCAACACAGTTGCTACGCACCTTGCACCTAAAAACATCACACCGTGATATTTTCTTAACGGCGCAACCCTCTTAGGCTTCAAGTCCGATTGGACTTGGTTCAAAAAGGTGGAGCTGGTTGACGGACTTGAACCCCCGACCTGCTGATTACAAATCAGCTGCTCTACCAACTGAGCTAAACCAGCGTGTGACTCACTCGAGCGCCTAAATACTATAACACACTAAAACCCAAATGTCAACAATTATTTTCGCAATTTTTCAAAAAAATTCAAAAAGCAAACCGACACCCTTTCTTGACCAAAATCAGGTGTCGGTTGTTTTGTTTTCAGTACATTCTAAAGTCATGATTCAGAGACCGTTTCAGAGGTTGTTGGCTCCTCTTTCGGGAATGAGTTTTCAAACACGAACTTGAAGAAATCCTCATCCATTGTCTGCAACGATGCGGTATAACGCGATTTGGTCACTGCTATACAGTAATCGAGATACGACTTCTTGGCCTCATCAGGCATCATATTTGACGCGGGGAACCATTCGACCTCACCGTTCTGTGAGTTGTACTTACACATATCGGTGATAAAGCTCTTATTATAAAGCATTGCGATATGGGTGCTGGATGAAAAGATATCCACACCTGGCAACAGTCTTGAATCGTACTCCATACCGAACAAATTGAGAACGGTCGGCAAAATATCAACGTTACAGCAATAGGTATCGACGTTGACAGGAGCCTCTAAGCCTCCGCACCACATAATGCAAGAGGAATGGAACTTGTCAAAGTTCTTTTCAACCTTACCGCCTGCAATAGATGCCAATGCCGAATCACCGAGGTAATAAGGATAGTGGTCGCCCGTAATGACTATCATAGTCTTATCGAGCTTACCTGCTTCCTCTAATCTTGCAACAAGGTACTCCATTGCCTTTTCCAACTCATAATTAGCGGCAAGGTAGTAGACTGCCTGTTCTTTAAGCTCACGGTTACCAAGGAGCTCCTTTACCTTTTTGAGGTTTCTGACGGCAATCGGGTTAGCATCAGAGTAAGGTCCATGACCCGAGAAGGTCATATAATATGCGTGGAACTGCTCGTTGTTAATGAAATCGTCAACCGATTGCTCCATCATCTCAAAGTCGGATGAAGGCCAAGAGGTGGTGAACTTCATTCGGTTTTTGCCATCCATAAATCTCGAGGCGGTATAGCCTAAATTTGGATGGGTCTTGTTTCTCGAATAGTACGAGCCACGATAGTTATGGTAAGAATAGGTCTTAACGCCTGCGTTTTCAAACATATTGCCCAATGCAAACGGCAGTTGTTTAGTTGCCGATTGTGCAAAGCTTCCCGTTGAAACACCTGCATCGGCATCTCGTGAAACGTCGGGCCAAAGACCTGTCATAAAGGCAAACTCACCGTTTGTTGTAGTGTTTTTGAAAGAATTGTAGAAATTATTAAGTACAAAGCCACCCTGACTCAACATATACAAGGTGGGTGTGACCTCAGGGTCGATAGCGTACTTTGAAAAACTTTCAGCACAAATATAGATAAGATTATAATCCTTCAACATTCCGGTATACGCATTTTTATTCGTACCGGATAATGCACCAAAATAGTCGCAAAGCTCCTGCTTACCCTTATCATCGGTCATACCTTTAAGAGCGTTGAAATCAATACCTGCCAATACGTTGGGTGAGGTATCAATCTCAGGAGGCTGAGGCTCGGTATTAACGGGAGGTGCAGGTGCTACAGGAACGGCCAAGGAATCCTCGGGCTTATCCTCGGACGAGCCGAAAATTGAATAGCCCAATTCTACAACCGAGTTGGTCAGAACACCAAGTCGTTTTGCGGCAGTATCACTGTCAATATAGGCTGAAGAATATGCGCCGTAGGCAGAGGTGTCACCCGTTCCAAACGGTAGCAAAAACAAGACCGCCAACAGCCATAAAACGACGGTTTTAATCAAAGCTGCACCGTGTGATATGGGGTGATAACGTTTAAAAAAGCCTTTGGGTGCCGAAAGCGACAACAAAACTGCGGCTATCACTGGCAAAAGGCAGAGTAATATCCAGCCAAACGAGCCTTTTACAGTGTCCCAAAGTGCCCAACCGAAGTTTTCAACTGCGTCGGCACCAAGTCCCATCATTGAAACCGAAAAGACCGAGCCGAAAATTCTGTAATATATAAGCTGGCTTAAATAAAACAGAAACGGCAAAAACATTACAACAGGCGTCAATATTCGATTAAATTTTGGTTTAAACCAACCCGTAAGCATTGCCAGGAAGGTTGCCTCGGCTGGCAGGAAGAAAAGGAAATAGAGCGAAAATCCGTCGAAGCCTATTTCAATTCTCAGCAAAAGCTCCCAATAAACAAGCGCAATAAGATATATGACGGCATATCTTACTATCGTCATTAATTGCTTAATCAGGTATTTTTTATCAAGTTTAAATTTTCTGTTAGCCTTGCGACTTTCGGTAGAGGTCATATCATAGCTCCTCAAGAAAATATTTTTGATTTCAGCATTAAATTGTATTATAACACTATTCACAACAAAATGCAACAATTAAAGACAAAACCTTTTGCTACAAAACATAATAATTGGGCATTTCAGATTGAATTTAATCTCTTTATATGATATAATATTTCAAGAGTAGAAAATGTGTACTGTTTTTTCGAAAGGAACTGAAAATGAGTCAAAGAAAGCTTTTTTGCGAGATGAATCCGTTTTTTTATTGGCTTTCGGTCAAAAAAGAGATTTTAAAAAGGCATTTAAAAAACCTTTTTGACGGTCAAAAAATCGCGAAAGAAAAACACTCAACTGCCCTCCACGCTGTCGTTAAATGTCACTCATCTTTGTTGGTGCGACGTTTACACAACGTTGACCTTCAGCTGCAGGAAAACAAGGTGACTAACATCAAATTGACCTGCGACAAAATCAACGGTATTGTTATTCACCCGGGTGAAACCTTTTCGTTTTGGAAAACGGTTGGCAAAACCACCGCAAGAAAAGGCTATAAGGACGGGCTTGTGATACATAAATCAAAGGTTTCGAAAGGTATGGGCGGTGGACTTTGTCAGATGGCCAATATGATACATTGGCTTGTGCTTAACAGCCCGTTGACCGTTACCGAGCTTCATCACCACAGTGATGCCCTTTTCCCCGATGAACGTCGAAAGGTGCCTTTTGGAACGGGTACCTCTATCAACTATAATAACCTCGATTACCGTTTCAAAAACACCACTGACCAAGACGTACAGCTACTTGTCTGGTGTGAGGACGGTGAGCTGAGAGGCGAGCTTCGATGCGGTTCAGACTTTCCCTTCACGTACGAGCTGGTTGAGGAAGACCACCATTTTGAACAAATCGGAAACGATTACTACCGCAATTCAAAGGTCTATCGCGTTGTAACCGAGCGAAAATCGGGCAACCAAATCGCCAAGGAGTTAATCCTCGACAACCATTCTCTTGTTATGTACGACCATAGCCTGATACCAAAAGAACAGATAAGAAATTAAATATAAAGGAATAAAGGCCTTGCATTTTCTCACTTTTAGAGAAATGTAAGGCCTTTAAATTCCCTCTTGACAAACAAAATCAACTCGGTTATAATAAACGTATGAACAAATGCTCATATGTTAAAGGAGTGATTGTGTGACAGAAGCAAAAACTGTAAATAATTCTATTGAAAACGATATTGAGGTATGCGAATTTATGCACGCACACGAGGATACGGTAAAGTCGGTGCGTAAAGGGATGCCGAGTGATGAGGCTCTTTTTGACCTTGCCGAGCTTTTTAAAATATTCGGCGACTCAACTCGCATAAAAATACTGTATATACTATTTGAAAGTGAAATGTGCGTCTGTGACATTGCCGCATTGGTCGGTGTCAGTCAGTCGGCCGTTTCACATCAGTTGCGCCTATTGAAGCAGGCCAACCTCATAAAGCCCCGTCGTGACGGCAAAACGGTATTCTATTCCCTCGCAGATGACCACGTGCGTACCATTATTAATAACGGTGTGCACCACATTTTTGAGGGTCAACCTGTTCCACCCCACCGCGATGAGCCTAACAGTGACGAAGCACTTATAAAACAAATTCTTGAGAACACATAAAAGGGCATTTTAGGAATGGATTTACCCATCCCGATTAAAGGAGAATGATTATGAAAAAGATTTACAGAATCGAAGAGCTTGACTGTGCACATTGTGCTCAAAAGGTTGAGGACGGCATCCGCAAATTAGACGGTGTAATCAACGTTCAGGTCAACTTTTTAAGCCAGAAGCTTGTGCTTGAGGCCGAAGATTGGAAATTCGACGAGGTTTTGGCAAAGGCCAAAGCCGTTGCCAAAAAGGTCAAGCCCGACTGCGAAATCATTGAAAAATGAGCCGTAAACAGAAAAAGGTTTTATACCGTATAATAATCTCGTCGGTACTGCTGATTGTCGCTTTTCTGCTTGACCGATTTTTAATAAAAGACAAAAGCCTTTGGCTGACACTCGGTATTTTCCTTATTTCCTATTTTGTTATCGGCTACGATGTTTTGCTCAAAGCCGTTCGCAACGTTATAAACGGTCATGTTTTTGACGAAAATTTTCTGATGGCAATAGCCACCGTCGGTGCCGTTTGTATCGGTTTCTTCCCCAATACCGAGCCTCAGTATGCCGAAGCCGTTTTTGTAATGCTGTTTTATCAGACGAGTGAATTCTTTCAAAGCATTGCAGTCGGCAAAAGCCGTAGGTCGATAGCCTCTTTAATGGATATCCGCCCCGACGTTGCTTTTATAACACGTGACGGTCAGCTTATTGAAACCGACCCCGAGGAGGTTGCCGTCGGCGACGTCATAACCGTCCGCGTCGGCGACCGTGTTCCCTTGGACGGAACGGTTGTTTCGGGAGAATCCTCACTTGATACGTCGGCTTTGACGGGTGAAGCAGTGCCGAAAACCGTCAGAACAGGCGACAGTATATTGAACGGATGCATAAATTTAAGTGGTGTTTTGACCGTAAAGGTGGACAAACCGTTTAGTGAATCCACCGTTTCAAGGATTCTCGAATTGGTTGAAAATTCAAGTACAAACAAATCACGTTCGGAAAATTTCATAACCCGTTTTGCCCGAGTTTACACCCCGTTGGTGGTAATTGCGGCAGTTATTTTGGCCTTTTTGCCTCCCTTGTTTGTCGGTAGAGGTTATATTTCCGCGTTGCCTGATTGGATTCTCCGTGCCCTCACGTTTTTGGTGGTTTCCTGTCCTTGCGCATTGGTCATTTCGGTGCCATTGTCGTTTTTCGGCGGTATCGGCGGTGCATCCAAAAAAGGTATCCTTGTCAAAGGATCAAACTATCTTGAAGCTCTTTCGCTCACCGAAACGATTGTTTTTGACAAGACAGGGACTTTGACAAAGGGTTGTTTCAAAGTCACCGAAATTCACAGTTCAGGTCTGCCCGAAGCCGAGCTTTTGAGGCTTTCGGCACATGCCGAGCTTCACTCGACCCATCCAATTGCCATAGCGCTAAAAACCGCTTTTGATGGTCAGCTTAACGGTAATATTGTAAGCAACGTCAAGGAAATTGCAGGTCACGGTGTTATTGCCGAGGTTAACGGTAAAAAGGTCGCCTGCGGTAACGAGAAGCTGATGTCCTCCCTATCTCTTGAGTCTGCGCAGTACGACGGTTTTGGCACCGCAGTACACGTTGCAGTTGACGGTAATTACAGCGGATTTATAGTTATTTCCGACGAACTGAAACCCACCTCAAAGGATACCGTTTCAACGCTTAAAATGTGCGGTGTTTCAAAAGCGGTAATGCTGACGGGCGACCGCAAGGAAGTAGCCCAAAAGGTTGCTGACGAGCTGAACCTTGACCAACATTTTGCCGAGCTTTTGCCCGAGGATAAGGTTAAAAAGGTCGAACAACTTTTAAGCGAAACAAGAAATGGCAGAAAATTGGCCTTTGTGGGTGACGGAATCAACGATGCACCCGTACTGACACGTGCCGATATCGGAATTGCTATGGGTGGTTTGGGGTCTGATGCCGCTATTGAGGCTGCCGACATCGTGCTGATGGACGACGACCCACTGAAAATCACAACAGCCATAAATATCGCGAAACGAACCCTAAAAATTGTGCGCCAAAATATTGGGTTTGCCTTAGGGGTAAAGGCTGCCGTACTGATACTCAGTATTTTCGGCTTTGCACCGATGTGGTTGGCCATCTTCGCCGACGTAGGTGTTGCCGTTATTGCAATACTCAACGCAATGCGGACGTTGAAATAAGCAACTTTCCACCTTGCAAAACGTTTTAGAATGTGGTACAATATTAATAACACAAAAGAACGGAGGCGACATTATGAATCTGCAGGAATCGGGACAGATGTATCTTGAAACTATATATGTATTGACCCGAAAGAGCAATTCTGTCCGTTCGATAGACGTCGGCGAGCATATGGGCTTTTCCAAACCCAGCGTAAGCCGTGCCGTAGGTCTTTTAAAAGAAGGCGGATATATCACGGTCGATAAAGACGGTTTTCTTCACCTGACCGACGTCGGTGAGGAGTTGGCCGAAAAAATCTATGAACGTCACACCATTCTGACAAGTTTTTTGACCGACATCGGCGTTGACGAGGAAACGGCAAGCGAGGATGCATGCAAAATGGAGCATTGCATAAGTGACACAACCCTTAATGCTATAAAAAAGCATATCGAAAGCAAGTAAAAAAATCTCCCGAGAAAATCGGGAGTTCTTTGTTTTCTTGTTACACAACACCTTGAAATTGCATAACTCGTATGATATACTCAAATTATAAAAGGCTTTTTTAAAGCTTTATGAGGAGGAATATAAATGATTCAGCAAAAGAGCTTTCGCGACACACTGCCATTCCCTGCCGCATCCATAATGGCATTTTTGTATCTTACGTTTTACTTCATACTGAGGTTTTTTCAGCCAAGGGTATATGATTTTTCATATGCAATGTCTTGGGTTGATTACATAACCATATATCAATGGGTATTTATATTTTTGATTTTCACCTTGGCAATTCTTATGCTCGTTAAAATTCCTAATGTCGGAATAACCATAACGTTAGGAATCATCTCCCTCATTCAGATTTATTGGGGTGTCCTTGATATTCCGCATTACGCCAATGGTTGGTTCGACGGACGTTTTGAAGTTTACGAATTATACGGTATAACAGGTATTTTCGACATCATAATATTTCTAATGCTGACCGTTCAGTCTATCTCGACCTATAGCAACGCCAAAATGACATTCTTCAACGCTGTTTGGTTCTTGTCCGGACTGCTTCAATTTACTTCGTTTACGATTCAAATTATGCTAGGCTTTGAAAGCAGAAATGTTGCTATGTTGCTACTCAGTTCGGTAGTTGAGTTGTTCTACGCATTGTTTATTATGCTTACCGGTAGGTGGTTGGCCGACGTTGCACGTGCAAAGCACCCCGACCCCAACCGCCCCAACGATACGGTTTATAACTTTCGCGAGCCGAAAGTGACCTTCGTACAGCCTCCTGTGCCTCCCTTTGTGCCTCAGCCTCCTGCAGTACCTGTTCCCCCTATGCCACGTGTACCGGTAGCACCCGTTGTACCTCCCGTATCGGTGGCACCGATTGTTCCTCAGCCCCAACCCCAAACAACTGCTAAAGACCCCGTGCAGGAGTTAACCCGCTATAAAGGAATGCTTGACAACGGCCTTATCACCGAGGAAGAATACAACGCCAAAAAGAAACAAATACTCAATCTGTGATTCCCGTTGATTCATAAAGTGCTGACGTTAAATAACACTTTAAAATCAATACCACCGTATTAAAAAGCCTGACTGCTTCAACGCAGTCAGGCTTTTTTGTTAGTTTAGTCCAAAGGTTTCATTGTCGGGAAGAGGATTACTTCGCGGATGGTGTCGGAGCCGGTGAGCAGCATTACGGCACGGTCAACACCGATACCCATACCGCCTGTAGGAGGCATGCCGTACTCCATTGCGAGGAGGAAATCTTCATCCAGCATCTCGGTCTCATCGTCGCCGCGTTCACGCTGTTCAACCTGCTTCTCGAAACGTTCACGCTGGTCGATAGGGTCGTTCAACTCGGAGTATGCATTTGCCAATTCGCTGTGGCAAATAAACAACTCGAAACGCTCGGTAAGTCTGGGGTCTTCCTGCGACTTCTTGGTCAATGGGCTGACCTCAACAGGATACATTGTGATAAAGGTAGGCTGAATGAGGTGTTCTTCAACTCTCTGGTCGAAGCAAGCGTAAAGTGCGTTACCCCAAGTGGGCTCGGCAGCCTCGTTCAACTCAACACCCTTTGCCTTTGCGGCAGCAATAGCCTCGGCATCATCGGTAATAGCATCAAAGTCGATACCAACGTACTCCTTGACAGCCTCAACCATAGTCATTCTGCGCCAACCGGGAGTAAGGTCGATCTTCTCACCCATCCACTCAACCTCGTAAGTGCCGAGAATCTCTTTTGCAGCACCCGAGATGATACCCTCGGCAATATCCATCATATCGTGGAAATCAGCATAAGCCTGATACAACTCAACCGAGGTGAACTCGGGGTTATGCTTGGGGTCCATACCCTCGTTACGGAAAATACGGCCGATTTCATAAACACGGTCCATACCGCCGACAATCAGTCTCTTCAAGGGCAACTCGGTTGCGATACGCATATACATATCAAGGTCGAGAGTATTGTGGTGGGTTATGAAAGGACGAGCCGATGCACCGCCGGCAATGGTGTTGAGAACCGGAGTTTCAACCTCGATATAACGGCGGTCATCAAGGTAACGGCGCATAAACTTGATAAACTGCGAACGGATAATAAAGTTCTTCTTTACCTCAGGGTTGACGATAAGGTCTACGTATCTCTGACGGAAGCGAAGGTCGGTATTAGTAAGACCGTGGAACTTCTCGGGGAGAACCTGCAAGCTCTTGGAAAGCAGGGTCACGTTTGCGGCATGGATACTGATTTCACCTGTCTTGGTTCTGAAAACCTCACCGATAATACCAACGATATCACCGATATCCATACGCTTGAAATCCTTATACGGGTCTTCACCGATGCTATCTCTTGCCACATAAGCCTGAATAGAGCCGTCGCGGTCCTGCACGTTACAGAAGCTGGCCTTACCCATAACACGCTTGGACATCATACGTCCTGCAACGGTGACGGTCTTACCCTCGAGAGCATCGAAGTTATCCTTGATTTCAGCGCTGTAATCGGTTACGTCAAATTTGGTAATGACAAAGGGGTCCTTGCCGGCCTCTTGAAGCTCTGCAAGCTTCTCGCGTCTTACCTTCAAAATTTCGTTTAAGTCCTGCTGGGGCTTGTTATTGTTTTCCATTATTACACATCCTCTAAATAGGGTTTGGGCAATTATCTCTGAACGTCAAGAATCTTGAACTTGAGATGGCCTGCCTCACAAGCAACGGTAACCTCGTCACCTGCTCTGTGACCGATCAAAGCAGAGCCTACGGGAGACTCATCGGAAATCTTGAACTCCTCGGGATCAGACTCGGCAGAGCCTACGATAGTGTAAAGCAATTCTTCCTCAAATTCCTCATCATAAAGCTTTACGGTGCAACCGATGGTAATGGTACCCTCAACGATATCCATATCGTCGATAACCTGAGCATTTTTGAGCATAGCCTCAAGCTCTACGATACGGGCCTCAATCTTGGCCTGCTCGTTCTTGGCTTCATCATACTCGGAGTTTTCGGAAAGGTCTCCGAAGCCACGGGCAATCTTGATTTTCTCGGCAATTTCGTTACGGGTAACCGTCTTGAGATTCTCAAGTTCATCCTGCAAAGCTTTAAGACCTTCAGAAGTTAAAAGTACTGCCTTAGACATAAAAAATACAACCTTTCAATTGTTAAAATCTATTTATGCGCATACTAAACCAATGTAAGCATTATGAATATTATACAGATTATACTTCCCATTGTCAAGAAATAATTTTACAATCTTCTATTTTAAACGTTAACTGAACATAAATTATTTAAGGGTTATTGACATTTTATTTTTTTCGGGTTATAATAATAAAAAACAAAACGGAAGGTGACATATATGAAGCTTAAAACTGTTCTTTGGATCGTAGGAACTATCGTTGCTGTTGCAGCAGTTGTTGCAGGTGTTACACTCTTTGTTACCCGTTTCCTCAAAGAGGAAGATGAAGAGAACTACATCGAGTGCGACCTCGGTGCAGACGACTAATCCTTAAAGTTAATTGAAAAAAGACTCCGTAAAATCATAACTACCGGCCGTGCCGGTAGTATGCACTGCCCCCTTAGGGCATAAGACCGGCCGAGCCTATAGGCTCGTCGAAAGGTTTGCCAACCGCAACTCTTTCACCGGCTGCCCCTAAAGGGGCTTTTTATTTGCCTTCT
>JAZTYO010000020.1:0-5482 GCA_045636945.1 Acutalibacteraceae bacterium | reverse complement strand
CAAGTTTTGCTGCAATTCCCTTGAAATATGCCTTTACAAAAACATCTTGATCCATAGGAAGTAAGGTTCCGTCTAAGTCAAACAGCACCACTTTAATACTCATTTTTATTCTCCGTTCTCATTATCATAATACAAAAGTTGTAATTTCAACTTTTACATTATAATGCAAGCAAGTTGAAATGTCAACAAGTTTAAAATTGAAAAGGCAGTAAGAAAAATTCTCACTGCCTTAAATTAAAGGGATTTTCAAAATATAACAGTAATTGTTGTTCCTTTGCCGACTTCGCTATCAAGTGTTACCTTACCACTGTGGTACTGTACAGCGTGTTTTACGATAGAAAGTCCAAGACCGGTGCCGCCGGTTTCTTTAGAATGGCTCTTATCTACTCGATAGAATCGTTCAAAGATTCGGCTTTGATGTTCGGGTGCAATACCAATGCCTGTGTCCTTTACGGATACAACTGCACGTCCGTTATCCTTACCGATTTTAATCTCAACCTTGCCGCCATCCACGTTGTAGCGGATAGCATTATCGCAAAGATTATAAATAATCTCGTAAATATAGCGGCGCACACCGTAGATGGTTTGGGGATCGCCGTCAATCGAGAGTTTAACGTTTTTCTTTGCCGCCGATACGGTAAGCACCTCAACCACTTCCTTTGCAACCTCTGTAAGTTCTACAGTTTCAGTAGCAGGTTCGTGGTTTTCGTCAAGCTGAGAAAGGCGGATAATATCATTGATAAGCGAGACAAGTCTTGTGGCTTCCTTGCGGATATTACCTACAAATCTGCCTGTATCTTCAGGCTTTACAAGTCCATTTTCGAGCAGTTCTGCACTTCCGATAATGGATTGAAGCGGAGTTTTCAATTCGTGGGTAACGTTTGCTGTGAACTCCTGACGGTTGCGTTCTGCAAAAGCAAGATCACTAATATCAAACACAAGAATAACTGCACCGAGAACTTTGCCGTCTGATTCAATGGAATTGACGGTAAACTGATATTCGTTGCCGTTTCTTTCTTCGGTGTATTCACTGTGGTTGCCGTCAAGGGCGTTCCAAATTGCCTTGCTCATTTTACTTGTGCGGTCAACAAGCAAGAAATCACTGCCCTTAACATCCTTTTTAACGGCAAATATCTTCTTTGCCGCTGTGTTCATACTGAGCACCATACCGTGTTCATCAAGGAGTACAAGACCTTCATTCATCGAAGAAACAATCTGCTCGAACTCATCGGATTTACGGCGCAGGGTTTCAATCTGAGATTTAATTTGCTTATGCTGTCTGTGGACTTTAGTAAGTATGGGAGTCAGTTCCTCATAGGTGCTGTTATCGGAAGGATGCTCCAAGTCGAGCTGCATCAACGGCTCGGTTACTTTCTTCGCCATTGCGTGAGAAAGAATACCGGCAACGACAGCCGCAATTAAGATAATAGCAATAATGGCGGGGAGCATACCAAGAATTAATGCACCAACCGTAAGCTGACTTACCGAAATACGAAGTACGTCACCATTTTCAAGACGAACAGCCTCATAAAAAGTCCTTTCAGTTAGTGTTGAGGAATTTCTTACGCTACTGCCTTTACCGTCTTTAAATGCTTCGACGATTTCTTCGCGGTCGGCGTGGTTATCCATCTCGCTAGGTTTTGCCTGCGTATCATAAAGCACAGTACCGTCAGTATCCACAACTGTGAAGCGAAACACTGTGGAGTCAAAATTCTCAAAATACTCAACACCTACTTCGTTGACCGTATCGGCAACAAGAGACAACTCAGCCTTTAACTGTTTTACTTGAGAATCGTTAAAATAATCATATAAAAAACTTGTTGCAATACCGATGCTTGCAAGAAGTACCACCAATGCTACCGTAAATATGGAGTGAAATATCTTTTTTGTCATACATCTCCCTCCAATCTGTAACCAACGCCGATAACAGTCTTGATCTGACCGCCGGTATTACCAAGCTTATGACGAAGGGTTTTGATATGCATATCAACGGTACGGGTTTCACCGATATAATCCATACCCCAAATTTCGCTCATCAGCTTATCACGGGAGAATACCATATTCGGATTCTGCATAAACAGCTTGAGCAGCTCAAATTCTTTGTGGGTAAGTTCAACCTTTTCACCGTCTGCAATAACCTTATGCTCAGCTTCTTTTAATGTAATTTTACCGACCGTAATATCAGAGGAAACATCTTCTTTAGCAGTACGGCGAAGCACCGCTTTTACACGGGCAACCATTTCCATAACGCCAAAAGGTTTTACGAGATAGTCGTCTGCGCCGGAGTTAAGACCGCCGATCTTATCCATCTCGGTGCCTTTGGCAGTTGCCATAATTACCGGAATATCTTTATATGCTGCTTCAGAACGGAGCTTAGAAAGAACCTGTAGCCCATCCATTTCCGGCATCATAATATCGAGGACAATAAGATCCGGAATTTCAGTCTTTAAGGCTTCAAGCATAGAAACACCATCGGCAAAGCCACGAGCCTTAAAACCCGTTTGCTCTAACGTATAAACTTCAATGTCACGGATGGTATTGTCGTCATCAACACACCAAATCATACTTTACTCTCCTTTATGAATACCCGTTACAGAGAACTCAACCCACTCTGCGATATTAACAGCGTGATCGCCGATACGCTCAAAATATTTCGCAATCATAAGAAGATCTACAGCGTATTCTCCGTCTGCTTTATTTTCGGATATCATCTTTATTAACATATCTTTCATTCTGCCGAAGGCATCGTCCACAATATCGTCGTGTTCGACTACGGCTTTAGCAAGAGCGACGTCCTGCTTTACATAAGCATCAATGCTGTCGGTAACCATTTTGCAGGTTGCTTCTGCCATAGGCTTGAAATCAGCAAACTCTGCTCCTGTTCTACCGTCAAGGAATGGAATGATCTCAGCAATATCCTCTGCCTGATCGCCGATTCTTTCCATATCGGTAATCATTTTAAGGGCGGCGGAAATCACACGAAGATCTTTTGCTACGGGTTGCTGTTGAAGCAATAATTTAAGGCAGATGGATTCAATTTCACGCTCCATTTGATCGATTTCGTGACCTTGCTCTTTCGCTTTTCTTGCGCCTTCGATATCACCACTCAAAAGGGCTTTTGCAACAAGGGCGATCAGTTCCTCGCATTCTGCGCCCATTTCAATCATTTTTTTATTTAGTACCTTAAGCTGCTCATCAAATCTGCTTCTCATAATATCAACCAAACCTTCCTGTAATGTAATCTTCGGTACGCTTATCCTTCGGCTGTGAGAACAACTCTTCAGTTTTACCGAATTCCACTAACTCTCCAAGAAGGAAGAATGCCGTATTATCCGAAATACGAACTGCCTGTTGCATATTATGAGTCACTATAATTATAGTATATTTTTCCTTCAATTGCAATGCAAGTTCCTCAATGCGAGAAGTGGAGATAGGATCGAGTGCAGAAGTCGGCTCATCCATCAGTAACACTTTAGGCTCTACGGCAAGGGCACGGGCAATGCAAAGACGCTGTTGCTGACCGCCGGAAAGACCAAGAGCGTTCTTTTTGAGTCTATCCTTTACCTCGTCCCATATAGCCGCATCACGAAGCGCCTGCTCTACGATTTCATCAAGCTTTACTTTGCTTGTGATACCGTGAGTACGGGGGCCGTATGCGATATTATCGTAAATGCTCATCGGGAACGGATTGGGCTTTTGAAACACCATGCCAACGTCACGACGAAGCTCGTTTACATCGACATCCTTATCAAAAACATTGCGACCGTTATAGCAAACTTCACCCGTGATTTTTACAATCGGAATAAGGTCATTCATACGGTTAAGGGTTTTAAGAAAAGTAGATTTACCACATCCCGAAGGGCCGATCAGCGCCGTGATGCTCTTTTCGGGTATAGCGATGTTTATATCTTTTAAGGCTTTGTTATCTCCGTACCACAGGCACAGGTCTTTAGCCGTCATTATTTCACTCATACGTTTCTCCTTGTAGCGAAGTATTTGCCCACCAATGTGGCAGACAGATTTATCAATAATGTCAGTATCATCAAAATTGCGGCAATAGCAAAGGCTACTCCAAATTCGCCTTCCTCTTTGGCATACACGTAAAGGGCAACGGTTAAGGTTGCACCGGGAGAAGTCAGTCCCGTGAAAATGCCATTGAGTGCGTGGGCAAAGCCTGCGGTAAAGAGCAGAGCTGCCGACTCACCGAGAATACGACCGACAGAGAGGATACAACCGGTGATAACACCGTCCACACATCCGGGGAGGACTACGGTGCGGATTACACGCCATTTGCCTGCTCCCAAGCCGAACGCACCTTCACGATAACTCTGTGGGACTGTCTTTAAACTCTCCTGCGTAGTTCTCATTATGGTAGGCAAGTTCATAATAACAAGTGTTAATGCGCCTGCGAGAAGACTTGTGCCGAAGTTGTTGGAAAACAGAAGCATACCAACAAGGCCGTAAATGATGGAAGGGATGCCCGAAAGGGTTTCTGCGGCATATTCAATCATTCCAACCAAACGCTTGTTTTTAGCATATTCGGTGAGGTATATTGCCGCACCCACACCAAGAGGTAACACGATAATGAGTGTGGCAAGCACAATGTAAAGGGTGTTTAGAATGTCGGGCAAAATACCGATTCTTTCGGTTAAATAGCTCGGCTTGGTGGAGAGCAGTTCCCAAGAGATGTTCGGGATACCGTTTATAAGCACATATCCCATAAGGAACAACACCAGCGCAGCTGTAAGTGCGGTACAAACAATCATTGTGCCACGCATTAAACCAATATATAGTTTTCTTTTGTTATTCATCTTATTTCTCCTTATCACGCTTGAGGAAGAAATTGAGCGTAGCATTAATCATCATAATAAAGAGGAACAGTACAAGTGCGATGGAAAATAGAGCGTTTCTCTGCAAACTTCCGGGACTTGAATAAGCCATTTCACTTGCCACGGCTGTTGTAAGGAAACGAACACTCTCAAAGAGCGAGGGCATATTTGCAACGTTACCCGCCACCATCATAACCGCCATTGCTTCACCAATTGCACGACCGACACCGAGCACAACTGCGGCGGCGATACCGCTTTTTGCGGCAGGTACCGATACCTTAAAAAATGTTTCTGTAGGGGTTGCGCCGAGTGCAAGGGATGCATCCTCATATTCCTTCGGAACTGCATCAAGGGCTGTGATAGAAACCTTAATAATGTTCGGCAGTATCATAATCGCAAGAACGATAATTGCCGCAAGTAAGCTTGCACCGTCAGGTACATTAAAAATCTCTCTAATCGCCGGCACAAGCACAAGCATACCCACAAGACCATATACAACCGATGGGATGCCTGCAAGAAGGTTTACGGCTGCCTCTATTACGGCTCTAACCTTTTTGTTTGCTACTTTTGAAAGATATACGGCGGTAAAGAATCCGATCGGAACACCGATGAGGATCGCTCCTGCCGTTCCGTATACACTTGTTAAGATAAAG
>JAZTYO010000019.1:0-76565 GCA_045636945.1 Acutalibacteraceae bacterium | reverse complement strand
ACCTGATGCCATCTTGGTCATAAGTTCGTTTACGTAACGAATCTGAGGAACGATGTAGAGAGATACCTTCATTCCGGTATCTTTTTCAAAGTTTGCCAAAGGAACAGCACCTTCGGTCTCGGTGTGGTCGATCCAGGTTGCAAAACGAACTGTGGTTCCTTTAAGGCCAGCAGCAGTTGCATAAGGATCAAAATCTTGCCACTGGGTGCCCACAACTCCGGAAGGCTTGGTAGCGACAACTTCGCTTTCATCCGAGTTGGTACCGGTAGGAGCCTGAGAAGAAACGTCAGTATTGTCTTCTCCACCGCCACAAGCGGTCAGGGCAAAGAGGGCAATGCACATTGCGAAAACAATGCAAAGAACTCTTTTAATGCCGATTTTCATAGAAATTTCCTCCTAAATTATTCTCGAGTTAGATTTTAACATGTCAAAACTGTTAGACTCATACTCTGTTTTTATAATATCAAATCTAAATCGGGTTTTCAATAAAGTTTTTAATCTTTTATGTGAAAAAATAACCAAATTTTAACCCGATTTATTGTTGATATTTCTAGTTTGGGATGTCTTTCGACAAGTTAGCCCGTGATACCTACACGGTCGATACTCTTAACGAACTTCTTCTGAAGAATAAGGTAAACAATGAGTATCGGGATTATGAACATAAAGCATCCTGCCATCATAATGGCGATTCTCAACGGGTCGTCAGCAGGAAGTCTCAGAGTACCGATAGCCTCTGCCGAGGTGATTTCACTGAGCTTAACAGCCAAAGGCCATTTCTCTGCGTAGAGGTACATGGAAGCCAACTGATAGTCGTTCCAGTGCCAGATGAGCGAGAAAACAGTGATGGTGGTGATAACGACACCAGAAGAAGGAAGTGCGATTCGGATATAGGTCTTAAGAGGACCTGCACCGTCGATCCAAGCTGCCTCTTCAAGCTCTTTAGGAAGGCCCTTGAAGAACTGAACATAGATGTAAATGATGATACCCGAACGGATGCCTACGCCAAGTAATGCGGGCAACCAGAAGGTTGTTACCGAGTTCAGAACGTTGGGGCGAATGTCGATACCTGTTAAGGAATCCACAAGACCCAGCAAACCGAAGAAATCGAGCTTTGAGTAGTTCATAAATATCGGCAGCATCATCATCTGCGACGGAACAAGGATGAGAAGGAACATAAAGAATGTAAGAATTCTCTTTTCCTTAAAGTCGAAACGGGCAAGACCATAAGCGACAACCGAGCAGCTTACAATCTGAATTCCTGCAGAAACTATTTCATACAGAATAGTGTTCCAGATTGCACTACCGTATTTCATAACCTTCCAAGCCATGGTAAAGTTCTCGAAGGTTACGTCAGAGGTAATCCAAATGACCGAGGGGTCATAGAAAGAATCTCTGGTTCTGATAGCCGAACTGATCATATAAAGCAAGGGGTACAAAATAATGTAACCGATTGCGATAAGAACAACGTAACGAAGAAGCGATGTAAACAAGCCGTTGAACTTGGAAATCACCTTGCGTCTGGACTCAGAGGTGGAGTTTTTGACTTTAGAACACAAGTCTTGTGCTTTGAGTTTAAGATTCTGCATTAACTTCTACCTCCTGTATCCCAACGTCTTAAGAAGATCACGGAGAACAACCACATTATGATTGCCATACCCAAGCCAACAATGATGAAGTAAATCCAAAGCATTGCCGAAGCGGTGCCGTAGCTGGAAGCAGCACCTCTCATAAGGGTGTAAGCCTGAGTCATAACTGCATTATTCTTAGCTGTAACAAGTTCAACTATTGTAAAGACGATGACCAGAATAAGTGTTCTGGAAAGCATCGGCAGAGTGATAAACCAGAACTCTTCCCATTTGGTAGCGCCTTCAACCTTTGAAACCTCGTAAAGAGAATCAGGAATAGACTGCATACCTGAAATAAACAGAACAATCTGGATACCACTGTTCCAAACAAGGTTGAATATGTCATTCAACAGATTCGCAAAGAATACACCAATCGACGTCGGTAATGACAACCATTCGATGATATCCTCAACCTTAAGCATATCAGATGCAAAGGAATCGGAAACACCTGCGGAAGATATATCGCTGGTAGTTGTTTGGAACAAAAGGTCAATAACAACACCGGTAGCAATAATAACGGGCAGGAAGTAAAGACCTCTGAAGAAGAGTCTACCGCGGAACTTCTGGTTAAGCAATAATGCCAAGATAAGGCTGATGATTACAATAACAAAAAGTGACCCCGGCATAGCCCATAAAGTTCTTAAATTAGTACCGAAGCTTGCATTCTTATTCAATGCATAGTCAAAGTTCTTTAAACCTGCATACTCGAAGTGGTACTCACCGCCTGAAAAACTAACATCACAGAAAGCGTAGTAGAACGACTGGACAAGAGGCATTATGAAGAACAGTGCGAGACCGATTTCCCAATGCAGAACGAACAGACGTCCGTATGTACTCTTCAAAGATTCTATACCTTTGTGCTTTTTCTTTTTCTTCAAAGAATTGGCGGGAGCTGAATTATTCATCTGATCCATGGTCATTTATTACGCCCCCTTTACTGTGTAGTTACATGCGGCAACAGAAATGTCGCCATCGGTGTAATCGGAGGTTCCGTAGTTTACGTATACGATAACTCCGTTATCAAACTCGGTCATTCGAACATCTTCGTTGATGATGGTGTGATTCTTAATCTTTGCACCATTAACCGAATCAAAGTATGATTTGTATTCAGCAACCACTGTTTCGATGTTCTCACGAGCACCGTGCTCAATAGTATCGTCCCAATATACGGAACCGTAGAATACGTTTTGTGCCGAGGTGATAAGATTTGTATCGTATTTGCCGATAAGGGTGTAGGTAAGTCCTAAACCAGACTCAACAGCCTTCAAGAAGGTGATCTTATCATCGGCAGACAGGTTCATAGACATACCCGACATAGAAACCGAACCCTTAAATACGATCTCGTAGAACGGAACATCTACTGTAAAGGATCTGTACTTGGAGGACTGGGTAGGTACATCATAAACGTGAGTACAAGCTGCTGCTGCAAAGGCGTTTGCATCACTGCCTGCTACTTTGTAGCCATTTGCCTTATAGTTGTTGATAATGGCTGTTGCCTGATCGCCAAAGTCAGCTCTTGAATAATACTGTCTGTCGCAGTAGTCAGAATAAGAGATACTGGTCAGAGTATCAAGGCTGATACCGCCGAGCTGCCACTCGTCAGCAGCTTCCTTAATGTTGGTTGCAACCTCGGAGAATTTAGAACGTGAAACGAGGTAATAAGAACGGAGGCTATTATTGGGAATTCTAAGGTTTGCGGAGTAGTAGTTAAGGGTAGTAAAGCTTCCATTTGCAGCATCTGCTTTACCGAATCCTGTTGAAACTCCGCCACCGGAAGAACTGAATCTTACCATGTCAAAGTTCATAAACAGGTTAACTCCGTTTGCCTTGGAGTACTCAACCAACTTTTTGAGTTCGGCATCCTTACCGAATACTTTGTTAATCTCATAGTTACCTGCAACAATGCCAATATCGTTACCGCTTGAACCAAAGCCAACAAGATTTACGTTAATGTTATCAAGACCTGTCTTGTTCTTGACATCGGATACTATGTCGTAAGCCTGATTCAAGGTTGTAGCAACGAGCATTGCATCGCTGGGAATACCGAAGTGGAATTCCTTGGTCTCAATACCACCAACAAGCTTCAGATTAAGCAAAGAATCGTTGGACTTCTCGGCGCTAAGTGCCTTAGTTTCGGTAAGATAATCACGGTAGGTGTTAGCCATACCGATGTAGGAAGCGTCCTCACCATAGAGAGGATAGAAGCCTACACAAACCTTATCGGTTGTAAATGCGTCAGCGTAAAGCTTGGTTTTAACAATAGTTTTTGTGAACAAGGACTGTACAACTTCCTGATAACCTCTGAGGTGGAACTCAGTGCTGATATAAGAATACCCAGTAAACTTCTGAGCAATAACAGTATTAACGAAAGCTGCTTCTGCGCCATCCTTTATAATAGCACAGCAAGCCTTTTCACCGTTAACAGCGCCGTAAACAGGAATTCTTACAGTTTCGGTTTCGGTAGCTTCCTCAAATTTAGTGACGTTTGCATCTTGACCGTAAACAGCCTCAACAATCTCAACAGCCGCATCCTTAGTGTTATCAACAACAGGGGTTACTAATGAACCCGAACCGGAGGGAACGAAGAGGTAGTAACCATCTTTCTCTGTATTTTCATTAGAAATTGAGCAGAAGAAAGGAGCAATCGTTACGCCGAAAACGTTGTAATCCTCGTTTTCCTGAATCTTGGTAGGGTCAACCGAAACGTCAACACCTTTATCAGTAAGGGTAAACTCAACAGGTACGGCAATCTGACGGTCAACAAAGTAACACATCATTTCAAGTCCGTCCTTGGTACGGGTAAGACTGAAATTGTTCTTTGCAATCGACAAAGCGTATGCGTTTGTTTCTTCCTCAAGGAAGTTTGAGGTCGAATAGTAATGAACTATAATAGGCGACTTAACCTGAGGACGGATAGTAGCCTCTTCGCCACCTGTATCCTCAGAGTAACCATACTTTGTGTTAAGAGCATCCTCGGGGATGTAACTCCACTCGGTCTCGTTTACCTTATCATAAAGGATTACGCACTTCTTTTCGGCGTTCCAGATAAGGCTATAGTTGGCATTTTCAGCTACGCAGGTAGTTGTGAGCTTATCAAGCTTTTCAGGCATTGCATAAGCCTGCTCAGCAGCTCTCTGCTCGTTGCAGCCGACTCCTACAAGGAGGAGTACTGAGCAAAGCAACAAACACAAAACTGAATTTAATACACGTTTGAACTTCAATTCGTTTCTCCTCCTTTGTTAGAATAGTTTAAGAATTTCGGTGTAGATAGTTCCTATGAAACCGCCAAGCTGTTGCAAAAGAACGGCTACGGCAATAAGCAAGAATACTACGATGGCACATCCGAGCAACGAAAGTATAGTAGTACCGATGAACTTTATCATACTGTAATCATGAACGATTATTGAGCCTGCAGCCAACAGAAGCACTGTATAAAGCGTGCATATAATGGTCAATACGTTAAGGAAGGCTGCCTCATCGGGGGTAAGAATATTGGAACAAACAACGTAAACAATGCTTCCAATAAGTGAAGGAATAAGGCTGTAACACATTACTGCAAAGATTTCTTTGATTTTACCCTTACCACTGAAGAGAGTACATACTGCCCAGTTGGCTACGGTCCAAAGAATTACAAGACCTGCCGTCTTGCCAAGAACAAGCAATGCATTATAGCTGGACGGATCAAAGTAAGTGAATGCAAAACCGCCCATTGTGGTCTCCATGACGTCAAAGACGTAGTAGAGAATCAAAATTACAAGACATACAGGAACTGAAGCCAGGTTCTTTTCCTTCATATCTCTTAAATTTTCAAACGGATGTGTAAGAATTGTGGTAGCAAGGTGTACCTTCTCGTTTTTAACAAGCCTTACACTGTGCTTTGTAGAATAAACAAGCAAAGCGATAAGTGCTGCAATAATTACAACAGCTATTATAATAACCAAAGTGAAGTTCTCACGGAGCCATTCGGTACGGACACTGCCAAAAGCCAAAGAGTAGGTCTCACGGTCGTAGCCCTGCTTTGAAAGCTCAATAGCCTTGTTAGTGTATACGCTGGCCAAAGCTTCATCGTCAGTGGTCTGACCAAGTGCATAGTAAGCTCTTGCAAGACCTGCGTAAGCCAACTGGCAGTTACGGTCAGCAGCAAGAACCTCGGTCCATTCGTCCATAGCTTCTTCATAGTCACCTACAACGGTCTTAGCCCGAGCAGATTTAATCAGCCTACCGTACTCGGTGATGTTGAAAACAGTTACGGTGTTCTGGCTATTATCGGTAACGATAACATCCTGAGTAACCTTGTTGTAGCTTATTGAACTTGCATTATAGAAGGTTCCGTCCTGAGTACCGGCTTTAATACCGCCACCAAATGTCGAAACGAGATTACACTCACTATCGTAAACATAAACTCTTCCGTAAGTAGTGTCGATGGTATAGATAAATCCGTCATCATCAGCCGCAACACCAATAAGACTCTGACTACGTGCTTTCTTGGTCAAAGGATTTATACCTATCTCGTCCTCAACAAAGTTAACATCTGTAGAATCAAGAATGTTGGTACCACCGGGATTAAGTCGCTTAATCTGGGCCGTCTGTCCCAATGTGTTGGTAGAACTTGTTGCGGTGTAGATAAATCCTTCACCGTCAACCCAAAGGTCAGAGAAGGTATATGGCAATGAACGGGTCATTTCAGCACGCTTTTCGTTGTTCATAAACAGTCTGTTCCACAACGTGGTCAAGGCCTGTGCAAATGTTGCAGGAACATCATTAGCGCCATAGAAACCAAGGAATTTATCGTTGGGGTCATAAAGAATAGCACCGTAATAAGAACCGTTGCTGAGAATGTAGACATATCCCTTATGGTCGACAGCAACCTTAATAGGCTGATAGTTGAAGCCAGAAGGAATCAGACGTGCATCAGTAGTACCAGCTTCAGGTAACTGATAAAGTCTAATGAAGTTACCCTTGTTGTCACACTTGATAACACGCTGGTGCTGAGTATCAGCAATGAAGATATTCTCATCATCATCAACAAAGATACCCTTTGCCTTCCAGAAGTCAAGCTTCTCACCATTTTCCTTAACAACAGCGGTAATGGTGTCAATGATCTGATACTGCTGGTCAAGAACTATAATTTTGGAAGCAACTCCGTCAAGTACATAGGTCAATCCACTACTGGAAACGTGAGAATCTTCTATAGTAGAACCGGAAATACAACCTAAGTCAAGTGAGGTAAGAACGGTTCCAACGGTGTACATAGGCTTGGTAGGTACTACACGGTTGGTTTTACCGGTAAACTCATACCAATAGGTATAGGACTCATAGCCGATTTCGTCAGTCTTTTCTGATACGGCAGATACACCGATCGACGGTACAAGAATGAATACAGCGATAAGACAGACAAGAACACGGGTAAGGAGTCTCGAAATTTTAATGTTTTTCATCTTGAGACCTCCTTATTCCTTAATACCCGCACTACTCATGGATTCCATAACATTACTCTGAGAAATCAGGTAAACAAGTATAGGCGGAATCATAAGTATACATGTAACAGCCATGGCACTACCTGAACGGGCAATACCACCGGCGGTAATCTGACCCATAATGGTAGGCAAGGTTTTCAATGCTTCGCTGAATATCGTACCACCGGGGACCGATGCCCAGACATCACGGAATGTGAACAAGGTCAGGGTCAGCCACATCGGCTTAACGATAGGCATTACTATTCGCCAGAATATTCTGAAATATCCTGCACCGTCTATCTTGGCAGCTTCAAGCAATGCGTTTGGCAAAGCACCTTCCATATACTGCTTCATAAGGAAGACACCCATCGTAGAGGCAAAGTGCGGTAGTATATATACCCAATATGTATCGACGATGTGAATACTTGTATATATAATGTAACGCGGGATAGCCAAGGTGTATGCATTGAAGAGAAGTGAGAACTGAATAATGTAGAAGATGGTCTTCTTAAACTTTATGTTGGACTTACAAAGAACAAATGCAGCCATAGAAGCGATAACAACGTAAAGGAAGGTTGTGCCGATGGTTACAAACAAGCTGTTGAAGACGTATCTTGACAGCGGGATACGAAGGTTGGACAACAGTTCGGGCAACGCTGCATAGTTTGCAAAGGTGGGTCGCTTAACGAAGAACTGCGGGGGGAAGATCATAATCTCGTCCAACGGTTTCAATGATGTACAAATACAGTAGATAAGCGGCAGGATAGTGAAAACGCCTGCGGCAATAATGAAGAAGAAGTAGAAGAAGTTACCTACTTTAGAACGTGTATAACGCTTTGCTTCTGATTTGGAAGCACGTCTGCGTTTGGGAGCTCTTGCATCGTTTACGGAATCACGCAAAGCCTTCGCACCACTCGGTAAAATCAAAACTTCCTGTTTTTTTCTGAATAAACTCACTGTCCCACCTCCTTACTTTCCTGTCATATTCAGTAGTTTTCCTATCAATAGTCGGAAGACAACCATCATTAGGAATAGCACGACCGAAACGGATGACGCGTAACCTAATTCGTATCGTACCGTACCAAGGTCCTGCATGTGTGATACTATCGTATCGGCCGCATAGCTGACGCTTGGGAAACCTGCAAGCTCTATCGCTATAGCACTGATAGAGAAAGCACTTGAAATCTGCATAACAGCACTAAACAAAAGCATGTGCTTCATGGTAGGCAGGGTGATGTACCAAAGTTCCTGCCAACGGTTTCTAATACCGTCGATTGAACCTGCCTCGTAAAGTTCCTGGTTAACGTTCTGCAAACCGGAAATATTAGAAAGGAAGGAAACACCCATGCTTGACCACAACTGAACTGCAATGATAATCGGCTTGATGTATTCGGCGGTTGAAAGCCAGGTTACAGGCTCGGTAATAAGTCCGAGCGATAAAAGTGCCGAGTTGATGTAACCGTAGCTATCGCTGGAGAAGGCGACTGTCCAGATGAAGTGTGCGTTACCGACAAGTGCGGGAGCATAGAACATAAACGACAACAATGTACGGACCAACGGGGAGAATTCGTTGATGAACCAAGCAAGAACGAAGGAAAGAAGGAATCCTGCAGGTCCGCAAATGATAGCAAATAACATAGTGTTCTTGAAGACAACCGGGAAAACGTCGTCATCAAGGAACATTCTCATGTAGTTACCCAATCCTGCACCGGTAGGGGAATTAATCATATCGAAGTTCGTAAAGCTGAATACAATAGAAGAGAGTATAGGCAATACGAGGAAGACGATAAAGAAGATTAAGAACGGTGAAAGCATTATATATGAAGGAAGTTGCTCTCTCAACAATGCTCTACGCTTAATCTTTTTAAGTGTTAAACTGTTTTCCATAAATACCCTCCTCCTTTATTAGTTTTTAGCATATTCTGCAATTTTACGTGCAATCTCGTTGTCAGCAACCTCACCCCACTCAAGCATAGCGTCTTTTTCGTTGCTTTCGTTATTGACAACTGCCCAGTAAGCCTGGTCAACTGCACGTGATACGTAGTAACCACCGGGAACCTCAGGAAGCTCTTCCACCTTACTCCACTGATTAAGGAGAATCTGAAGGTCATCTGAGTTCCAAGAGTAGGAGCTGAATGCTTCTACGTTAGCGGTTGCAGTACGGGAAACAACACCAAGGATAGACTCAACGTTGTTGTTGTATCTGAGCTGGGTCTGAGCCGAAGTCCACCAGCAAAGGAACTGCCAAGCACCGTCCTTGTTGGGTGAACGGTTGATAACGGAACATCCGGTTCCGCTACCTGCGATAGCCTGGTTAATACCGGTCATATTGCCTGCCTCATCGTAGATGGGGTTGCCGGGTATGGAGGTAATTCTCCAACGGCCCTGAATTTCAGGTGCTGCCTGAGTCAACTGAGTATATGTAGTATAGCTCGAGATACCCAAAGGAGCAGTACCGGTACGGAAACGGTTATAGAAGTCCATCTGCTTCTCAATGCCGTATTTGGTGTAGAAATCGGTCCACTGGGTAAATGCTTCAATAGCGTCACCGCTTGTAAGAGTAGTCTTATTGCGGTCGTCGTTATAAAGCTCAACGTTGTTCTGTGCCAACACGGTCGGGAACATATGCAAGCTACCCATACCTGCGTTAACAGTAGTAGTGGATGCAATCTTGGTGTAAGGTATGTAAGCATCCATATTGTTACGCTGGAGAATGGTTGCTGCATCAAGGAACTCAGTCCAGGTCCAACCCATACCGTTATTAGCGGTTTCGGGTGAAGGGATTCCGAGGTCCTCGAAGATGTCGGTACGGTAATACATTATAAAGAAGCCCTGAGTATCAGGCAAAGCAAACAACTGCTTATGGCCAGAACCGTCATCATACCAATAAGGAGTATTAGCAGTGGGCTGGAAACGCTTAAGAACGGTCTCGTAGTCGAGCAAGTAGGTCGAACCATCATCAACGGTCGAATACTTGGGATCCTTTGCAGCCGAGAAGTTGGTCAGGTCATACAAAGCACCACGCATACCGAGGTTGACAGGATCGGTACGGCTCAAGTGGAGTGACATATCGGGGAAGTTACCTGCCAACAAGCCATTAACGAGCGATGCGTTAACAATTTCAAGCTGAACACCGATTCCGGTTTCTGCGGTAAAGGAGTCCTGAATAAGGTTACTCAAAACCTGTGTCTGGTCACGGCCCCAGTTAACCCAGATACGTACTGTGCTCTTGGCATCGGCTGAAACAGAACCGCCGATAGTGGTGAACTCATCAGTAAAGGAAGCGAAGAAACGCTTGAGACTAAACTTGAAAGACTCACCAAAGGATGCGCTGTTATTATTGAAGTTGCCATTGCCACCTGCAATCTGGAACTGGTCGAGGTTCAAAGGCATGGTCTTCATTTCGTACAACCAAGAACACACTGTGGTGTAGTTGGAGTAGAAGTCGGAAACATAGTTTTGAGCAGTGTACTTGTTGTCGTACATTTCTTTAAGTACACGTGCCATATTGTTTAATGCAGCGATATACTTATTACTACGGTCACCCGAAAGTGCTTTCATATCAGAAGCAAGGTTATTAAGGTCGGTATAGCAGCCAAGGAGAACCTCCTGGAAGTTGGGGATCTGCTTGAACAACTCATAGTCACGGTTCGGGTCGGGAGAGTCACTGGTGATCATAATAATGTCAATATAAGTGTCACCGATAGTATCAACAATCTCGCTGAGTCTTGAATAGAATTCTGCAGTCTCACCCAAAGTGACGGTAAGAGTGAAGATATGGTCTCCCTTTGTAAGGTAGAACTTATACGGGTCAATGCTTTCTTCATCTACTGCTTTACCAATGGTCTTAAAGGTCCACTCGGTGCAGTAGTCAAATCTGAGGTTAGCGCACTCGGCAAACGGAGTAACACCGTCAATAGTCAACGAACGGTAGGTAAAACCATCAATGATGGCTGCCTGCTTGTAGTTGAGGCCAAAGGTGTACATACCGTCTGCAGGAACCGATACCTTCCAGGTGAGCGATTCACCGGGAATCTGCCAGTTGGTATTACCGATATAGTTAAGCTTAGAGATAACGGGGCTGTTGGGGGTAACGTTGCAGGAGCCGTTATCGGCCTTAGCGACCAAGGAGTTGGCCGACTTGATCCAAGCACCTTCGCCCTCAATTTCGATGGCTTCACCGGTATAGTCTGCCTTACCGGAATTCTGAGATGCATACTGCTCGTAAGAAGGAGCATCCTTAGGTGCTTTCAATATAATGCTTGCAAGGGCAACGGGCTCATACACCGACTCAACGGTGATGACGTTGGTCTTTCCTGCTTCAAGCAAGATCTTATAAGGCTCAGCAATGATTCCTACAGGGTCAACTGCGTATTGGGTTACAAAATCGCTGTACTGAACCTGCTCGGGGGTGAGCTGGTTACCGATAGTATCTTCACGGGGGTCGCCTTCAGGCTTGTCAAAGGTAGCACCGTCATTGACGAACATACGGGGGAATGACAAAGCGTCAAGGCCGGAATAAAGAACCTCACCGTTGATGAGAACCTTAAACTCAACAGCAGAAACACTTGTCTTGTCGTCGGAAGGATCTGCGTTACCGCCGGTCTTATCAAGAGGCTTGTATGTAAGAGCGAGATTGTAGATAGCTGTTTCAGGAACCTGAATCTCATAGGTTACATAGCCCTGCTGCTGGAACGACTTGTTATCGCGCCAGAACAAACAGTCCTTTGACTCCCTCTTCTGTGTTGCAATATCAATGAGAACATCTGCCTTTTCAACACTCAACACGCTGACAGTGCCGTCAGTACCCTCATACTCGTGATCGAACGCTTCCTTATAACTAAGCGGATCAATAACTATGTCCTCCTTGGCATAGCTATTGGAGGCAATGGACTCGAGATACTTAGTGTACTCGTTTGACACGTTTGTACCGGACTGTTCTCCGCCGATGGTGGGGGGATTTCCAGCATCATTCTGCACCTCGTCAGCCGAAACTACGGGAAGGGCAAAAAGCGATACTATAATCACAGTCATAAGCACAATGGCCAATAATCGGATTTTACCAGACTTCATTTCTTCACCTTCAAAAAAGAGATTTAAACATGCCCCTTGCAAGAGCAACAAAGTAGCGATAGCAGACAACGACCCACTTTGCATAATGTTCTGTATAGTATTATCTTACAAATTTGCCGTTTTGTCAATAACTATTTAGCAAAATTATACTAAATTCGGCAAAAATTTTTTATTTTTTATACCAACACTTATATGCAATTTTCCTTATTTTGCCGTCCAAACAATGCATTCATTGTCAAATTGCACAAAAATGGCATATAACCTATACTTTTTGTTGCATTTGTGCATCGCAACCTATTGTGATGCATTATGTATTACACGACAATTCAACGGACATGTCCACCACTCTATGTAATGTATATTGTCTTTGGGGACTATAAATGTTGATTTTGACCAATATGCACAAAAAATCCGAGCTGTTTTTCACAACTCGGACTCAATTTTCAGCAATCTGTTGTATTTTGAGGTTCGGTCGGTACGGCAAGGAGCACCCGATTTTATATATTTTGCACCAACACCAACGGCAAGGTCGGCAATGAAGGTGTCCTCGGTCTCACCCGAACGGTGAGAAATGATATAATCATAGCCGGCCTTGTTGGCAATCTCAATAACTTGTAGCGTTTCCGATACCGTCCCTATCTGATTCAGCTTGACCAACACCGCATTTGCTATCCCCTGCTCTATTCCGTCGGTCAGACGCTCGGGGTTGGTGACAAACAAGTCATCACCTACAAGCATAATTTTATCCGACAATTTTTGCGTTATAGCCTTCCAGCCTGAATAATCATCCTCGGCAAGTCCGTCCTCAACCGAGATTATCGGATAATCCTTCGTGAGTGTATTAATCTTCTCGGTCAGTTCCTGTGACGACAGCACGGTGTTTGATTTGGGCAAACGATATTTTCCTTCGGTATACCATTCGCTTGATGCCACATCCAAAGCAATTTTGATATCATCTGTTGTGTATCCCGCAGTGTTTATGCCCTTCATAATATACTCTATAACCTCTCGGTCATCGCGAAGGTCGGGTGAAAATCCACCCTCATCCCCTACTCCTGTCGACTTGCCTGATGCTTTAAGCACAGTACCCAACGCATGATAAACCTCCACACCTGCTCTGAGTTTGTCAGAAAAACTGCCGTTGGTCGGCACAATCATAAACTCCTGAATATCGATGTTATTGGTCGAATGGGCTCCGCCATTGAAAATATTCATCATAGGGGTCGGTAATCGCAATCTGCTGATACCACCAAGATAACGGTACAGCGGGATTCTGTAATGTCTTGCCGCAGCACGGGCCACAGCCATAGACACAGCAAGCATAGCGTTGGCACCCAAACGGTTTTTGTTAAGAGAGCCGTCAAGTTTTATCATTTCATTGTCAATCTGCTTCTGATTGAGTGTGCCGAGTTTTTGTAGCGCAGGTGCAATAATGTTATTGATATTCTCGACTGCCTTGGTTACTCCCTTCCCTCCAAAGCGATGTCCACCGTCACGAAGCTCGTGGGCCTCAAACTTACCGGTCGATGCTCCCGAAGGGGCAATAGCCACTGCCCTGCTTCCATCAAACAGCGTTACCTCTGCCGCAACGGTAGGGTTGCCTCTTGAATCCAGAACCTCAAAACCTTTTATCGCAGTTATCAAAAATATCATCCTTTCTCGGTCGGATAAACCGACTTTCACCGATATTTTTGACACAGTAACGGCATTTTATTAAAGGTTTGCATTATTTTCCCTGCCAAATTACGTAAAAACCGAAAATCCATTGACATTTATTATGAAAAGATATATTATATACATTATAATGGAGTAATAATGGTTAAGTATGTCAAATTTTTTTGGAGGTTTTGTATGAGCTACGGTAAATACCTGATAGCCGATCTCAAGGTCGAAATGGAGGTAAACGGTGATATGCTGCGTTCACGCAGCGAGAAATACCGTGCCGATTTTGACGGTGAGCCCGATATGGTCATCGTTCCTGCACAGGAAAATCTTGACCGTATGAAGGCTGATTATCCGCGGTTGAGCCCTGCTGCCGTTGAATATCTTGGAACCGGTTGTATGTTCTATTACCGACTTCTTAAGTTCGGAGGATTTTTGCTTCATTCTTCAACTATAAGTTATGACGGCAAGGCCTACATATTTACTGCTGACAGTGGAACAGGAAAATCGACCCATACATCACTTTGGCAAAAATATGTCAACGGTGTTGAGATGATAAATGATGACAAGCCTGCAATTAAGCTTATTGACGGCAATTTTTATGCTATAGGAACACCTTGGAGCGGTAAAACCGACCAGAACGCCGACGTTTCGGTACCGGTTGGCGGTGTAGTGCTCCTTCACAGAGGCACCGATAATAAAATCCGACCTGCAACACCGCTTGAAACCATTCCCTTCCTTATGAGGCAGACACAACTGCCGTCAAGGCCCGAAAACGTTGACATACTGACCGACCTTTTGGACAAATTCATCCGACAAACTCCGATTTTTGTACTTGAATGTGATATGACCGAGGATGCCGTAAAAACCTCTTTTGAGGCTTTAACTGGTACCGATTATGAGAAAAGGAACTAATTATGCCCGATTTTAGAGAAAAAGAAGAAGTTTTTGAAGCAGAAGCTACTGAGGATGCCCGTTTTACCGACGTTATCGTCGGTCGAAACCCAGTAACCGAGGCTTTACGCTCGGGTCGTGAAATCGACAAACTGTTGGTAGCTCACGGTGCTATGAACGGCTCGGTCAGAGCCTTGGTAGCAAAATGCCGTGAAAGAGGTATACCCGTTAAAGAGGTTGCCCCCCAAAAGCTTGACTTTATGAGTGGCGGTGCTTCACATCAGGGTGTGGCATTGGTGGTTGCTTCTCACGAATACTGTGAGGTCAGCGATATACTGAACTGCGCCGCTGAACGTAACGAGGCTCCGTTCATTATAATTTGCGACGGTATTGAGGACCCACATAACCTTGGTGCCATAATCCGTACCGCAGAGGCCTGTGGTGTGCATGGAATAATCATCCCCAAGCGTCGCAGTGCATCCTTGAATGCCGTTGTGGCCAAGGCTTCGGCAGGAGCATTGGAATATATGCGTGTTGCACGTGTAACCAACGTTACCGCCTGCATCGACGAGCTTAAAGAAAAAGGTCTTTGGATCTATGCCGCCGATATGGACGGTGAAAACTGGTGCTCGGTCGATTACCGAGGCGCTTGTGCTTTTGTAATCGGTTCGGAGGGCCGCGGTGTCAGTGCACTTGTTAAAAAGAGCTGTGACGTCACCGTTGCAATGCCTATGATGGGCAAGATAAATTCTTTGAACGCTTCGGTTGCTGCCGGAGTACTGATGTATGAAGCCGCAAGACAGAAACAAAACATAAAAGCCAACAATTAAGGGAGTTTGGAATATGGGAATTTTCGGAAAGAAAAAGGCTGACGAGTTTGAAAGCTTACATAACGACAATCTCTTCAGCGATGATGACGATATTATAATACCCGCAGGCGAAAAAAGAGTAGGTGCGCACCGCATTGGTCAAAACAGTGCCTTTGCACCGCATGCTTTGACCGCCAACGAGGTTACAAACAGCCGTGCCGAGGAGATACCGATGACCTCTCATCCCAAACCCGACTCGGTATATCAACGTATGAAGGAACGCGAGCAACAGAATATTGCTACTGCTATTGAGGACGATTACGTGCCTTCCTGGGCAACGGCGCCAGCCGAAACCAAAACTGTAAAGGCCGACGACGTAATGTCGCAGAAGCCCACGGCCCCTGCTGAAGACATAGTTTCTCAAACGGTATCGGTTGATGCACCTGCTGTCACCCCCTCGGCCACACCATCTGTTGCAAAACATTCGGCTTCTACCGATGCTTTTCTTGAGCGTTGCCGTATTGCCGTTGAAAAGGCGACTCAAGAGGGTGCTCCCAAGGAGCGTAAACCTGTTGAACATAAGCCTGCTGAACCTGTAAAGCAGGAAGTTAAGCCTGTTGTAGATGAAGAGAAGCAAGAGGAAGTAAAGGCTGAATCACGTTCGGTTGACGATATTATCAGAATGCTCCGCGGTGAAACCTCTGACGGACGTTCGGACAAGCCCACCTCCGAAAAGGTGGTAGAGGCGGTTGCCGAAACTTCTGATAACTCTCCCGATGCTAAAGACAAACCTGTTGTAAAAGAATCTGCATCACCTGTAGTTGAAGATGATGCAGAGCTCACTTATACGTTTAGTGAAGAAATGCCTCAACCGACGGTTGGGGAAACTGATACCGACGAAGGTATTAAGGTCGAGGTCGAGGTTATTCCTTCTGACTCCAGTTCCGACATTATGCATACAACGGGTGGCCGACGTGTGGGTGATGAGGATGTTCGTATTTACGGCAAGATAGTCCGTGGCGCAGTTCTCCAACACACTCCTGAGGGTGATATCGAGGCTACACAGTTTATACGCGCACCAAAAGTATCACAGGATACCATTGTTGCCGACGACAAAACTGTTATGTTCGGTGGTTTAGGCGATATCATCGCTCAGAAAGCCGATGATGAATTCGACTCGGAAAGATTTACTCCCGACAGCGATTTCCACGATGATGACGATTTCTTTGAGGACCTTCCCTACTATGAAACCTCCGACCCAGAGCTTGACGGTATTGACGATTACAAGAATCTCAACGATTCCGCACGTCTTCGCGCCAAGCTTATGGAGGAAAAGTCCAAGAACAAGTCGTCGCTGATATTCACCGGCGTATTGACCCTTTTTATGCTTATTGTTTCGGCCTTGCCGACCTCTGTTTTGTCTGGCTTTACCGTCGCGGTAATAGAGCTCATTCTTCTTGCCGCTACCGTTATTATTAATAACGACGTTTTTGCTGATTTCAAAAATCTTTTCAAACTTCGTCCGAAGTTTGACTCGCTTGTTGCTATAGCATCCACCGTTATGCTTATCGAAAGCGGACTCTCAGCCTTTGTGTTTGATGGTAAGTTAGGTGGATTTGCCGCCGCAGCTGGAGTTATGCTGTTTGTAAACCGACTTGCACGTTTTATGAAGTCGTGGAGAATCCTCAGAGGTCTTGAAATAATTGCCACCTCGGAAGAAAAACGCGCCGTTGTTTCGGTAAGCGGTAACAACGCCAAGGTTATTTCATCGAGGGCTGTCGAGGGTGAGGCACTTGTTCTTTGTGACCGCAAAGCCGTAAACATCCGCGATTATCTCAAAAATTGCGGATACGACAGTCCTTTTGACCGCAAGATTAAGACCCTGTTGGCTATTTCGGCAGGTATTGCACTTGTCGTCGGTATTGTTGTAAGCTATTTCCTAGGCATCGGCTCGGGACTTTCTATTGTTTCGGCATTGCTTTGCTGTGTATGGCCTGCCTGTACCGCACTAATCTGCGAGCTTCCTATGTATCTCGTAAGCAAAAAGCTGTCGGGATATGACGCAATGCTTGCAGGCTACAAGGGTGCTTACGAGCTTAACCTTGCCAACCTTGTTGCAGTAAACTCCTCTGACCTCTTCCCTGAGGGCTCGGTCAGACTGTACAATATGAAAACCCTTGGTGAAAACGAGATCGGAAAAACTCTTGTTGATGCTGCTGCAGTTGCTATTGCCGCAAACAGTCCTTTAAGCGCAATATTCCTTGAAATTTTGGGCAATACTCAAGGTAACGCCCTTCCCAAGGTCAATGGCGTTCAGTACGAGGACAAAATGGGCGTATCGGGTTGGATTGGTGAAAAAACCATTCTTATCGGCAACCGCAACCTTATGCAGGGTCATAATATTGCAGTACCTCCTGCATCGGTCGACCAAAAGATACTCAAAGCAGGCTACTTCCCTGTTTATATTGCAGTTGACGGTGTTCCCTGCCTTTTGTTCATTGTTCAGTATGATACCGACCCCGAAGTTGCACACGAACTACAGTTGCTTTGCAATACTGGTATGACCGTTGTTGTCGACCCCAAGGACCCCAACACCACCGAGGCTATGATATGTGATTATTTCGGACTTCCCGATGATGCGCTGAAGGTTATGAACCACAACGGACGTGTCAGCTATGAGCGTACCTCGGCCTCGGTTGAAACGACCTCGGCACCTACTTCGTTCGGCAAGAATGTTTGTGGCTTCTTTTCGGCTGTTACTGCATCCATCAAGCTTAAAGGCATATATGCTATTCTTACCGCAATTATGATTATTGCTGCAGTTTTGGGAGTTGTTCTTACGGTATATCTTGGAATTTCCGGCAAGACCAACCTTGTCAACTCTCTCACACTGTCAGGATTCCAGCTTTTCTTTGCTGCAATATCGGCTTTGATTGCTAAAATTAAATTATCATGATTAAAAACTATTTTTTGGAACACGGCGCCGTAAAGCATTGGACCGAATTTATTGCAGTCAATATTTTACTTATAGTTGCGGTGGCTTTGTTCCTGCCTTATACTATCTCCTCCGCAATAATCTTTTGTGCAGGAATCATATTGTGTTTGTTACCGGGTATAAATAAGTGTTTGCTGAAATACAAAAGTGCCTATTTTGCGACGGCATTCTTTGCAATAACGGCTTGCATTTCTTTGTATTACGGAAACTATGTAGGATTCAAACGTACCGGCATCTTTGCGGCAATTTTGGCTGTAGGATATATTGCGAGAAGCATTATGACCCGTCAACTTTTCAGAATGATAAGCGACATTATTGTTGTCGGCGGTTGCTTTGCAACGGTTTACAGCATTATTGAGGCCATTATTCACCGCAATGAGCCTAATTATCGCTGTGTCGCAATGTATTTCAATGCCAATTACCTTGGAATGATACTCGCTTTGGTCATTTTCGTCTGCTTTTACAGAATTATGACCACCGACCGCAAGCTTGTAAAATTCGCCTTTTACAGTGCTGGCATCTTCTGTGCTCTCGGTATATACGTTTGTAAGAGTCTTAGCCTTTGGGTGATTATTACCATCGGCGCAATTCTTTTGTTGCTGTTCCAACGAAGATTTAAGCTTTTGGCAATCTTTATAGGCTTGGTTGCCATAGCCGCTGTCACTGTAATTCTATATCCCCAACTTATACACCGACTTGACGAGTTGGTTGATACAGCCAAAAGTCGTGGACACGTGTGGCAGTTTGTTTTTCAAGAAATTAAAAAAGCTCCTGTCTTCGGTCACGGATTTTTTAGTTATAAATTCTTATACAATCAACTTATCGGGCCAAACCCATATTACCCCACGAATCACGCTCATAACTTTGTTTTTGATACGGTTATGAATCACGGTATTGTGGGAACGTTGTTGTCATTTTCGGGAATCGCACTTTACCTTAAGGCGGTTATATCCTGCCGAAGAACCTTGAGAAAAAACGGCAAGCGTACCAACATTACAGGCCTGATACTTGCTTTGGTTATCTCACTTGCCATCTATGGTATAATTGATATATCCTTCATCTGGGCACAGACAGGTATGATGGTTGCGTTTATCTTAAGTGCATTTGGAATTGAAGAAGAAAAGTTAAAAGAACTTGGTTCAGAAGATGAATTGTCAAACTAAGTGCAACACTTAGATAAAGAAAATTCAAATAAATCAACTGGTTTTTGGAAACCTAATACTTTTTTAGGCCTGGCGTTGATCAACGCCAGGTTCTTTTTTAATGTGCTTGGACTAACTCTTGAAAGGTTTCTACCCTTAGGGTAGAATTCCCGAAGCAAACCATTAAGATTCTCGTTGGTCCCTTTTTGCCAAGCACAATAAGGATCTGCAAAATACACGCTGCAATTTAATTGTTCTTCAATAGTTTGCCAATTGGCAAACTCGGTTCCGCGGTCACAGGTTATACTCTTAACAGCTTCATCCGGAAATTCAGATAATGCGGCAATAATTGTTTTTGCCATTGTATCGGCATTTCTGTTGGGCATCTTAATTGCTATGTAGTACCTGGTCTTTCTCTCCGCCAGTGTTGCAAAGCAAACCTTAGATTTACCTCTGCCGGATACCACTGTGTCCGCTTCCCAATGTCCAAACTCTAATCGTTTATATACACTTTTATTTCGTTTGCGAATTGATTTGCCGAGATTGAATTTACCGCGAGTTTCCTTCTTGCCACAACTCTTGCCTTTTCGTCTCAGCACTTTTAAATTTACATCAATATACTTTTCATATATCCAACGGTAAATCGTTCTGACAGAAGGCATATCCATTTCACATGGCGTGTTGGCTATTTGTTCGGGTGACCAAGTGAGTTGTAGTTTTTCTTTGATGTATTCTAATTTCGTAGGGTCTTGAAACATACCTCTGTGACAATATGACCGTCTCAGAAGATATTTCTTTTGTGCAGTATGAGGATAATATGTTGGTATGTCATACATATGGGTAAAGTTGCGTCTAAGTTCACGGGATACTGTACTAACATTTCTTCCAATCAACTCGGCTATTTTTCGATAACTGTATCCTTTTTTATAATATTCCCGTAGACAACAGCGTTCTTCTATGGTAAGATGGGTATAGTTCATATGGTTCTCTCCTTGTGGTTTATTGTGTGGTAACTTTATTCTACCAGAGATCCATATGAACTTCTATTTTATTTTCTTAAAGTGTTGCACTTGATAGTATAACTCACCCAGAACTAAAAAAAGACAAGACTTAACAGTCTTGTCTTTTTTGTTTTTACTTTTTAAAATTAAAACTCGCAAGGCAAAATCCCGGCTTTAAAAATCTTTATTGCCTTCTCCTTGTCATTCTCTATTGCGTAAGCCAATTCTTCGAGGCTGTCGAATCTTTCCTCAGAACGCATATAGTCGAGTAACTTTAAGGTTACGTCCTTGCCGTAAAGATTACCGTCAAAATCGATTATATACGTTTCGCTCAACGGTTTTTTGAGCATAAACGTAGGTCTGATACCGATATTTGTGACGGCAGGATAATCCTTTCCGTCTATCGTTACCGCCGACGCATATACGCCGAATTTCGGAGTGACAAGTTCACTGTCAAGAGCCTGATTTATGGTTGGGAAGCCCATTGTCCTGCCACGTTCCTCACCGTGAATAACCTCGCTTGTGAAAGAGAAGGGGCGACCAAGCAACATATTGGCAAATGAAATATCACCTTTGGCAATAAGGTCGCGAATCAATGACGACGAAACAGTCTGACCTGAAACGGTTGTAGCAGGCACTATAACAGCCTCTGCACCATGCTCGGAACAATACTGCGATATCAATGCCGCATCACCTGACCCGCCGTGTCCAAAGCGATAATTGAATCCGCAAACCATCACTTTAATATCGTATTTTTTAAAGAGCATCTCGAGAAAATCAATAGGTTCAAGGTTGTGCACCTTATCGTAATCCAACACAAAAACCTGTGAAAAGCCTATGCTTTTAAGCATACTATATTTATCCTCAGCCGTCATAAGCAACGGTACGAATATATTTTGAATCTTACGTCTCGGAGGCTCGGGGAATGTGACGGCAACGGGGGTTAAACTTTTGAAATTCAGTGCCGCATTAAACACAGCCTGATGACCCTTGTGCAAACCGTCAAACGTGCCAAGTACAATTACGTGACCGTTCATTTCCTTACCTCCTTAAAATTTATTCAAACACAACGCATTTGGTTGAAATTTCGTTGCTTAATTGGTCAAATTCCGACAGACCCAAAAAATGTCCGTCACCAAAAACTTTAAATATTTCTTTTTCCGTAGGGTTGCTAACAAATCTCAGTCGGTCAACACTCAAAGCAGCGCCATTCAAAAAGCGTTTGGCCTGTGCTTCGGAAACGTTAATACTTCTGAAGCTTGGCACTGCACGGTCAGCCGACAAAAGGCAACCCTCGGGGTCGGCCTCTATCTGCTCGATTGTTTTGCAATCGGTAATCGAAAAACCTGCGGCATCGGTGCGCCTTAAGGAAATAAGTGTTGCACCGCAACCCAAAAGCTTTCCGATATCGTCAGCCAAGGACCTGATATACGTGCCCTTTGAGCAATGAACGTCGATATAAAAATCGTGGCCGTCACGACGCAAAAGATCGATGCTGTGAATTGTGATTGACCTTGGCTCACGTTCGATTTCCTTGCCTTGACGTGCAAGGTCATAAAGTCTTACACCGTCCTTTTTTATGGCCGAAAACATTGGTGGAATCTGGTCATAGGTACAAGTAAAATGCTTTAAAGCATCGACCAACTGCTCATCAGAGACCGAAACAGTGCTTTCGCTCAAAACCTCGCCCGTTATATCAAGCGTATCGGTTGTAATACCCAATCTTACACCTGCGGTATAGCGTTTATCAGCCTCCAACACATATGAGCAAAGCCTTGTAGCCCTGCCTATGAGTATAGGCAAAACACCTGTGGCCATCGGGTCAAGCGTACCCGTATGTCCGACACGTTTTGTGCCATAGATACGTCTTAACACCGCCGCCGCCTTAAAGGAGGTGTATCCTTGTGGCTTATCAAGCAAAATAAGTCCGTTCATTTTGCCCTCCGTCACAAAAGCGAGGTGATATACTCTTTGAGCTTGGTTTTTGCTTCAAGTTCGGTTTCGAACTCACAGCCTGCGGCTCTTTTATGACCGCCGCCGCCAAACTTTTGGCAAATCTCGGCTGCATCATAAGGCTCAAAGGTGCGAAGCGAAATCTTCCACTTGCCGTCAGTCTTTTCACGAACTGTAATACCAATCAAAACGCCTTCGATTTGGCGCGACATTGCGGCAATACCGTCCATATCGCTTGAGTCACAGCCGGTTTCCTTAATCATATTTTGAGTGACAGTGATAATAGCACATTTACCGTCACAGATATACTCAATTCCGTTAAGCACACGGCGTTCCATCTCAAGACGGCTTTGTGATTTGACCTCAAACATCACACGGTTGATTTCGTCATAATCGGCACCTGCTTGCATAAGCTCGGCGGCAAAAATATGGGTTCTCGTTGTGGTATTAGAGAATTTAAAACAGCCTGTATCGGTGGCCATCCCTGTATAAAGGCAGGATGCAATAAACGGTGTAACCTCTACACCCAACTCCTTTATGATAACGTAAACGCACTCAGCCGCAGCGGCGCTGTCACCCTCTAAATAAAGGCTTTCGGCAAAACCTACATTGGTCGAATGGTGGTCGATAGCAAGCACGATTTTATCCTTATACTCATCCCTCAAGGTGCCCAACAATTTATCGTCGGCAATGTCAACCGAAATTACGGTCTCGGGAATAAAATCCTGTTCGCCTTCGGTGGTCAGATAACCGAACTTTTCAGGAATAGGGTCGGGACTAACGACATTTGCCATTTTGCCCATACCTCTCAAGGCCGAGCAAAGCGCAAAGGCCGAACCCAACGTGTCACCGTCGGGATGCGAATGGGTCAAAATAGTGTATTTATCGTGGCTTTTGAGAAATTCGGCAACCTCAACTTTAGTAATAAGCTTACTCATCGCCGATTTCCTCTGTATTAGCGGTTTCGGGGAAGGATTCGATAATCTTTGCAATATTTGCACTGTGCTCGATTGAATTATCGGCCACAAAACGCAGTTCGGGAGTCTTTCTGAGTTTCAGTCTTAACCCTAACTCACGGCGCAAAAATCCTGCCGCATTTTTAAGACCCTTAACGCTTTCAACCGTCTTGGCAATGCCTTCAATGGCACTGACATAAACGGTGGCATACGAAAGGTCGCCCGAAACGTCAACTTTAACAATGCTCAAAAGCTTGCTGACTCTAGGGTCTTTCATCTCACGGAAAAGGTCCGCAAGCTCACGCTGGATGTCAGCAGCAGCACGTCCGATTTTAAAACTTGGCATAATTTCTTTCCTTTATTTTCAAATTACACTGCAAGGGCGACCGTTGGTCGCCCCTTGCGTATATTCTTCTTAATCTCTGTATTCTTCCATAATATAGGCTTCGAAAATGTCGCCTTCCTTGATGTCGGCAAACTTCTCAAGACCGACACCGCACTCGTAACCGTCGGCCACCTCCTTAACGTCGTCCTTGAAACGACGGAGAGAACCTATCTCATCCTCGGCAACAACGATACCGTCACGGACAACACGTACCTTGGCGTCACGGGCGATCTTACCGTTCTTGACATAACAGCCTGCAATAGTACCGATACCACTAACCTTATAGGTCTGACGAACCTCAAGCTCACCTAGAACAACCTCGCGGAACTTGGGAGCAAGCATACCCTTCATAGCGGCTGTAATCTCATCGATACAGTCGTAAATAACTCTGTAAAGCCTGATTTCAACACCGTCACGCTCGGCAGCCTCTTTAGCAACGGGGTCGGGACGGACGTTAAATCCGACAATGATAGCACCTGAGGTTGCGGCAAGCATTTCATCCGACTCGTTTATAGCGCCAACACCGCCGTGGATAACGTTTACGCGGACTTCCTCATTGGAAATCTTGACAAGGCTTTCACGAACAGCCTCAACCGAGCCCTGAACGTCGGCCTTAACAATAACGTTAAGGTCCTTAACCTCGCCCTGCTCGAGCTGACTGAAGAGGTTATCAAGAGTAACCTTCTGTGTCGCCTTGAAAATCTCATCCTTGGCTTTCTGCTTACGCTGTTCAACAAGCTGACGTGCAAGACGCTCGTCAGAAACTGCATCGAAGTTATCACCTGCGGCAGGAACCTCATCAAGACCGGTAATCTCAACCGGAACTGCAGGACCTGCTTCCTTAACGGTACGGCCGTTTTCGTCAAGCATAACTCTTACACGGCCAACCGAAGTACCTGCGACAACGATATCGCCCGAACGGAGAGTGCCGTTCTGAACAAGCAATGTTGCAACAGGACCGCGGCCCTTATCAAGACGTGCCTCGATAACAACACCCTTACCCTTACGGTCGGGGTTTGCCTTAAGCTCCTGCATCTCGGCAACAAGCAGAACGTTGGCAAGAAGCTCGTCGATACCGTCGTGGGTCTTGGCCGAAACGGGAACGCAGATAATGTCACCGCCCCATTCCTCGGGAACAAGACCGTGCTCGGTCAACTGCTGCTTGATGCGGTCGGGATTAGCCTCGGGCTTATCCATTTTATTGATAGCAACAATAATCTGAACCTTGGCTGCTTTAGCGTGGTTGATAGCCTCAATGGTCTGGGGCATAATACCGTCGTCGGCGGCAACAACAAGAATTGCAATATCGGTAGCCATAGCACCACGCTGACGCATTGAGGTAAATGCGGCGTGACCGGGAGTATCAAGGAAGGTAATCTCGTTGCCCTCGTGGTTTACACGGTAAGCACCAATGTGCTGGGTAATACCGCCTGCCTCACCCGAAGCAACCTTTGCGTTACGGATAGCGTCGAGCAACGAGGTTTTACCGTGGTCAACGTGACCCATAACAACAACGATGGGGCTACGGGGCTTCAAGGACTCCTCAGTATCCTCCGAGATGTCCATAATTCTTTCCTCAATGGTGACAACAACAGCACGCTCAACCTTGCAACCCATTTCGGTAGCAACGATTTCGGCAGTATCATAGTCGATAGTCTGTGTAACGTTAGCAAACATACCGAGCTTCATCAATTCCTTGATGACCTCTGCGGCAGTTTTCTTCATTGCGGCGGCAAGCTCACCGACAGTGATTTCCTCGCCAATGGTAACGGTGATGGGAGTCTTTTTGATTTTCTCAAGCTGGAGTCTGCGAAGCTTGTCGGCCTCAGTTTCTCTCTTTGCGTTCTGAGGACGGCGATAATCCTGCGACTTCTGCTTAATCTTCTGCTTACGCTGGTCATTATCGTTGCGCATAGAGTTTGCAGGTGCAATATTCTCATAGCGCTCGTTATACTTATCAATGTTGATATTGGAAGCACGGGTATCAACCTTACGGATCTCAACAGGTCCTCTGTTGGGAGCCTCACCCTTCTTTTCCTTCTTGGGTCTGGGAGGAATGTTTACGGGCTCGTGCTTTACTTCGGCCTTCTTCTCGGGCTTTGCCTCAGGCTTCTCGGCGACCTTATTTTTAACGGGCTTTGCAGGAGTTTTAGCCTCAACCTTCTTCTCGACAGGCTTTTCAACAGGTTTAGTCTCTTCCTTTTTGCCCTCTTCGGCTGCCTTCTGTGCTGCCTGAGCTGCCTTTAACTGTTCAAGAACAGCCATCTGCTCGGCAAGCTTGCGGTCCTTTTCAGCCTGACGTTCCTTTGCACGTTCTTCCTGAGCACCCTTACCTGCGGCAAAATACTCGTCAAAGTTTTTAACCTCATTCTTCTGAGTAAGATAATCAAAAATGAGGTCGAGCTCGGTGTCCTCCAGAGAGGTCTGGCTCTTTTTATCTACTCCCAATTTGTCTTTAAGGAGTGTAATGATGTCCTTGCTGTTGACTTCAAAGTCCTTGGACAACTCGTGAATCTTATACTTAATCAGCATGTGTGAATTCCTCCTTCGATCTGTCGGCTGACTTTACCAATGCATCGGCAAAGCCTTCGTCGCATACGGCCACAATGCCGGCCTTTATTCCGATTTTTGCGGAAACTTCTATGATAGTATAGGGTATTCTTTCGACGGGTATCTTTCCGCCACTGAAATATCTTATTTCCTTTTCACTCTTTTCGGAAATATCGGACGCTACGGCAATGAATTTTGCCTTACGTTTAAGACAGGATTCCTTTGAGGCGACAAAACCTGTTGCCAATTTGCCTGCCTTTCGTGCCAGCCCTAAATAGGACAATATGGCATCATTGCTCATCCGAATCAAGCTCCTTTACTATCTGCTCGGAAACGCCGGCCGGGATAGCCATTGAAAACGCTCTCTCAAGACGTTTTGCTTTGACCGCCTTTTTATAACACTCGGTGCTGTGACAAATATATGCGCCTCTGCCGTTGGCCTTGCCTGAACGGTCAAGCATTATGTTGCCCTCGGGCGTTTTGACAATGCGAACGAGTTCTCTTTTCGGCTTCATTTCGCCGCAACCCGTACACTGTCTCATCGGTTGTTTTTTAGGTGTCATTGCGCTTCCTCACTTTCTTTGTTTTTGGGCGGTGACTTACTGAATGCTGTCGTCACCCTCGCCGTAGAATCCGCTTTCGGGATGAATGTCAATCTTCCAACCGGTAAGACGTGCGGCAAGACGGACGTTCTGACCCTTGTTACCGATAGCCAACGACAACTGACTGTCGGGAACGGTTACACGGCAGACCTTGGGGTCTTCACTTTCAATGGTAACACTGAGAACCTTTGCAGGTGACAATGCCTCGGTAATGAATGCTACAGGGTCCTCAGAATATTTAACAATATCAATCTTCTCGCCGCCGAGCTCTTCAACGATTGCGTTGACACGGGCACCGCGCTGACCGATACAAGCGCCGACTGCATCGATGTCAGGGTTTGCGGACCAAACGGCCATCTTGGTTCTGGAACCTGCCTGACGTGAAACCGCCTTAATCTCGATAGTGCCGTCGTAGATTTCGGGAACCTCAGTTTCAAACAAACGCTTTACAAGACCGGGATGGGTTCTTGAAATCATAGCGCGGGGACCTCTGTCCTCGTTTTTGACGTCAACGATAAATACCTTGATATGGTCGCCCTCTTTGAGCTCCTCATCGGGTACCTGCTCGGTCTTGGGAAGAACAGCCTCTCCGCGGCCAATGGTGATGGTTGCATTGCCTGTCTTGGGGTCGATACGCTGAACAACAGCAGTAACAAGCTCCTTATTACGGCTCTGGAACTCTTCAAAGGTCTGTCCGCGTTCGGCTTCCTTAACGCCCTGACGGATAACGTGCTTTGCGTTTTGGGCTACGATACGACCGAACTTTCTGGTTTCAAGAGGAATGTCAACAAACTCACCAACCATAGCGTTCTTGTCAACCTTCAAAGCATCCTCGAGAAGAATCTGGGTATATTCGTCCTCGATCTCGTTGACAACGGTCTTGCGGACGTATACCTTGAATACGCGATTTTCAATGTCCATCTCGCAGAAAACTACGTCTCTTGAGCCGTAGTCCTTCTTTGCGGCGGTGATGATAGCGGTTCTTATCTTGTCTGCAAGATATCCTGCAGGGATACCGCTTTCCTCAGCCATCATTTCGAGTGCGTCGAAAATTTCTGCGGTAATGTCGATTTGTGACTCTTTAACTTTCTTTGCCCTTGCCATTTTCTAGTTTACCTCCGATATATTATTTCAATTACTAACAATTTTAAAAGTTTGCATCGTCGAGCTTAACAAAAACAAGCTCTGCCTTTGCAAATTCTATATCAGCGCCGTCACATTCAACCGTGACAGAGCCGTTATATGCCTTTAATTTGCCCGAAAACTCTCGTTTGCCGTCACGCGGTCTGATAAGCTTTACCAAAACGTCGGCACCGATGTACTTTTCAAAGTGCCAAGGCTCACTCAATTCTCTTTCAAGACCGGGTGAACACACCTCAAGATAATAGGACACATTGATAGGGTCGGCCTCATCGATAATAGGGTCGATAAGTCGGGAAATGTCGGTACAATCGTTGATGTCAACGCCTTCTTCCTTATCTATGAAAACCCTAAGATACCACGAAGCGCCTTCTTTGACGAACTTTACGTCCCAAAGCTGTACTCCTAAGGATTCTACGGTTTCTTTAATAAGTGCCGAAACCTTAGCTGCGGTAGGATTCTGCGCCAAAATATTCACTCCTTTTCGAGACAAAAACTAAAGAGCGGGTTGCCCCACTCTCCTCGTTTCACATATCTTACCCAAAGAATATACCACAAAACTGTACATTTGTCAAGGGTTTAACGAAAAATATTTATAAGAAAATTTCACTTGACCCCTCTTGACGGTCGCGTGACCGTGTGTTATAATAATATCACACCAAAAAACTCGAGAATTGGAGGTGGACCTAATGGCAACCGTACTACCGGGGACCACAATAGATGTTTCAAAGTTAACCAAAAGCACTTCGCGTCAGATGTTTGACGGAATTTTTGCCACAGGCGGAATAACGCTGTCGCAGGTATCGGTAATGACCGGCGTCGAACCGGCAGCCATACAAAATTGGGTCAAACGAAAGTTTGTATCATCACCGCTAAAAAGGATGTATTCGCAAAATCAGTTTGCACGTATATGTATTATAAATATGTTGCGTGAATCGTTACAGCTTGACCGAATAATCCAGCTTATGCAATATATCAACGGCAGTCTTTTTGATGAAAGCGACGACCTCATCGGAGACGCCGAGCTTTATCACCGATACACTTATGTGTTGGCAACGCTTGATTCTTCCAACATTGACGATTTGGCAATAAACTCTGCGGTAGAACTTGCTTCGGCCGATTTCGTCGAGCCTTCAGAGGGTGCAAAGCAACGTCTTAAAACGGTACTGACGGTTTTTGCTTATGCTCACTTTGCATCGTTGGCACGTAAAAAAGCCGAGCTTATGTTAAACGGTCTTGATTAAGTCACTGCTTAATCAGGAAATAAGAAAGGATGAATGGTATGTTTCAGTGGTGGGAATCTTTGAGCATGTTTTCGCAGGTATTGGCTTGTATGGCCATCCCTGCAACGCTTATTCTGTTAATTCAGACAATAATGATGCTGATAGGTCTTGGCTCGGGCGGTGACGGCGATGCCGACACGGATGTTGACACCCATATTGATACCGATGTAGACGGTGACCTTGGCCTTGATGTCGACGGCGATATTTCGGATGCAGGCGACGGGGTATTCGGTGACGAGCTTCCCGAAGGCGACCTTGACCCATCAGGCTTTGACGGGCTGAGAATATTCTCGGTGCGTGGCATCGTTGCATTTTTCGTTGTGTTCGGTTGGGTTGGAATTGCACTTGATTCGGCCAATCTTCCTCCCTACATCTCACTTCCCATTGCCTTTGCTTCAGGATTTGTGATGATGTTGCTTATCGCATTGCTCTTCAGGGCAATAATGAAGTTAGAATCTAACGGCAATATAGACATCCGCAATGCTCTCGGCGTTTCCGGAACGGTATATCTTAAAATCCCTGCCAAACGCGAGGGTCGAGGTAAGGTAAACGTTATGATTCAGGGAACCTACTGTGAAAGAGATGCCGTAACCGATGACGAGGAGGCGTTACCGACAGGCAGTGAGGTCGTCGTAACAGGATTAAGTGGTCAGAACACTCTTGTGGTAAGAAAGAAATAATAAAGCGGTCTATATTCAGTTTTTAAGTGCCCAAACACAATAAATACAGGTGCCAAGCACTGAAATTAAAATATTTTTTGGAGGTAAACTATGAATTCATCAACAATTTTCCTTATCTGTGCACTTGCACTTGTGGCCTTTTCCTTTATTATATGGATATGCTCGCGTTACAAAAAGTGCCCGTCTGATAAGATCATGGTCAAGTACGGTAAGGTTGGTAAAAACAAAGACGGTACCAACCGTAGCGCAAAGTGTATCCACGGTGGCGCATCCTTTGTTATCCCGGTATTCCAGTCCTACGAGTTTCTCGACCTGACACCCATTTCGATTCAGGTTGACCTCAAGAACGCACTTTCCCGTCAGAACATCCGTATCGACGTTCCTTCCCGTTTCACCGTCGGTATTTCGACCGAACCCGGTGTTATGCAGAATGCCGCCGAGCGTTTGCTCGGACTTCAGCTTTCTGAAATTCAGGAGCTTTCAAAGGATATTATCTTCGGTCAGTTGCGTCTTATCATCGCAACAATGGACATTGAGGAAATCAACACCGACCGTGACAAGTTCCTTGCTGCTGTATCATCGAACGTTGAAACCGAGCTTAAAAAGATCGGTCTTCGTCTTATCAACGTTAATGTAACCGATATCAGCGATGAATCGGGATACATCGTAGCTCTTGGTAAAGAGGCTGCCGCAAAGGCTATCAACGATGCTAAAAAGAGCGTTGCCGAGCAGGACAGAGAAGGTTCTATCGGTCAGGCAAATGCTCAAATGGATGAGCGTATCAAGGTTTCTGAGGCCGAGTCTATCGCTATTCAGGGTGAAAACGACGCCAAGATGAAGATTGCTATGTCGGATGCCGCTTTGAAGGAAAAGCAGGCCGAAGCACAGCGCATTGCAACTGCCGCCGAGAAAATTCAAGCCGCAAAGGCTTTAGAAGAGTCCTACTCTGCCGAGCGTGAGGCTGAAGAGGCAAGACGTGCAAAGGAGCAGGCAACCTTGGAGGCTGATGTTATTGTTCAGACCGAGGCTAAAAAGCGTCAGTTGGAGCTTGAAGCTGAGGCTGAGGCCGAGCAGATTCGTCGCAAGGCACAGGGTGAAGCCGATGCTATCTATGCAAAAATGGAAGCTCAGGCTCGCGGTGCTGAGGAGATACTTCGCAAGCAGGCTGCAGGTTTCGCAGAAGTCGTTAAATCTGCAGGCGGCGACCCCGATGCCGCATTGAGATTGCTCATTGCCGATAAGCTTGATGACCTTATGCGTGTTCAGGATGATGCCATCAAGAAGATCAAGATTGACAAGGTTACTGTTTGGGATAACGGTCAAAACGGTGACGGAAAGAATGCAACCGCAAACTTTTTGTCCGGTATGATGAAATCGGTTCCCCCGTTGCAGGAGGTTTTTGCAATGGCAGGTATGGAACTGCCCGAGCTTTTGGGCAAAAAGATCCCCGAAGCTGAAGCAGACGATAACGTCCCCACCGTCGAAGCCGAAAAGGTAACAACCGAAGAGGAATAATCTTTTAAATAACTTGTAGGGGAGGGTTCTTCCTCCCCTATAAAAAGGAGCGCAAAACGGATATAAAAGGCAAAGGTGCGTGTTTATGTTTAAACTGTATTTCAAAAAATTGATACTTGTACTATGCACGTTTTTAATGTGGCTTGCTATATCGGTAGCATTGGCTATGGTCTTCGGTCTTGCTAACGACATCGGCATTAACTATGCGGCATACACCCTGTGCATGGTTGCAAGCACCTTGATAACCGCCGTTTTGGTCGGGGTAATCAAGGTTAAAGACAACCCCTCTAAAATCAATTACCTAACCGAATGCGAGTTGAAGCACGTGAGCTTTTTCAAGGAAGCATCAAGCATCTTAAAATCCACGCCATTTATAGCCGAGGTTCTTGGATTTGCAAGTTGGCTTGTACCTTTGATGGTGTACGTGTGCTGTTTCCCTGAGAACGTAGAAAAGCCTTTATATCAGTTGATTTTGACATCGCTTTTGGTAATGGTAGTGCTAACCTTTGTGTTTATTCTGTTTGATATTGCCATCACATTTATCGTACGCAAAATATGGATGAGGAAGTTTTAATCACGAAACAACGCCTCGAGAGCAAGTGCTCTCGAGGCGTTGCTTTTATTTTACCTTAGTAAAGGTTATGCTTGCTTTTTCTTCAGCGATCATCTTAAAGGTTGCTTCGGTAAGCTCGTAATCACTTATATCGACGTCATCACCCTCAAAATTTTTGTTTTCAGAGGTATAAAACTTACCGTTGCTAAACTTGTAGTAGCCCTCTTCAAACTCCATTTCTTCCTTCATACTGTCAATCAGTTCCTGCTTGTCGAGCTGCTCCAAAACAACATCCTTGAACTGTTCCTCAGTTAGATTGCTTTCAGCAAGAAACGCTTCCCAGGTTTTACCGTTTTCCTTTGCAAAGTCTTTCATTAAATTAATCATACCGTCACACATTACATCAACGGTGTCATCAACATAATTTTCAAGATCTTCTTCCGCAACAGACATGGTATATGTGCCGTTTTCATTGAATACAACAGTAAACTTGATATCCAACAGTTGATCAATGTCGAAGTACTTAAGGAAAGCCTCCGCTTCCGCTGATTCCTCACTTGCGGAGCCAAGCAGCTCTTCAACAAAGCCTTGCTCAAGTGCCATTTTACCCTTCCATGTGCCGACAATCATTTCCTCATCGGTCATAGTAACGGTGCTTTGAGTGCTTTCAGTACTTGACACATCAGAGACGGTACTGCTGTTTGAATCCTTTGACTTTTCATAATCCGGATTTCTACCTTCGCAGGCAGACATCGTAAAGCAAAGTGTAATCAACATTGCACTACATAACAACAAAGCAAGTAATTTTTTCATAACAATTCCTCCATAATAATCCTTGGCACACTCTCTACTGTATTATAGTATATATATAACAAGTAGTTTTGTCAAGTTAAAGCTGTTTATACAAAAACCACCCTCAGAGTTAAACCCTGAGGGTGGAAAAATTTTATCGTTTGGAAATTTCTTCCCTTTTAAATTTTAATTATTTGCCGTAGAGTTCCTGGAGCTTCTCGAGGTGTGCACGGTTGGCCTTTGCGTTTTCAGCAGCCTTCTCGAACAACTCTTCAGCACGCTCGGGGAACGAACGGGTAAGCGAAGAATAACGAGCCTCACCGAGGATGAACTCCTTATAATCTGCGGTTGCAGGCTTGGAGTCGATGGTGAAGGGATTCTTGCCTTCTGCCTTCAAAGCAGGGTTAAAGCGGAACATATTCCAGTAACCGCACTCAACAGCCTTCTTCATTTCGTTCTGGCAGTTGGTCATACCACCCTTAATGGAGTGCATCTCACAGGGAGAGTATGCGATGATGATAGAGGGACCCTTGTAAGCTTCTGCTTCCTTGATTGCCTTCAAGGTCTGGTTCTGGTCAGCGCCCATAGCAATCTGTGCTACGTATACATAACCGTAAGACATTGCAATCTCGGAGAGAGACTTCTTGGAGATGGCCTTACCTGCAGCAGCGAACTGTGCAACCTGACCAATCTGGGAAGCCTTAGAAGCCTGACCACCGGTGTTGGAGTAAACCTCGGTATCGAATACCATGATGTTTACATCCTCACCTGCAGCGAGAACGTGGTCAACACCGCCGAAGCCGATGTCGTATGCCCAACCGTCACCACCGAAGATCCAAACGGACTTCTTGGAGAGGTATTCTTTATCCTTGAGAATCTGAGGAGCAGTGGGGCAACCTGCAGCAGCAGCCTTCTCGAGTTCAACGATAAGGTCTGCAGTAGCCTTCTGGTTAGCTTCACCGTCATCCTGAGTTGCAAGGAATGCATCAGCAGCAGCCTTGAACTCGGCAGAAGCCTTGTCGGAAGCAGCCATTTCCTCAACCAAAGCGATCAATCTTGCACGAACAGCCTTCTGGCCGAGGTACATACCAAAGCCGTGCTCTGCGTTATCCTCGAACAAGGAGTTAGCCCAAGCAGGACCCTGACCCTTAGCGTTAACGGTGTACGGAGAAGTAGCAGCAGGGCCACCCCAGATAGACGAACAACCGGTAGCGTTGGAGATATACATTCTGTCACCGAAGAGCTGGGTAACAAGACGTGCGTAAGCGGTTTCTGCACAGCCTGCGCAAGAGCCCGAGAACTCGAGGAGAGGCTTCTTGTACTGAGAAGCGATAAGGTTCTGAGAACCTGCAACGCCTTCCTTCTCGGTAACGTTAGCTACGCAGTAGTCAAATACCTTCTGCTCTTGGAGCTGAGATTCTTGAGAAACCATTTTGAGAGAGTTGGTGGGACATACACCGATACATACGCCACATCCCATACAATCCAGCGGAGAAACAGCCAAAGTGTAGGTGTACTCGGTCTTGACGATAGGCTTGGGAGCCTTCTTCATATTAGCAGGTGCGTTAGCAACCTCATTAGCATCAAGTGCGAAGGGACGGATGGTGGCATGGGGACATACATAAGCACACTTGTTACACTTAGCACAGGTATCTGCATTCCACTCGGGAACGAGAACTGCAACACCGCGCTTCTCGTATGCCGATGCACCCTGCTCGAACGAACCGTCAGCATGGTCAACGAAAGCAGAAACAGGGAGGCTGTCACCGTTCATAAGACCAACGGGCTTCATAATGTTGTCGACCATCTTAACGAGCTTGTCACGACCCTCGGACTTCTCAGCAGCGGCAGTATCAACTGCGTTTGCCCAACTGCTAGGAACGTCAATCTTAACAAATGCGGTAGCACCTGCGTCGATTGCCTTCTCGTTCATTTCGACAATCTCTTTGCCCTTCTTCATGAACTTCTGTGCCTTTTCCTTCATATAGCCGATAGCCTCTTCCTTAGGAAGAACGTTGGAAAGTGCAAAGAATGCAGACTGTAGAACGGTGTTGGTACGCTTGCCAAGACCGATCTGTGCGGCAAGGTCGATAGCGTTAACAGTGTAAAGCTGAATGTTGTTAGCGGCAATATAGCGCTTTGCTTCAGCGGGCATATGCTCGTTGAGTTCTTCAGCAGACCACTGGCAGTTGATAAGGAATACACCACCAGGCTTAACGTCGTTAACCATCTTGTAACCCTTTATTACATAAGAGGGGTTGTGGCAAGCAACGAAGTCAGCCTTGTTGATGTAGTAAGGAGTCTTGATAGGCTTGTCACCAAATCTCAAGTGAGAAATGGTGATACCGCCAGTCTTCTTGGAGTCATACTGGAAGTATGCCTGAACATACTTGTCGGTGTGGTCACCGATAATCTTGATAGAGTCTTTGTTAGCACCAACGGTACCGTCACCGCCAAGACCCCAGAACTTGCACTCGATGGTGCCTTCTGCTGCGGTGTTGGGTGCGGGTTTCTCTTCGAGAGAGAGGTGGGTAACGTCATCGTTGATACCGAGGGTGAAGTGAGCCTTGGGCTCGTCCTTCTTGAGTTCATCATATACAGCAAAGATGCTGGAAGGAGGAGTATCCTTGGAACCGAGACCGTAACGGCCGCCGATAACCTTAGCACTTCTGCCGCAAGCTGCAAGACCTGCAACAACGTCGAGGTACAAAGGCTCGCCCAAAGAACCAGGCTCCTTAGTTCTGTCAAGAACTGCAATCTTTTTAGCGGTTGCGGGGATAGCCTCACAAAGCTTCTCAGCAACAAAGGGACGGTACAAACGTACCTTTACAAGACCAACCTTTTCGCCGGCAGCGGCCATGTAGTCGATAACCTCTTCTGCAACGTCACAGATAGAGCCCATAGCTACGATAACCTTGTCAGCATCGGGAGCACCGTAGTAGTTGAAGAGCTTGTAATCGGTACCGAGCTTAGCATTAACCTTGCCCATGTACTCCTCAACGATTGCGGGGAGCTTGTCATAATACTCGTTGCAAGCCTCTCTGTGCTGGAAGAAGATATCGCCGTTCTCGTGAGAACCGCGCATTACGGGACGGTCAGGGTTGAGAGCTCTCTTTCTGAAAGCGTCAACAGCGTCCATATCGCACATTTCCTTGAGGTCCTCATAGTCCCAAATTTCGATCTTCTGGAGCTCATGAGAGGTTCTGAAACCGTCGAAGAAGTTGAGGAAAGGTACGCGACCCTTGATGGTTGCCAAGTGAGCAACAGCACCGAGGTCCATAACTTCCTGAGGATTGGTTTCTGCAAGCATTGCGAAACCGGTCTGACGGCAAGCATAGACGTCAGAATGGTCACCGAAAATGTTAAGAGCCTGAGAAGCCACGCAACGTGCCGATACGTGGAATACGGAAGGCAGCAACTCACCTGCGATCTTGTACATGTTGGGGATCATCAAAAGAAGCCCCTGAGTTGCGGTGTAGGTAGTGGTAAGAGCACCTGCGTTCAACGAACCGTGAACGGTACCTGCTGCACCTGCTTCGGACTGCATTTCGGAAACCTTAACGGTGGTTCCGAAAATGTTCTTTAACCCTTGAGCTGACCACATATCAACATAGTCTGCCATAGGGCTGGACGGTGTAATAGGATAAATACCTGCTACTTCGGTAAATGCATACGATACGTGAGCAGCAGCATTGTTACCGTCCATGGTTTTCATTTTTCTTGCCATGGGAAATTTCCTCCTTATGTGAATTAACTTTGACAAAATTAAAATGGTATAAGCAGACAAGAAAGCCTACTTGTCCGCGTACACATTAATAATAACACTTTTCAACTGCTAAGTAAATAGTAAAGTTAAAAAAATTCGTTATTTTTTTGACAAATTTTATGGTAAAATTGCAACAATTTGGTCGGATTACTCTAATTTAAGAGGTTTATCACCCTCGGACAGTTCTTTTAGGACCTTTACGGTGAACGGAATTGCCATAATCAGTGCTACAATATCGGCCACAGGTTGTGCCAGCAAAACACCGTCAAGTTCGAAAATAAACGGCAAAATCAGCACCGCAGGGATAAACGACAAACCGTTTCTTGAAATTGAAAGTATCGTTGCACTGAAAACACGACCCATAGTCTGAAGCATCATATTACTCATAACCACCCAGGTCATAACGGGTAGGGTTATAATCTGCCATTGCATAGCCCTTGTTCCGATTTCCAACGCTATCGGGTCATTATCGCGAAACAAAGAAACAACGTTTTCGGATAAAAGGTAAACCGGAACGGCAATAACAAGTATAAAGCCGACCGCTACCTTAACACAGAACCAGAACGACTTTTTAACTCGGCTGTAAAGTCCTGCACCGTAGTTGAAACCACAAACGGGCTGGAAGCCCTGACCGAAGCCGATAAGCGTTGACGCGGCAAACATCATAATGCGGCTGACCACCGACATTGCGGCAACGGCCGATGTAGCGGCGGTTGCAATCAGCGGATAAGCCACCGCACCGTAAACACCTGCCATATGGTTAAGGCAAGCGGTAGATACGCTCGTGAGTCCCTGTCTACCCAAGGACGGCAGACCTCCGCGGCATATTTCACCCATAGTGCTTTTGTTAAATCTGACGTTTTTAAAACGAATCTTAACGCAATCGGAACGCTCAGTACCTATAAACAAAAGCACAAAGCTGACTGCCTGACCGATTATGGTTGCCAACGCAGCACCGACAACCTCCATATCCCAAGCAAGGATAAACAAAGCGTCAAGACCAACGTTCAGCACGGCACCTGCCGAAATACCAAGCATTGCATATGTTGCGTTGCCTTGGAAACGAATCTGATTATTTAGAACAAGTGAGGCCATATTTATCGGTGTTCCGATAAGGATTATTCTCATATATTGAACGGTATAATCAAGAAAATCCCTGTTAGCACCAAGCAACAATGCCAACGGCTTGGCAAACACGATTCCAAGCGCGGCAATCACAGTGCCTACAATCATAGCGTACCAAAAACCTGATGACGCCACCTTTTCGGCCGATTTTATATCGTGCTTACCAAGTGCACGGGAGATGAAATTGCCCGAGCCATGACCGAAAAAGAAACCAAAGGCCTGAATGATAGCCATCAGTGACATAACAACGCCGACCGCTGCCTGAGCACGGGTCTGCATCATGGCCTCTTCAACCATACCCTTGCCTATTTTACCGACAAAATATGTATCGGCCATATTATAAAAGGTTGTGACCAGCATACTGATAATGGTCGGAATAGCCAATTTCAATATCAGCTTTTCAACCGGTTCGGTGGTCATTCTTCTGAACTTCTCTTCATAACCTGCTTCGGCTTTGAGATTTCCCACTTTTATAACTCCCCTCTTTTAAACAAATCCATAAGATACTTGGCAACGCCGTCGTTATCGTTGGTGCCGATAACCTCATCGGCATACTGCTTTGCTATCGGTTGGGCATTACCTACAACGATAGCCCTATCGGCGTTTTTCAGCATTTCGACGTCGTTTCCGTTATCGCCAAATGCCACAACACGGTCAAAACCATACATTTCCTTTAAACGTTTTATAGAATTCCACTTACCTGCCGACTCGACGTATACCTCGACAAAATATTTATCTCCGCTGTATGTATCAAGGTAGTGCGAAAACTTTATTCCGTCAAGCTCCATAAGTCCATCGGCAACATCCTGCATAGTATCTTTGTAATCAATACCGTTTATGTAGACCGTATTGCCGTTTACGGTGTAGTCATCAACCTTTTCAAAACGGCGGTAAAGCTTCTGACGTTTGGCAACAAACTGACGTTCATAGTCGTTTTTAAGCTCGGTAAACTCGGTTTCGATATACTCACCGTTGAAGGTATAAACAAACGGCGGACGTCCGTTGGCTATAAAAACGTCAATAATTTTCTCGGCAAGTTCTTTTGGAATTTGATTTACATAAACATGTTTCTGCGTTGGCACATCGGTCAAGAAAACACCATTCATCATAACAGCGGGAATCTTCAGATTCAACCCGTCAAGCAACCCTGCCGCCGAGGAAACCGAACGTGCCGTTGCAACGGTGAAATTCATTCCGCTTGCAATGAGTTCGTTCAAGGCTTTCTGTGAAAACTCGGATAAATGACCGTTTGAATCGAACAAGGTTCCGTCAAGGTCGGTTACATATAGCGTTTTCATTCCAACGCCTCCAACTCGGCTCCCAAGTTTTCCCATTGGAACATCAGTTCCTCCAATTTTGTGTTGAGTTCATCGGCTTTTTGCGAAAGTTCGGCAACCTTTTCATAGTCGGCAACCACCTCGTCCGAGGACAACTGTGTATTGACCTCGTCCAACAGGCTTTCGGTTTCGACTATCTCCTGCTCGCATTTTGAAAAGGCAGTTTTCAGCTTACGCAAATGAGAAGCCTGTTCCTTTTTACGGAGGTATTCGTTCTTGTTCTGCGATGCCGTTTTTTCGACTTTAGGTGCCGACTGAACCTCACGCATCTCTAAATATTTATCGTAGTTACCGTCCAAAATCTTGACGGTGCCGTTTTCAAAATAAACCACCTTGGACGCCAGACGGTTGATGAGATAACGGTCGTGCGATACACACAAAAGTGTTCCGTCAAAGCCGTCCAAAGCCTCCTCCAACACCTCGCGTGATTCAAGGTCGAGGTGGTTGGTGGGCTCGTCCAACAAAAGAAGATTGTTGTGCTTTAACATCAATCGGCAAAGAGCAACCCTTGCCCTTTCGCCACCCGAAAGTGTTTCTATCGTTTCAAAAACCTCATCGCCCTTAAAAAGGAACAACGCCAAGGCACTTCTCAGCGCCGTGTCACCCATTGTGGGATAATCGTCACGAAGCTGCTGGAATATTGTTTTATTTAGGTAAAGGTCACGTTGATGCTGGTCAAAATATCCCACCGAAACACCGACACCGTACTCGGTCTGGGTCTTGTCGAAAAGTTGCTTTAAAAGTGTGGTTTTTCCGCAACCGTTTGGTCCAATTATGAACACACGGTCACCACGACGGATGTCAAGTGAAACACCGCGGTACAGCGTTCTGCCGTCAAAGCTCATTGAAAGATTTTCGGCACTCAACACCTCATCGCCGCTACGGACTGCCGACGAAAACGAAAGGCTCATCCCTTCCCTTTCACTATCGGGAATTTCAAGGTCCTTGAGCAAACGGTCAATCTGTTTTTGCTTGCTTTCGGCAGTTTTTATGTTCTTTTCGCGGTTCCAACGGCGTTGTTGCTCGATTATACGTTCAATTCTCCCCACCTCACGCATTGTGTTGTCGTAGTTGCGCTGAATGGTGAGCTTTCGCTCCTCTTTGACCTTCTGATACTTAGTATAGTTGCCGTCACAGCAATACAACTTGTGATTTTCCATTTCAAAAATGCGGTTGGCAACACGGTCGAGGAAAAATCGGTCGTGCGAAATTATAATAACAGCCTTTTTGCAGGTTTTGATATATCCGTCAAGCCATTCGATGGCATCGATGTCAAGGTGGTTGGTCGGCTCGTCAAGGAGAATGACATCGGGTGCCGACAAAAGCAGTTTACATAATTCTATTTTTGAACGTTGTCCACCCGATAATGACGGAATGGTAAGTGCCAATTCCTCTTCCGAGAAGCCAAGACCCATTAATGCCGATTTTGTACGGGCATGGAAGGTCAAACCACCCATTGCCTCAAACCTTTCACGCAGGAAATGGTGACGTTCGATAAGCTCGGTGCTTTGGTCAGTTTCAAGGCGCAAGGTGACACCGGATAACTCGTCCTCCAACCTCAACAACTCATCAAATACCGACAAAGCCTCGTGATAAGCCGTTTTTTGCGAGCCTTGACAAGCATGCTGATTAAGTACGCCGACGGTAACACCGCTTTTGCGGACAACACCTCCCGTATCGGGCAATTCTTCACCCGAAATTATGCGAAAAAGTGTGGTCTTACCGCAGCCGTTGCCGCCGATAAGACCGACAATATTATCGGACTCGATATCGAACCCGATGTTCTCAAAAAGTAAATTGTCACCGAAGGACTTTGAAAGTCCGCTGACACTTAAAAGCATTTTTCTCTCCAAAGTTTAAAATTCTAAATAATTATTTTATCACATCAAATCGAAATTTTAAAGACCTAAAGCCTAATTTTTCATAATTTATCGCAAATAACGGCAAAATAAATCGGTATTACAATAAAGTTACAAATCATTCATTGAAAATTCGGTCGGTTTGTGCTACAATACGATTTAATGATTGTTATAATTGTAATATTTTGGTGATTGTGAGGTGAACTCGATGGATTTTAAAGGCACATCTAAACGAATAGGACAAGGGCTTTGGAAATATATCAAGATTGCCTTTTCGCTTATTGGAAGCCACACCTGGCTTTTGTGTCTGGTTTTGGGTCTTGTCCTCAATTTTATAATAGAATGCTTACACCGTCATTCATTTTCGGGCGGTTGTCTGCACGTTGTCGAAAGCCCTTTGCCATTTCTTTTCAACGCTTTAATAATCACAACCGTAATGGCAATCTCCTCTCTTTCCAAAAGGAAATTGTTCTTCTATTGCTTCTTCGGTGCTCTGTTTTTAGGCTTCGGCATTGCCAACTGTGTCTTATTATCTATGAGAGTTACACCTTTGGAGGGTGCTGACCTTCAGATTGTTAAAATAAGTCTTATCACAAAATACCTCAACACCTTTGAAATAGCACTTATAGTTGTTGTTATTCTCGCAGCGTTGGTGGCTTTGGGAATACTCTTTTTCAAGCTCCCCAAGCTAAAGGTCAATTATTTGAAGGAATCGATTGCATCGGTACTGTATGCCGCAGTTTTAACAGTCAGCCTTTTGTCCTTCCGTGCTTCGGGCATACTTCTGTCGGAGCACACTAAAAACCTTGCAAACGCCTACAAAAACTACGGTTTCAACTATTGCTTCTTGTGTAGTGTTTTTGATACGGGCATCGATAAACCCGAGGTTTATAACGAGCTTGACCTTAACAACATTATAGAAAGTGTAAACAATGCCGCTGACAAAAATACTGCCATAAAGGAACAAGCCGAGTTCGTGCAGAACGGCGAGCAATCCCCCAACGTTATTTTTATTCAGTTGGAAACCTTCTTTGACGTAAACCACCTTTCAAAGGTTGAATTTTCGGAAAACCCGATTCCTAATTTTACGGCACTTCACAACAACTATTCCTCGGGATATTTGGGTGTGCCTTCAATCGGTGCAGGTACGGCAAATACCGAGTTTGAGGTAATTTCGGGTATGTCGCTTAACCACTTCGGTATGGGTGAGTACCCTTACAAAACGGTTTTGCAGAACAGTCCTTGCGAAAGCATTTGCTACAACCTCAAGAATCACGGCTACAAAACCCACGCAATACACAACAACACAGCCATTTTCTACGACCGTGACCGTGTTTTTGCCAACCTCGGTTTTGATACATTTACTGCCCTCGAGCATATGCAAGATGTAAATTATACCGTCGGCGGTTGGGCAAAGGATGACGTTTTGCTCGGTTGCATAAACGACTGTCTTGATTCGTCGGACGATTCCGACGTAATCTATACCATTACAGTCCAAGGACACGGAAAATACCCCTCGGAATATGAAGATGACTTTATAATTGATGCCACAGGCTTCAGCGACGATGAGGATGTCAACCGAGAGTTCAAGTACTATATTAATCAGTTGTACGAGGTTGACCGTTTTATAGGCGAGCTTTTGGCATCGTTGCAAAAAAGAGATGAACGCACCGTCGTTGTTATGTTTGGCGACCATCTCCCAAGTTTTGAGATTTCGGCTGACGACCTTGAAGGCAGAGACCTTTTTGCAACCGAATACGTAATTTGGGATAATTTCGGTCTTGAAAAAAAGAACAGCGATATTCCCGCATATCAGATATCGGCTCATATTATGGGGCTTTTGGGCTATGACGACGGTATGCTGACCAAGGTGCATCAGAATTACAAGGACGCTACCTTCTATTCCGATTGGCTTCGCACCATCGAGTACGATATGCTGTACGGTAACAAGTATGCCTTCGGCGGAAACGATTACTTTTACAAGACTACCGAGCTTAAGTTAGGTGTTAAAGATATTAACCTCACCGACGTTGTGGTTAATGAAGAAGACGGCACTTTGACGGTTACAGGTGAATGGTTCACCGAATATAGTAGGATACAGGTCAACAACAGTAATGTTAACACTGTGTTTATTGATAATTTCACTCTTATGACCGAGGATTCAGTAGAATTAACTACGGGTGACCGTATAACGGTTGCTCAGGTAGCCGACGGCGGTAAAGTTTTGAGTAGCAGTAACTACTATCTCGTCGGCGGTGCAGAGGAAGCACCTCCTGTTGAAGATCCCGTCGATTCCTCTGCCGAAAGCACCTCTGACGAAACAACGTCAGACGCCTCGGAAAGCAGTCCCTTAGAAAATCCTGCCGACGGTGATTCGTCAGAACAACAAATAGTGTATGAAAAAGTTGGCTTTAAGCTTTCAACATCAATAGCCATTATCATAGCAGGCCTTGCGTTAATGGTTGCCTCGACTGCCGCCGTCTTTATATTCAAGCAGTCAAAATCTAAGGATAACACTCAAAAAAATGACAGTGAAAACAAAAAGAAATAATATGATATAAGCAAAACGGAGACACTTCATACAGAAGCGTCTCCGTTTTTAATTTGTTACAAACTATCAAGATATTGAAGTATATCCTCAAAACGGTCGGTCGTACTGTCTTTCTTCAAGTACAACGGATGATGCGGGTGGCCTTTGGCCTTGGACCTTGCACCTGCGGTGTACCACACTGCACCAAACCTCTCACCTCGGACAATCATATCCTTAACGCAATCCTTTAAATACGGACGTTTTTCGATTATAGTACCCCAGGCAGCCCATACAGCAGGTTTCAAGCCGTCACCGTAAGACGACAGAATATACTCAAACGCCTTCATATTTTCCTCGTGCATAAGTGAATTAAAATTGGGGTCCATATCATCGGGATTGGTAGCCCTTTGAGGATAAACGTTGAACATTATAAACGAGTCATAGCCGTTATGTATCGCAATACGCTCTACACTTTTGAGCGTATTGTCAAGGTTGTCGGGCTCGGCAGTCGAGGGGTTTATACCAATGCAAATAAGCGGATTCTTGCCTCTTGTCCCCAATATATAACGGTACTCGGAATACTTGCACGGAACGTACAGCCACTTGGTTGCATCATAATCGTGCTGTGCCGTATTTTCTTCATCCAACGCCTCTTGGAATGACAGAATCTCAACACTTTGGGAAACACCTGACGGAATATGCATCAGTCTATATCCTTTCCACAGCAACGCTTGTATTTAAGACCGCTTCCGCAGGGGCAGGGAGCATTTTTGCTGACAACACCCTTACCTCTGACGGTGGTATTCTTGTCGGTCTTTTCCTCTTCGGCAACCTTTTCGCGTTTAGGCTCCTCATCCTTACGGCGAACCCTCGCACAGATGACCATTTTGGTGGTATCCTCACGGATAGAATCGGTCATAGCACTGAACATATCATAACCCTCGTTACGGTATTCGACAACAGGGTTATGCTGACCGTAGGCACGAAGACCGATACCTTGTCTGAGTTCATCCATTGCATCGATATGGTCCATCCAATGGGTATCAACGCTTCTGAGAAGCATTACACGTTCAATCTCACGCATAAGCTCAGAGCCGTACTCCTCTTCCTTGCGGTCAAGCAATTCCTCAGCCTTGGTCTTTAACTGCTCGGTGATATCGTCGCGGTCAACCTTATTAAGCTCTTCAACGGTGAATTTAAGGTCGTTCTCACCGCAAAGCCAACCGCGGAAATAATCTCTCAAACCGTCAAGATTCCAATCATCGGGAATGTCGGTTGTAAGATAGGTGCCGACAGCCGACTCAATGGTATCGCTTACCATCTTGCGGACGGTATCCTTGATATCCTCACCGTCAAGCACACGGTTACGCTGTGTGTAGATAAGCTCACGCTGTTTGTTCATAACGTCGTCGTAATCAAGTACGTTCTTACGGATACCGAAGTTGCGTCCCTCAATACGTTGCTGAGCACTTTCGATAGACTTTGTGAGTATACCCGTTTCGATAGGCATATTCTCGTCGACCCTCAGCATGTTCATCATATTATAGATACGCTCTCCGCCGAAAAGTCGCATAAGGTCATCCTCAAGCGATACGAAGAAACGGCTTGCGCCGGGGTCTCCCTGACGACCTGCACGACCTCTCAACTGATTGTCGATACGTCTGGACTCGTGACGTTCGGTACCTATAATAAACAATCCGCCTACCTCGCGAACCTTTTCGGCTTCGGGCTCGATTTCGGCCTTGAACTCATTATGGAACTTATGATACTCCTCACGAGCCCTCAAAATATCGGCATCGTCGGTTTCGGCAAAACCGGTGGCCGCCGAAATAAGTTCCTCGGAATAACCCAATTTGCGAAGTTCGGATTTTGCAAGGTACTCGGCATTACCGCCAAGCATAATATCGGTACCACGTCCTGCCATATTGGTGGCAATGGTAACGGCACCGAACTTACCTGCCTGAGCGATAATCTCGGCTTCCTTGTCGTGGTATTTTGCATTGAGGACGTTGTGCTTGATGCCTTTCTTGCGAAGTAAAGCACTTAAAGCCTCGGATTTCTCAATAGAAATTGTACCAACCAGCACAGGCTGACCCTTTTCGTGGCACTCAACAATGTTTTCGATAACGGCATTGAACTTTGCCCTCTCGGTCTTATAGATAACGTCATCCATATCCTCACGGATAACGGGCTTATTGGTCGGAATTTCAACAACGTCAAGCTTATATATCTGCTGGAACTCGGTTTCCTCGGTCATAGCAGTACCCGTCATACCCGAAAGCTTGTCGTACAAACGGAAGAAATTCTGAAAAGTAATGGTTGCAAGGGTTCTCGACTCGTGGGCGATTTTGACACCTTCCTTGGCCTCGATAGCCTGATGCAAGCCTTCGTTGTAACGACGTCCGTACATAATACGACCTGTAAACTCGTCAACGATAAGCACCTCGCCATCCTTAACAACGTAGTCGACGTCACGCTTCATAATACCGTAGGCACGGATTGCCTGCTGAATATGATGCGAAACGGTTATATTTTCGGGGTCGTTAAGGTTTTCAATGTTAAAGTAAGCCTCAGCCTTTTCAACACCCTGAGGGGTCAAGGTACAGGTTTTGGCCTTTTCGTCGACAACGTAATCGCCGTCGATATTCTGCTCTGCATCGGTCTTTTTATCGTCGGTTTCACGAATACGGACACATTTTAACGAACGAGCAAACTTGTTAGCCGAAACATAAAGGTCGGACGATTTATCACCCTTGCCCGAAATGATAAGAGGAGTTCTCGCCTCATCAATGAGGATAGAGTCGACCTCGTCAACGATGGCAAAATTGTGACCTCTCTGTACCCTCTGTTCCTTGTAAATAACCATATTGTCACGAAGGTAGTCGAAGCCAAGCTCGTTATTGGTGCAGTAGGTAATATCAGCATTGTATGCAGCCTTTTTCTCCTCGTTGGACATACCGGGAACAACAAGTCCAACGGAAAGGCCTAAGAAGCTGTAAACCTTACCCATCCATTCGCTGTCGCGACGGGCAAGATAATCGTTGACCGTGACAATATGAACACCCTTTTCGGTCAAGGCGTTAAGGTATGCAGGCAAGGTAGCAACAAGGGTCTTACCTTCACCGGTACGCATCTCACTGATACGGCCTTGGTGCAGTATAATACCGCCAAGAATCTGAACGGGAAAGTGTTTCATCGAAAGCACACGCCAACTTGCCTCTCGGCAAACGGCAAAAGCATCGGGCAAGATCGCATCCAACGGCTTGCCCTCTTTAAGCTGTGCTTTAAGTCTTTCGGTCATACCCTTAAGTTCGTCGTCGCTCATTGCGGCATATTTTTCTTCCAACGACAAAACCTGCTCCTGCAAAGGTCTTATACGCTTGATTTCCTTTTCACTGTAATTTCCGAAAAGTTTTTGAAGTAAACCCATTTTGAAAATATCTCCTTAGGATATGTATTAGGCGAAACTGCCGATTCGTACAACTATATAAGATATATTATAACACACAATTATTAAAAATCAAAGTGTTTTTAACTTCCGACATTAATTTATTTTGTTCTCTATCCCACAAAATACAAGTCGCTTGAAATTTCTTCAAAGGTATGCTATACTATTGTGAACTTGAAATTAAGGAGAAATGTAATGATTGAAAATATATGCCGCATACGGTGGTTTTACCTTGCCGTCGGCGTTTTCACGATGCTTTTTTCAGGCATTTTATATGCATGGTCTATTTTGAAGGTGCCGTTTAAAGAGGAATTCAAATGGGATGATTCATCTCTTGCTCTGAATTTTACGCTTGCAATGTGTTTCTTCTGTCTTGGTGCATTTTTCGGAAGCTTGATTGCCAAAAAAATTGGACCGAGATTCACGCTTATTATAGCGGGTCTGCTTGTTGGTATCGGTTTTACCGTTACGGGTCTTTTGACGGCTGACAAGCTATATCTTTTATACATAGCCTATGCCGTTCTTGCAGGAACGGGTATCGGTATCTCGTATAACGTCACCGTTTCGACGGTAGCTGGGTGGTTCCCCGAGCGCAAGGGGCTTTGCTCGGGTTGTCTTATGATGGGATTCGGCGTTAGCACCCTGATGCTTGGCAATCTTATCAGCCTGATGTTCGAAAACGCTTCGCTCGGTTGGAGTAATACCTTTATCATTCTCGGTGTTGTTATTGCCGTTGTGTTGATTCTTGCAGGTTTGATTCTCCGCCGACCCGACAACAACGTCGTTTTACCCCAACCTAAAGCCTCCAAGCTTGCAAAACAGGAGAATTTTGAAACTCGCGATTTTTCTACCGCCGAAATGCTCAAAAGCTTTACTTTTTGGAGAGCATTCGTATGTATGGCGTTTATTACCGCCGTTGGAAATTCGGTCATCAGCTTTGCACGTGACCTTATGATTTCAGTTGATGCAGCACCTACTCTTGCCACCACCTTGGTCGGTGTTTTGTCGGTCTGCAATGGCTTTGGACGTGTGCTTACGGGTGCCGTTTACGATACGTTAGGTCGTCGTACCACAATGATTTCGGCCAATGTTGTAACCATTATTGCTGCAGGTGTTACGCTTGCTGCGGTTGCGGTTCACTCGTTGCCCTTGTGTATCGTCGGTCTTTGCTTGACGGGTGTGAGTTACGGCTCCTGTCCTACCGTCACGTCAGCATTTACCTCCAGTTTCTACGGTCAAAAGCACTTTTCGGTCAACTACAGTTTGACCAACTTCAACCTTATAGTTGCAGCGTTTATTGCTATGGGCAGTAATAAGCTTATGCTTTCGTTCGGCGGATATACTTCACCGTTTATTATGATGTTGGTGCTTGCCTTTGCCGCATTGGTGCTCAATTTCACTATCCGCAAGCCTTGATAAAAATCAAAAAACACCTTGCTCACAGCAAGGTGTTTTTTATACCTCATAACCTTTATATAAATGCATATACTTTTTATGAGGTGTTATATGTGAGGAAAAGTATAGGATTTTGGCAGTTTATTGGTTTTATCTTTGTATCGGTTACAGGAACGTTGTTGCACTTTTTATACGATTGGACTAACCAAAGCGTTGTTTCGGGACTGTTTTCGGCAGTTAATGAATCGATTTGGGAGCATATGAAGTTGTTGTACGTTCCTTTGCTGGCATTTGCTATCTTTGAAGGCCATTTTTTAAAGAAAAACGTTGAACATTTTTGGTGTGTAAAGCTTGTTGGCTTTATATTAGGTCTTGTGGTCATTCCCGTTCTTTACTACACCTACACAGGTGCTTTGGGGGTATCGGCCGATTGGTTCAACATTACCATTTTCTTCATAGCCACTGCCGTCGCCTTTATATCTGAAGCTTTATTGTTCAAGAATAACCGCTTTTGCCGACTATCCTCAAAGGTTGCATTGGTGATTATCGGTTTTATTGGTCTTGCGTTTATCATTTTCACCTTTTCACCACCCAAGATACCTCTTTTTCAAGACCCGTTGACAGGTAGCTTTGGAATATAGTAAAAACCTACTCTGATTTTATTTTTTCTATATCGGGCGTACACATAGGTACGCCCCTACAAAAAAGCGGATGGCTTTCACCATCCGCTTAATTTATTTTATTTGGCTTAAATTATCTTCTGCCTCTGAATCCGGAACGTCCGCCATCTCTCTTGGGACGACGCTCGCCTTCCTCTGCACCCTCTTCAACAGTCATACCGTCGAGCTCAACGAGTGCATCACGGCGGGAGAGGTTGATTCTGTCACGGTCATCAATCTCGGTAACCTTAACCTTGATGATGTCGCCAACGGTAACAACGTCTTCAACCTTGTCAACTCTCTTAACGTCGAGTTTGCTTACGTGAACAAGACCCTCAACACCGGGAGCGATTTCAACGAATGCACCGAACTCCATAATTCTGGTGACGGTACCTTGATAGAATGCGCCAACCTCGGGACCCTTTGCGATAATGTCGATAACGTCCATAACTGCCTGACCCTTTTCGGTATCAAGAGTAGAGATGAATACACGACCATCTTCCTCGATGTTGATTACGCACTCAAAGAGTTCCTGCAACTTCTGAATAACCTTGCCCTGCTTACCGATAACGTCACCAATCTTCTCGGGATTGATGGTCATGGTGAGCATCTTGGGAGCGTACTTAGAAAGCTCTGCACGGGGCTCAGCAATACAAGGAAGCATAATCTCGTCAAGAATGTTGATTCTTGCATCGTGGGTCTTCTGGAATGCTTCCTTGATGATTTCGGGAGTAAGACCGTGAACCTTAAGGTCCATCTGGATAGCGGTGATACCCTTCTTGGTACCTGCTACCTTAAAGTCCATATCGCCGTAGAAGTCCTCAAGACCCTGAATATCAACCATGGTCATAAAGTCGCCCTTAACACCGTCGTCCCCTGTGATAAGACCGCAGGAAATACCTGCAACGGGAGCCTTAATGGGAACACCTGCTGCCATCAGCGACAGGGTTGAACCGCAGATAGAACCCTGCGAGGTAGAACCGTTGGAGGAAAGAACCTCGGAAACTACACGAATGGTATAGGGGAACTCGTCAACCGAGGGGATAACGGGCAACAAAGCACGCTCAGCCAATGCACCGTGACCAATCTCACGACGGCCGGGACCACGGGAGGGCTTGGTTTCACCTACGGAGTACGAGGGGAAGTTATAGTGGTGAATATATCTCTTCTCGACCTCTTCATCAAGACCGTCGAGCTTCTGTGCTTCACTTACGGGAGCAAGAGTGGTAACGCTCAAAACCTGAGTCTGACCACGGGTAAACATACCTGAACCATGTACTCTGGGCAAAAGGTCAACCTTGGCGTTCAAAGGACGGATATCGTTGATACCACGGCCGTCAACACGCTTATGCTCGTCCTTGAGCCATGCACGGACAACATGCTTCTGAACAAGGTACATAATCTCGTCGAGCTTAGCCTCACAGCCCTCGAAACGCTCATCAAACTTCTCGTGAACAGCGTCGTAAATAGGCAACAAAGCAGCATCGCGAACGTTCTTATCATCGGTATCAAGAGCCTTCTTAACATCCTCAATGCAAAAACTCTCAATCTCAGCCATAATTGCAGGATCGGGGTCGTTAGAGATAAAATCGAACTTAGGCTTGCCAATTTCAGCAACAATGCCATTGATGAACTTAACAACTTCCTTGTTGACCTCGTGAGCAGCCATAATAGCGTCGAACATAAGGTCATCGGGGATCTCGTTACCGCCTGCCTCAATCATAGCAACAAGCTCGCCGGTAGAAGCAACGGTTACGTCCATTTCGCTCTTAGCTCTCTGCTCCAAGGTGGGGTTGATAACGATTTCGCCGTCAACAAGACCAACCTTAACACCACTGATAGGACCGTCCCAGGGGATGTCCGAAATAGCGATAGCAGCAGAAACACCAATCATAGCGGTAACTTCGGGGCTGCAATCGGGGTCAACCGACATAACGGTAGCAACAACCGAGCAATCGTTTCTCATATCCTTGGGGAAAAGAGGACGGATAGGACGGTCGATGCAACGACCGGTGAGGATAGCCTTTTCAGAGGGTCTGGACTCACGGCGCTGGAAAGAACCCGGGATACGGCCTACGGAGTACATCTTCTCCTCATAGTCAACCGACAAGGGGAAGAAGTCAACACCCTCACGGGGCTTGGCCGATGCGGTTACGTTACACAAAACTGCAGTGTCACCGTAGGTAGCCATAATAGAAGCATTGGAAAGACCGCACATCATACCGGTCTCGAGCTTCAAGGGTCTGCCTGCGAGTGTGGTTTCATAAACCTTGTGTGCATTGAACTCTAATTTTCTGATCTGACTCATTTTCTTTACACCTTCCATAAAATTTTTTTATTTTATTTCACGGGGGTGCCTATTTAGCAATAGATCCAATTCCCAAATTTTTTCAACTTTGGAAGCTCGATCAACTGCTAAAAACAGCACACACCCCGTAAATTCTGATAGTTTTTAATTTGATTTACCCGTTTTAAAAAGTAAATCAAGCCGACCGATAAAAATCGGTCGGCTTTTTTCATAGAGATTACTTACGCAGACCGAGACGAGCTACGATAGAACGGTATCTCTCGACATCCTTCTTCTGAAGGTATGCGAGGAGGTTACGTCTGTGACCAACCATCTTCAAAAGACCGCGACGGCTGTGATGGTCGTGAGTGTTGGCCTTAAGATGCTCGGTAAGCTCGTTGATGCGACGGGTCAGAACTGCAATCTGAACCTCGGGAGAACCGGTGTCGCCCTCGTGAGTTGCGTACTCAGCCATAATCTGGCTCTTAACTTCCTTACTGATCATTTTCTCTTCACCCTTTCATAATATTTCGCCGCAACCCGAGCAATCGGTTGGTGAATTCTCCATTAAAGAAGCTTACTCCGAAAACTCAGAAAACGGTAATCAAAACATCGGCTCAAACCGACGCTCGAAGATTATACCACAAACTTTTCCGTTTGTAAAGAGTTTTTTTAATATTTCACAAAACAATGCACTTTGCAGGACATTCCTCAATACATTTTCCGCAAGCAATACACTTTTCATAGTCGATTCTTGCCAAGTTGTTTTCAATAACTATGGCCTCGGTGGGACAAACCTTTGCACACTTTCCGCAACCGATACAGGCAGCCTCACACACCTTACGTGCAACAACACCCTTGTCCTTATTCGAGCAGACAACCTTGGCATAAACCTTTTCTTTTGGCATCATTTTAATAATCGACTTGGGGCAAGCCTTGGCACAGGCTGTACAAGCGGTGCATTTTTCGGGATGCACGCAAGCCTTACCGTTAATAACCTCAATAGCACCGTATTGGCAGGCTTGCTGACAATCGCCAAAACCAAGACAACCAAAACTGCAAGCCAAGGTGCCGCCATACATCATATTGGCAGCCTTACAGGTTGAAACACCTGTGTAGTGCATTTTGTTTTGTACGTGGTCACAGGTGCCGTTACATTCGACGGTTGCCACCATAGGCTCGGCCATTTCGACCGATACTCCTAAAATCTCTCCTAATTTGGCATTCATTTCAGGACCACCAGGTGCACAAAGCCCCGGCTTTGCTTCTCCCTTGGCCAAGGCCTCGGCATAATTGTCACAACCCGAATACCCACATGCACCACAGTTAGCACCAGGCAATTCGGCACGAAGCTGTTCAACCTTTTCATCGGTTTTGACCGCCATTACAACAGAAGCAATGGATAACCCGAGTCCTGCGATAAAGCCAATAGAGGAAACGATAATAACTGCAATCAAAATACTGTTCATACCGTCCCCTCCTTAACCTATAATACCTGCAAATCCAAGGAAGGACAGCGAAACGATAGCGGCAGAAACAAGTGTAATAGGCAGACCCTTCATTGCCTCGGGGATATCGCTGGTTTCAAGGCGAGTACGAACACCCGAGAAAATAAACATTGCAAACAAGAAGCCCAAACCTGCTCCAAACGCATTGAACAATGCCTCGCCGTAATTGTGAACTGCCTCGTTGGTGAAGTTGAGCATGGTGATGCCCAAAACTGCACAGTTGGTGGTAATCAACGGCAGATAAACACCAAGCGCAGTATAAAGCGGAGGTATATACTTTTTCAATACAATCTCAACCAACTGAACCAACGCAGCAATAATGAGAATGAACACTATTGTCTGCAGATAGCCAAGACCGAAACGGTCAAGCACGTATATCTGAATAGGATAGGTTACGGCGGTTGCAAGCAGCATAACCAGAGTTACGGCAATACCCATACTTACCGCTGTGTTGGTCTTTTGGGAAACACCGAGAAACGGACAGATACCCAAGAATTTAGATAAGACCATATTCTCGGTTAAGATTCCAGCAAGCACAATGGTGATAATGTTAGTCCAATTCATTACTGCTCACCTCCGTCGGTCTTTTTGTTTTCGTCATCGGTATCGGTTGATACGTCAGCCTCGGTACGTGTTGTAGTCTCAACCTCAGGGTCCTTTGGCGTTACGTCCTCAATCGGTGCAGTACCGTCGGAATCGGCAGGCAACACATCGGTATCAGGCTTTACCTCAGGCTCTGCCTCGGTAGTATCAGCACGTTGTACCTCTTCAGCCTCGGTACGAACCTTGACGTGTGTTATTCCGTCACCGCTGACCGTCGTGGTTTCCTCGGCGGAGGTATAGGTTTCGCCTACGCTTTTAGCAATATCGGCATTGGTAACAACGCCCTCGTCGGCAGGTGCAGTTTCATCAATGGATGCCATTTCACATCCACCGCACGCCTTACAGCTTCCGCAGCCGAGATTTTTAGCAGGCTTTTTGCCCATTTTGTTGGCAAGTTTGTTAGACAAAGCGACCAAAACACCGAAAACAAAGAAGCCTCCCGGTGGAAGGATAAATACGACCATCGGCTCAATAGTGCCCTGTGTAATAGGCATCCCAAACAAGGTTCCTGAACCGAAAAGCTCGCGAATCATGCCCATAAGGGTCAGTGCCGCAGTAAAGCCAATGCCCATACCAAGACCGTCAAGGATTGACGGAAAAACGGCATTTTTAGAGGCAAACATCTCGGCACGTGCCAAAATAATACAGTTGACAACAATCAATGGCAGGAAAATACCCAATGCACTGTCGATACTCGGCAAGAAAGCCTTGACAAGCATCTGGACAATGGTAACAAAGGTTGCGATAATGGTTATATATGCAGGGATTCGCACCTTATCGGGAATAACCTTTCGCAAAAGAGAAATGGCCGCATTAGAGCCTATAAGCACCAATGTTGCGGCAACACCCATACCGATACCGTTGATTGCGGCGGTTGTAACCGCCAAGGTAGGACAGGTGCCTAATACCAAACGCAATACGGGATTTTCCTTTATGATACCCTTTGTGAGGATGGATGTTTTACTTTTCTCAGACATTATTTCCCATCCTCCTTTGTTATTAAGTCATAAAGCTTTAATGCTTCGTTTACACATTTGGTAACGGCCTTTGAGGAAATAGTCGCACTTGTAACAGGGTTTATTTCCTGCTTTACCTCAAGCTGACCGCTTTGACCTTTAAACTGTTCCCAAAAATCTTCCTTGGTAACGTTCTGACCAAGACCGGGAGTTTCGTTGGATGCGTCAAGCACCTCTATCGCAACAACCTTGCCGTCAGGACCTATACCGGTCATAACCTTAACGTCACCGCCGTAGCCGTGGGCTGAAACAATGAAGATATATCCAACCGTTTCACCATTTTTTACTGCGGTGTAGTAGGTCTGCTCACCGTTAAGCTCGACCGTGCTCTTGTCAAACTTATCGGCCTCGATTATTCTGCCCATTGCTTTTTGCTCGGTTTTGGCAGCCAACTTTTCAATTCGTCCTGCCGTAAGGTCATTCGTAAAGGCAAGACCTGCCGTAGCAATACCGCAGATAAGCGTCAGAACAATGGAAGTGACAATGATGTTCAGAACTTTTTTCATTTTGCACCCTCCCATCCAAACGGTTTAGGAGTGGTTATCTTATTAATGAACGGCACAAAGAGGTTCATAAGAAGAACGGAGTAGGACACACCCTCGGGCAGGTATCCGAAGTGACGGATAACAAAGGTTATAAGACCGCAACCAATACCGAAGATGAGTTTGCCCTTCCAATTAATAGGGCTGGTTACATAGTCGGTAGCCATAAATACCGCGCCGAACAACAAACCACCCGAAAGAACCATATAAAGAGGGTCCTCGCCGAATATCCACGACATCAAAGCAACAGAACCGACCATTGCAAGAGGGGTTACGGGTGAGATTACACGGCGTGCTATAAGGTAAAGTGCACCGATAATTATAAGCAGCTTGAAAGTTTCCCCGATACAACCGGGGACCTGTCCCATAAACAACTGAGAATAGGTATAACCCTCGTTGACAAGCGGTGTTGCAATGGTGTTGACGTCGGTTGCCGAGGTGATGTTAGAAACGTCGGAACCGATAGGTGCTATCCATTTAGTCATAGCAGACGGGAATGAAACCAACAAAACGATACGTGCGGTAATTGCAGGGTTAGCAAAGTTATGACCCAAACCACCGAACAGCATCTTGACCACAACGATAGCGACGACACTGCCGATAGCGGCCATCCAAAGCGGAAACTCGGGTGGGAGATTGAGTGCTAGAATAAGACCCGTAACAACCGCCGAAAGGTCGCCTATCGAGTTTGAACGCTTCATTACCTTACAGCATACATACTCCGAAATCACGGCGGTGACAACGCAGGTTGCAATAACCAATGCCGCATACCAACCGAAAAGAATACAACCGCCAACTGTGGCAGGCAGGAGTGCAATGATAACGTCAGCCATTATTCCACGGGAAGAATCTTCGTGCTGAATATGCGGCGAATGTGAAACCGATAGTTTTTCCATTTTTAAGACTCCTCCCTTACTTTTTAGCTTTAAGTTCTGCCTTGGCCATACGCATAACCTGAGTCAAATGACGCTTGGACGGGCAGATATAAGAACAACTTCCGCATTCGATACAGTACTCCGCATAATGAGCCTTTACACGGTCAATATCACCGATGCGGAGTGATGATTCAATTTCAAGCGGTTGCAGATGCATCGGGCATGCTCTTGCACAACGTCCGCAACGGATACAAGGACTTTCAACTCGTTTTTCAGACTGCTTGCGGTCAAGCACCAATACGGCGTTATTCTGTTTCAGAATCGGCATATTGACGTCTATAACGGCATTACCCATCATAGGTCCGCCGTAAAGAATCTTTCTCGTAGGGGATTTATATCCACCGCAGAACTCAATAACATCACTGATAGCAGTACCAATAGGTACAACAACATTTTGAGGGGTTCTTATTGCACCGCCGTCAACCGTTACGGTCTTAGCAACCAACGGCATACCTGTCTTGATATACTTGTTAAGGGTTGATACACTCGTAACGTTCATAACCATACAACCAACGTCCGATGGCAACTTGCCCAACGGCAGTTTGCGACCTGTTACGTTATAGATAAGCACCTTTTCAGCGCCTTGGGGATAACGCGATTTCAGACGCATAACTCTTACCGAGTTGTCTGCATCTCGCTCGTCGGTGGCAACCTTATACATTGCCTGCATCTTCTCGTCATCCTCGGTATCAACAGGCATCTTTTCACCCAAAACGTTTTCGACAAGCGCATTCATCGTGTCGATAGCCTTGGGCTTGTTGTTTTCAAGCGCGATAATAACCTGCTTGAAACCGACAATTCTTTTGAGAAGGTAAACGCCCTCCAGGATACTGTCGGTATTCTCAACACACTCACGGTAGTCGGAGGTGATATAAGGCTCACACTCAGCACCGTTGATAATAAGGGTATCAGGAATATTGTCGGGCCTGACGTTAAGCTTTACGTGTGTGGGGAAACCTGCACCGCCAAGACCCACAAGACCCGAATCTCTTGCTGCCTTAACAAGATCCTCCAAGGTTTCGACCACGGGAGGCTTGATATCGGGGTCAGGTGTCATAAGCCCGTCAGACTGTATGATAACCGTTTCGGTAGTCTGACCCGAAGGCAAAAGCAACGAGCCTATCCCCGTAACAGTACCCGAAACACTCGAATGTATCGGTGCGCTGACAAACTGGTCACTATCACCCACCTTGGTGCCGACATATACGGTATCACCCTTCTTGACGCACGGTGTACACGGTGCACCGATATGCTGTTGCATAGCAATGACCACCGTTTCAGGCGGTGGCATTATCACCGATTGCTGTTCAGCGGTGTTTTTTCGGTGAGGCAACTCTACTCCGCCGCCAATATCCTTGACGGGTCGCAAAATTTCTTCTGATTTAGCCATTATTGTTCCTCCTAACCGATTTATATGAACGTCATTTGATATTTTAACTATTCTATATTATGGTAACACATTATTTGCCAAAAAACAATTTTTTTCACAAGGAAATTTTACCATTGTCTAAAATGTGTAAAAAATATACCCGAGAGTAAAAACTCTCGGGTATGTATTTTTGCTTTTGGATTAGTCCTCGGCAATAGCCTCTACGGGACAACCATCTGCGCAAGCGCCACAGCTGATGCACTTGTCAGCGTCGATAACGAACTTGTCGTCACCCTCAGCGATAGCCTCTACGGGGCACTGAGCTGCACATGCACCACAGCTGATGCAATCATCGGAAATTTTGAATGCCATTTGTTAGCACCTCACTTTACATAGATTTCAGTTGCCTGATTACTTACTAATTGTAGCACATTTTTTTAAAAATGCAAGTAAAAATATAAATTCTGTATAAATTTACAAATATATTGTGTTCGTGTGTGATTATGACCACAAAACAACACCGCAACCAAGCACTTTCGGTTGCGGTGTAATTGCTTAATACATATTATTCTGCGTCGGGTGCTTCCCAGTTGTGCCAAACGTTCTGAACGTCCTCGTTCTCATCAAGCATATCAAGAAGCTTTTCCATCTTGGTAACCAATTCGGGATCGTCGATGGTCGACGTGGTTGCGGGAACGTAAGCTGCTTCAGCCGAAACAAAGGTGTAACCTTTTTCGGAAAGTGCCTCACTTACAGCACCAACCGAGTTGGCATCGGTAGAAATCTCGAAAACGTCGCCGTCGAATGAGAAATCGTCGGCACCTGCCTCTAAAGCATCCTCCATTACCTTATCCTCGTCAAGGCCTTCACCCTCGATAACGATAAGACCCTTGCGCTCAAACATAAAGGTAACTGAACCGGACTGACCCAAATTACCGCCACACTTGTCAAAGTAGTGACGCATTTCACCTGCGGTGCGGTTGCGGTTATCGGTCAAGGTTTCGACGATAACGGCAATGCCCGAAGGACCGTAGCCCTCGTACATAAGTACCTCGTAATCAGCACCGCCGGTCTCACCAGCAGCCTTTTTGATAATACGGTCAATGTTATCATTAGGAACGTTGTTGGCCTTAGCCTTGGCAATAACATCACGAAGCTTGCCGTTAACGTTGGGGTCAGGTCCGCCTGCCTTAACTACCATAGCAAGCTCACGGCCGATGCGTGTAAAGACTTTGGCTCTTGCCTGGTCGGTTTTTTCTTTCTTTCTCTTAATTGTACTCCATTTGGAATGTCCTGACATACTTTTCTTCCCTCCGGAAATTATTTAAAAATCATTACCCGTTATTTTAACACATCTTTCTTGATGTTTCAAGTGTGATTTTAAAAGTTCTTTGTGTTTGCCCTATGGCGGAGAAAATCCTCCAAAATAATGGTTGCAGCAACGGCATCAACCGTTTCTTTACGCTTTTTGCCGCGGACGTCGTTAATATTTAGTGCCGTGTGTGCCGAAACGGTGGTACAACGTTCGTCCCACAATTCAACGGGCAAACCCGTAGCAACCCTCAAGGCCTCGGCTGCTGTTGCACATTCCTGTGCCTTGAAGCCCTCGCTTCCATCCATATTTTTCGGATAACCGACGACAATCAGTTCAGCACCGAATTCTTTTGCCTTGGCAGCCAGCTTTTCAATCAATCTTTCGCGGTTATATTCGGTTATAACGCATTTCGGGAAGGCAAAGCCCTCACCCTTATCACTCAAAGCGACACCTGTACGTGCAGTACCGACGTCAACCGACATTATATACATATATATCCCTCCGACATTTTATTCGTAGGGGCGAACTGTGTTCGCCCGAGGACACCTATCCTTGCGGTGTTATATTTATCAATCGGCTTTAATCTCCCAATAATATTTTCTGTTACATTCAGGAAAATCCAACATCACACCGTGCTCGGGGTCGTAAAAAACACCGTCAAAATACAGTGACCAATGCCAACACCTCGGAGTTTCAAGGCTTAATACACACACCTTGGGCAGTTGAGCCTTGGTATCAGCCTGATTACGCTCTTTATCATACATTATATTTAACACATCAAGTGTTGAAAACATCTGTCTGAGATTGGTTTCACGGTCGGTACCGCAGATTGCGATTATCTCCTCAACCGTCAATCCCGACAGCATAGACAATACCGCCTGACCGCATTGCAGGTCGGTCGGTTCGTGGATATAGGTTACTTTATCGACCAACGGCATTACTCATTTCCCTTTTCACGCAGATTTTCAAAAAACGAGGTCAATACGGCGGAGCAATCCTGCTCGCATATACCTGCCCACACCTCGGGACTGTGGTTATACGGCAGGTTGAAAAGATTTATGACCGAATCGTCCGAGCAGGAGCCGGCTTTTTTATCAAACGCACCGAAAACCACCTTTTTTAGCCGTGCGTTGATAATAGCACCTGCACACATCGGACAAGGCTCTAACGTAACGTACAGTTCGCAATCGTCAAGTCTCCAACGGCCAAGTTTTTCACAAGCCGAGCTTATAGCCTCTATTTCGGCGTGACCTAAAGCGGTATTGTCACACTCGCGTCGGTTGATTCCCGTCGCAATGACCTCACCGTCCTTGACGATAACTGCTCCGACGGGTATCTCGCCCTTTGCACCTGCTTTTTCGGCAAGCAACAAGGCTTGCTTCATATATCCTTTCATATCTGCACCTGTAAACCGAACGATGCAAGAACACTTACAGCACAAAGAATAATGAATATTATCATCCATGCCGAGCCAAAGAACCATTTTGTGTTTCGTTTGGTGTCTTCGGTTCTTTCCTTTGAAAGACGAAGGGCAGTTTTGTCAGTTTTAACAAGCATAATGAATCCGCAAAGACCGATAAGCAACGATACGGCATAATAAAGCAACATAATAACCTGACTTGTCATAGGGCTGACCGAGTCGGTAGCAAAGGTCAGCACAACCGATATCGAATTGTTCATTGCGTGGATTATCATAGCAGGCACCATAGAACCCGAATAGATTGTAGCATATCCCAAAATAAGTCCAACACCAAAGGCAAACGGTATCTGCTGAAGATTGCCGTGCAAAAGTCCGAACAGTAATGCAGATATAACGATAGCGGCACCGTCGCCGAACTTTTTACGCAAAAGACCCATAACAACACCGCGAAGAGCAAACTCCTCAAGGATTGCAGGAAGAATGCCAACACAAAGCAGCATCAAAAGGAAGGCTTGAAGCCCTGTGCCATAGCCATCCAATGACGATTCGGAACTGATTCCAAAAATCTGTTCAAAAACCGATGTTATCGAGCTTGAGGCAAAGTTGCTTAATGCACAAACACCCATACCAAGCATAACAAGTGTTATGACCTTAGTAAACGAGGTTTTGTTAAACAGCACAAGTTCTGTCACCTTAGAACCGCAGAACTTTGCGGCAAAAACGTACGGTATGGTAAGTACAAAAAGTGTCATAACCGCATTTATAAGGTACAAGGTGCTTGTGTTAGTCATCTGCCACTGTGTCGATTCGACACCCAACACAAAATACATCACTGCAATTATAATGAACTGAACAACAGCACCGGCAAGATTAAACATACTCATCGACATACCGATGGAATTACCCAAACGGCGTACCGATGTTCTCTCCTTAAACGTTTCCTTGTCGAAGAAAAGACTTCCGGGACGGTCGTCCACGGGAGGCTTCAGCGGTTCGAGAGGCTGAACGGGAGGCATAGGTTGGGGAGGAAAGTATGCAGGCGGCATATTGTACTGCATATTATACTGTCCGTTAGCCGAACGGTCATACATTGGAGGGTTATACTGTCCATAATACTGTCCATTCATACCGTAGGGCGGTTGTTGGGGTCGTTGAAATTGTTGGGGTTGCTGAGGCCACTGCTGTGTTTGCTGCGGTTGCGCATCAAAAGACTGTTGCGACAGTTGAGCCTCAAGGGGCTGTTGCGGTTGCTGTACCGTATCGACAGGAGTCTTCTGAGCCTCGGTGTAGCGGTTTTCGTTCTGATTCAAAATATTCACCTCAAATAATCTATTACTGTTGAAAAATGTATCATTTTTAGTGCATTTTTACCAATCTTGGTTAGATTAAGCAATGTTTACAAGCCCTTTTTATAAAAATTAACTAAAAATTACCCTTATTTTTTACATAACAACTATTGAAATTTTCGAAAAAAAGTATTAATATATATACATAATAAGATATTTGCCTAAAATAATCAATGTCTAATTCGTAAATTTTTAATAATTTCGGAGGGTTTTTATGTACACAGTCAAAGAAATCTATGACCTTATCGGTCAGAAGATGAAGCACAATTTCAGTGTTTTGCCCAATCAGGCATCCGACGAGCTTTTCTACAAAGCATCGGTTTTGGCATTGCTTGATATTATGACCGAACGCAGAGCTCAGTTCAGAGAGGACACCCGTACTCAGGAAAGCAAGATGGTTTACTATCTCTCGATGGAGTTTTTGATGGGTCGTTCCTTAAAAAACAACCTCTTTAATATGAAACTGGACGACACCTTTAAAAAGGCGTTGGCAAAATATGACGTAAAGCTCGACAATCTTTACGAACTTGAGCCCGATGCAGGTCTTGGCAACGGTGGTCTTGGACGACTTGCCGCTTGTTTTTTGGACGGTCTTACTACCGGCGGTTATCCTGCAATGGGTTACTGTATTAAATATGAGTTCGGTATCTTCCGTCAGAAGTTTGTAGACGGTTGGCAGACCGAAATGCCCGATTTCTGGCTTCCCGGCGGAAGTGCTTGGCTTGTTCGCCGCGATACCTCGGCCGTTGATGTCAACTTCGGCGGTCAGATAAAGGAAATCTGGTGCCACAATCATCACAGCGTTGAGGTTGAAAACTACGATACCGTAAAGGCAGTACCTTACGACCTTATGGTCGCAGGTGCCGACGGTCGAAGCGTCAACGTTCTCCGTTTGTGGAGTTCGGAAACCCCATCTATCAATATGGCCGCCTTCAATCACGGCGACTACGTCCGTGCTTTGGAGCATCAGGCTATGGCTGAGGTTATCAGCAAGGTACTCTACCCCGAGGATAACCACCCCGAAGGCAAATCCTTGCGTTTGCGTCAGCAGTATTTCCTTGTTTCGGCTTCAATTCAGGATATTTTACAGCGTCATTTGAAGAAATACGGCACCTTGGATAACCTTCCCGAAAAGGCCGCTATTCATATCAACGATACCCACCCTGCCCTTGTAATCCCCGAATTGATGAGATATCTGCTTGACGAGTGCGGATACGGTTGGGATAAGGCTTGGGATATCGTCACCCGTACTGCCGCTTACACCAACCATACCATTATGCGTGAGGCTCTTGAGTGTTGGCAGATTGATTTGTTCCGTGGTTTGTTGCCCCGTGTTTTCCAGATTGTTACCGAAATTGACAACCGTTTCAGAGCAAGTATGTGGGAAAAGACACACGATGCAGGCTACGTATCACGTACCGCTATCATTGAAGACGGCGTTGTCAGAATGGCCAACCTTTGCGTTGCCTCCTGCCATTGCGTAAACGGTGTATCCCGTTTGCACAGTGACATTCTTAAAGACACCCTCTTTAACGATTACTACCGCATCACTCCCGAAAAGTTCACTAACGTTACCAACGGTATCGCATTCCGTCGTTGGCTTTGCCAGTCCAATCCCGAACTGACCAAGCTGATTACCGAGTGTATCGGTGACAACTTTATTCTCGACAATGCCGCTTTGAAGGAGTTTGAGAAGTTTGCCGACGATAAGGCAGTTCTTGAAAAACTGGCTGCAGTAAAGCGTCACAACAAGGAACGTTTTGCCAAGTTTGTCAAGAACGAGTATAACGTAACACTCAATCCCGACTCTATCTTCGATATGCAGGTAAAACGTCTGCACGAGTATAAGCGTCAGCACCTCAATGCACTCCACATCATTGCCGATTACCTCTATTTAAAGGAAAATCCCAATACCGAGTTTACACCCAAGACCTATATCTTCGGTGCCAAGGCTGCTCCCGGATACCACCTTGCAAAAGAGATAATCCATATGATTATCAGTCTTTCCAAGGTTATCGAGAACGACCCCCAGATTAAGGATAAAATCAAGATTCTGTTCGTTGAGGACTACCGTGTAACCATGGCCGAGCTTATGATTCCCTCTGCCGACATTTCCGAACAGATTTCCTTGGCTTCGACCGAGGCTTCGGGTACCGGCAATATGAAGCTTATGCTTAACGGTGCAATCACCCTCGGTACCGAGGACGGTGCCAACGTTGAGATTCACGAGGCCGTAGGCGATGATAACATCATCATCTTCGGTATGCGTACTCCTGAGGTTCTTGCCCTCAGAAATCACTATGACCCCAACCCCTATTACAACAATAATCCCAAGCTTCGCCGTGCTGTAGATTTTATCTGCAACGGCATCGGCGGAAAGCAGTTCCCCGCATTATCGGCTGCACTTCGCAACAAGGATTATTATATGGCATTTGCCGATTTTGCTGACTACTGTGCCGCACAGGACCGAGCAAGCGTACTTTATGCCGACAAAAATGTTTGGAACAGAATGTCACTTATCAACATTGCCAATGCAGGCATCTTCTCGGCCGACCGTTCAATCCACGACTATGCAACCAACATCTGGAATGCAAAGCCTTTGGATAAATAAGACCTTATCGGGCATATCGCCTTAGTCGCAACGCACATTTTGGCGTTGCGACTTTTTTATTGTATTTTATAAAGTTCGGTCAACCTCATCTTGACACCGAATATAATATATAGTAAAATCTTTTATAAAGATTATGTCAACCAAGCAAGCGAAACAATTTAGGAGTGGTTTTATGTTTAAGGAAATATCAGCAAAAGAGATAAATGGTAATCTTATAAGGGCAATTTCGGATGAGTATATGCTCATCACCGCAGGCAACCGTGACAAGTACAATATGATGACGGCATCCTGGGGCTTTGTCGGTGAAATGTGGGGTAACGATTGCGCTGTAGCCCAAGTCCGTCCCCAACGCTACACAATGGAGTTTATCGACAGGTCCGACTATTTCACCTTGAGCTTTTACGGCGATAATAAGGACATTCACAAGATTTGCGGTTCTAAATCGGGTCGTAACTGTGACAAAACTGCATTGACGGGTCTTACTCCCGTTTTTGACGGTGACTCGGTGTATTTTGAAGAGGCAAGACTTGTACTTATTTGCCGGAAGCAGTACGTTCAGAAGATGGAAAAGGACTGCTTCTGCGATGATGCACCACTTAAATGGTACCCCAACGATGACTACCACTATCAGATTTACGGCAAAATCGAAAAGGCGCTTGTCAAAGACTGACTTCTTCAGAGGATGAGTTATGATTGTAATAACAAAACGCAAGCGTAAAACCATATTATTATCGGTCTTGACGGTTGCTTTATGCGCGGTTATCGCCCTTATTTGCAACTCGTGTTTCGGACGTGATAAGGGTGAAATTTCTGCCGAAATGCTGTCTGACTGTGAAATGCCCGATTTTGTTACGGCGGATTATATCGACATAGGCTCTGCCCGAACTGCAAAACCGCTGAAATCAATAAACAACATTGTTATACATTACGTAGGCAATCCAGACACCACGGCAAAGCAAAACCGAAGCTATTTCAACAACCCCGGTACCACGGTGTGTTCGCATTTTATCGTGGGACTTGACGGTGAGATTCTGCAATGTGTTCCGTTGAATGAGCAATCGGTGGCAAGCAATCACCGTAACGGCGATACCGTTTCAATCGAGGTTTGTCACCCCGATATAACGGGTAAATTCAACGAGGAAACCTATAATTCACTTGTAAAGCTTGTGGCATGGCTTTGCAACAACTCTGGGCTTTCTGAAAACGACCTTATTCGTCACCACGATATTACGGGTAAACAATGCCCGAAATATTTTGTCGATTTCCCCGAGGAATGGGAGCAGTTTAAAATCGACGTCGGTCAGCAAATAATAAAGCAGTGAATATTTTAGACAGCAAAAAGCGGAAGCCTTAAAGGTTTCCGCTTTTTACTGCCCCGGCAGTTTATAAAAATTTATAATATGAATTTGCCCGTAGGGGGCGGGTTTGAAATATCACTGCTAACCGTTTACTGCATAATATAATTCATCGGTGACACTGACTTGCCGTCTTTAAAAAATTCGAGATGGAGGTGTCTTGGCTCGACCGATTCGCAGGGAATAACGTCAACAACACCCAGCTGAGTTGAGGAATCGACGGTATCACCCTTGCTGACAAACGGTGCCTTTTTAAGACCGCGGTATTTTGCCGTGATGCCGTTGCCGTGGTCGATAACCACCGTCACACCGTACATCGGGTCGGTTACTACCTCGGTAACAACTCCCTCACCCGATGCTACAACCGGTGTACCCATATCGGCGGCAATATCAACCGCCTTGTGCAACCGCATATCCTTCATTGTCATAGAATATTGGAGCTCGGTTTCGGAATAGTTCTTGATAACCTCACCCAAAACAGGATTTATAAAAACGGTTGCAACAGGTGCCGCCGTCTGCTCGGTTTTTTCAGGCTCAGATTCGGTTAACTCGGACGAAACGGCATCGTCAGGCAATTCGGCAGTTTCGTTACGGCTCGCAGTGTCGTTTTTATCAGAAATCTCGGGCAGAATACTTGGTGAAGACGGAGCCTTTGCAGTATTCGAGCTTTGCGACTGATTTTCCTTATTGTTCTGTGAATTTTTAAAGCCCTCAACACCACTCCACGTAGCAACTCCTATTGCCAAAAAGCAAAGGCACAGCACAACGTAAAATGCCCTGCCGTTAAGAAATTTTATGATTTTCTTGCTATGTTTATTCGTCGTTTTCATATTATTACCTTACCTTTCATAAGTATTTTTACCCCGAAGATGGGAACATATACAAAACATAAAATTAAAATTCACACAAGAATAAATGTTAACCAAGTGTTCACAAATAATCCACACATCTGTTAATTTCCTGCGTTATAATATAGACAGTTCAAGAAAGGGACCGCACCTTTCTTCGAACATGCTCAAACCCTCCTCAAAACAACCCTCTAAAAGCAAAAAGACCACCTGCCGCAAGGTGGCCTTTTTGTTTTTGGTTTTACGTGTCATTTTTAGCTTTTAAATCGTTACAAATATTTACAATTTTCTCTTTGTGCTTGCATTTTCTTAACTATATTGATATAATGACTGTAGAATGTCGAAACACTGACAAGTGTTTCGACAAGCCGATTTTTATCGGCTTTTGCCCGCTTAAATCACGTGTGTTTAAGTGGGCTCGACAGTCATTGAAATGGTCATCGTCAAATTTTCTTTGAAAATTTGCAACCAAATCCGAGATTTGGTGTCGAGACAAAGCTTTTTGCTTTGTCTCGATGCTCTATAACCATTAGACTCTTTAAAATGGGTGATAAAATGAAAAGATTTTTCAGAGATTTCAGGTTTAATACAACTCTTTTTGTGTATTTGACCATTGTTTATATGGAGTTGATGCTCAAGGCCTTTACCTGTGACAGATTTTTTGACATAGGTCTTTTGATAGTGCCGATTTTTTCAATCGTTCCGTCACTTCTGATGTCCTGCATCTGTTCAAGGCTTAAACCCCGTACCGCCAAAATAGTAACGGCATCGGTACTGACCTTTTTGTTCCTGCTTTATGCAGCACAAATCGTCTACCACCGTTTCTTCGGCAGTTATTTCATAATATATTCGCTGTTTGCAGGCGGTGCAGGTCAGATTACGGGCGAAGGAATGCTGGGTAACACACTCAGAGCCATCGCAAGCTCTATTCCTGCTTTGATGCTGTTGCTTATACCTATTGTCTTTTACTATATGTTCGGCAAAAACAACATCCGTTACCGCCGAATCAAGTGGATTAACATCGGTCTTGGTGCCGCTGCAATGCTTTGCATCCATCTTTGCGCCGTTCTGATAATCTCGCTTTCAGGTCACCTTTCTTCACTTGAAGCCGATATGAACCTTTCGGTCGGCAAGTTTGGTCTTCTCCGTTCTGAGGTGCTTGATATTAAGTATAACGTTTTCGGAATTGAGCAGGATACCGATTTTGAGGACGAAGCTCCTATCATCAACGTTGTAGTGCCTCCTGTTGAGGACGTAGACCCTGAAAAGCCAATCGACACCTCACCCAACGTGATGGATATCGACTTTGAAGCCTTGACTGCCGAGGATCCCAAAACGGCTATCAAAAACCTTAATAACTACTTTTCGGCCAAAGAGCCAACCTTGAAAAACCAATATACCGGAATGTATAAGGGCTACAACCTTATAACCATTACCGCCGAAGGCTTTTCACCCTATGCTATCGATCCCGAGCTTACCCCTACCCTATATAAAATGAGTCAGGAAGGCTTTAAGTTTACCAATTTCTATACTCCTATCTGGGGCGTTTCAACCTCCGACGGCGAGTATGCCGCCTGTACAGGCCTTTTGCCTAAGTCGGGTGTTTGGAGCTTTTACCGTTCCGGTTCTAACTATATGCCGTTCACCTTGGGAAATATGTTCCAAAGCATCGGCGTTGATAAAACATTTGCCTACCACAACCACACCCACGACTACTACCGTCGTGACGTATCACATCCCAATATGGGCTACAAGTACATCGGTATGGGAACAGGTATTGAGGAATACGTTAAAAAGCGTTGGCCCGAATCCGACCTTGAAATGATTGCAGGCTCGACCAAGGATTATCTTTCGGACGACAAGCCTTTCCACGCATACTATATGACGGTCAGTGGACATTTGCAGTACAGCTTCTCGGGCAACTCAATGTCGTCTAAAAACCGCGACCTTGTAAAGCACCTCGATTGCTCGGATACACTTAAGGCCTACTATGCCTGCAATATCGAGCTGGACCGTGCTATGGAAGAACTTTTGAAGAAGCTGAATGAGGCCGGTGTTGCCGACAAGACGGTCATCGCCATTACCCCCGACCATTATCCTTACGGTCTTGAGGATAACACGGGCGGTGACAAATATGCCGTATGGCGTGAGCTTTTGGGTCACGACGTTGACACCACCTTTGAGTTATATAAGAGCAGTTTTATCCTTTATTGCCAGGGCACTAAGGATGCACCCACAGTCAACAAGAATTGCTCGGCTATTGACATTCTGCCCACTATTCTCAATCTGTTCGGCTTCGAGTACGATTCAAGATTGCTTATAGGTACCGACATTATGTCAACCTCGGAATGTGTAGTTCAGTTCCTCGATCGTTCGTTCATAACAAGTATGGGCAAGTACGATGCAGGCAAAAAGGAATTCACGCTTCACGAGGGCATGTCCTTTGAATCGGAAGAGCAAAAAGAGCAGTACATCAAAAACGTACGCAGCATAGTAAACAATAAATTCAAGATGGCTGCAGGAATAATCGAAACCGATTATTACGGCTACTTGTTCAAGAAGTAAAAAAGTCAATACAAAAAGATCCAACCGTTTCGGTTGGAGCTTTTTGTTTGGCGTTTGTTTTGTTTAGTTTACCACGTGTCGGGGACTTCTTTGCCGTCGAGATAAAGGTCGACACAATTAAGAATGTCGTCAACACTGGACTTCAGTACCTCACCAAGCGGTGTGCCATCAACCCAAGCAGTATAGTGGTATATGTCATCGGGTGTTGCCGTAAATTCAACCACTCTCGGCTTGCTATCACCTATGAAATGGAAGGTAGTAGTCAGCACAGGCTCGGTCTTTTCGGCCTCGGTTACATACTCAACCAAGGTGAGCATAAGCACACGTCCGTAAATTCGCTTGAAATAATCAGGATTCATAACCGTGCTTCCAAGCTTGACCTCGGTATCGATAACCTTTGAATCGGAGGCTCTGGGTGTGTGTTTAAGGTCAAACGAATAGGTTTTTGAGCCTATTTTAATATCATAGCTCTTGATTTTGTATATTTCCTCAAGTATGAAGTTTGAGTTAAACATAACCGTTTCGTTGTTCGAAGCGTTAATGATAAATGCGAGGTCCTGCTGGTCGATACCGAACACCATATCATTGCCATCAACCATTGCGGCAAGGCTCTCGGTACCGTCGTTACGCGCACCGCCGATAGTCAGCTTAAACTTATAATCGCCGACGGTAAGCTCGATTATGCCCTTGGGCTTTTCAAGTCCGCATTCCTCAATATCCTTGTCTGTAACCTTATAGCTGTAAAGCGCCGAAGCATCAAGTCCGTCTTGAGCAAGACCGAGTATCTCGGCAAGGAAAGCATCCGAAGCGGGACGGTTATACGGAGCAGTCATCTGATAAGGCATATAATCGGCTGAAACACCGGTGCTCATCTTGAACTCATAAACCTTACCGCCGAAAACGTCACCGTAAATTTTAATCTTGTCAAAACGTGCGAGTTGTCCGTTAGCATTAAAGTATTTCTCGTTGTCCTTGGTCTTTTCAAGCTTTTTGATAACGGTGGGGTCGGCAAACTCCTTGGTAGAGCAGAAGAAATTGTTGGCATAGTCATCATCTACTGCATAAACCGTGTCGCCGAGACTGGTCATAAGATAATACGAATCATAGGTTGCCAACGCAGCACCGACGCTTATGGTCAGCTTTTCGGTACCGTCATTAAAAGTTACAACAATGCCTGCCGTAAGCTTATCTGTCATACCATAGTGCTTTTGATATTCTTCGACCGAATCAAAGTTGTTTTTCATCTCACGGACAGCCTTGATATTAAGGCAAGCCTCTATCTTATCGAGAATAGCATCCGATTCGGTCTTTTTCTTGTCGATTCCGTCGACCGACCAAACGGTTTCGTAGTCATATTCCTTTTTGTTGGACGAGGATGTGTCCGAAGATGTTGCCGACGAGGTGGACGTTGTAGAGGATGCAGACGAAGTATTGGAAGATGTTGCTTTGTCGGTTGCCTGCTTCTTTACAAATTCGGAACGTACGGTAAACTCTTCATAGCCGTTGACAAAATAGACCGATGCGATATTGGTATCAACCAACGCCTTCTTGCCGTCTATCTCAATTTCGGCATCCTTGAGGATGTCGGCCTTTTTGAGGACGGTTATGGTCGATTCATCGACGGTAGACTGAGTCGACGAGGTGGCATCGGTGTCATCTCCCAAAATTTTAGGAAGCGTAAATGCACCGACACCGAGAGCAATACAAAGCACAACCGAAACGATAGCAATGACGATTCTCTTCTTACTACCGTTCTGTATGGGTTTCTTGGTGTCATAAACGTGCTTTTGGAATATGGTCGACTCAATCTTTTCTTCGGGTTTGTCAACCTTATTTTCGGTGTCTGGAGCAGTTACCTGTTCCTCAACACTGTCTTTGTTTTTGTTATCAGGATTTAAACTCATTTTCTCTTTCTCCAAATCCATACAAAGATTCCGAGGCCGAATACGATTATGGGAACAGCAACAACGAATATCCAACGGATAGCCTTGACCTCGCCCTCGGTAACATCTGCATAGAAGTTGGTGGTTTCTATCTTCTTGGGAACGAAGGTGAAAGGAGCATCGGCATTGCCTGTTACCTGATTGAAGGTATCAAGTACAAGGTTAAGGTTGCCAAAGGTATCTGTGTTATAGGTCTCACTGATAATTTCCGATGATGCAAAGGCTACAACGTAGCTAGATACAAACTTGCCGTCAACGGCATCGGCATCCTCGCAAAGTACAGCAGCAATTCGTTTATCCAACAAATCGGGGTCGGTAGGAGCCTTCCACTCGTCAACCTTCTCACCGCTGGGCATAATTGCCGTCTGGCCAAGACTTGCGGTAGCCATAAGTACAGTGGTCTCACGTGTATGGGTTGCCGAGGTGTTGGTCTGATAAAGCACCCTCATATTTACAAGGTTACTACCTGCAAAATAGCGGTTAAGTGCATCAGAGCTCTCGGTAAATTCAGATTTTGAGCTTTCGAGTACAAGTGTGGTAGGATTGCCCGTCTGATGATAGTTAGCATCAGTTTCATACATAAAACCGTCAGCAAAGCCAATACCCCAGTCACCAAGCAGACCGTTGAGATTGGTGAGACCGAATGCGTTAGTACCTGCGAAATAGTAAAGCGATTTGCCCTTCATACCCTTATTGTCAAGGAACTTTTCAATAAGGGCGCGGTCGGCACTCGAAATATCAGACTTACAGTTGGAAAGAATGATACCTGCATACTTGTTATAATTATCTTCTGCAAGGAGTGTCGAGAGAAGTGCATCATTGTACTCAATGGCAAAGTTGTTGACCTCGAGAACCTTCTGCAAAGCAGAAGATACACTCTTATTATCACTGACAGAAGTAGGAACAAGGAATAACGGAGTATCAGGAGAGGTCACCTTATAAAGTGCTGCCGACATCATATACTCAACGTTGTTTTCGGTAATAAAGTAGCCGTAGCCGTAGCCTGCCTTAGCAGAATAACCGTACATCTCGTACATTTCGGGGCTCTTGGCAATTTCTGTGGCATAGCCCGATTTATCCTCCAAGGTATATGTCTCAATAAACGGAACGACGGTACGACGGGTTACGTCCTTACCGTTAAGCTTAAAGGTGCTCTCAACCAAAATGTCACCTGTACTCCATGCAAAATCATCAAAGTCACCGGTGATTTCACGGGTCTTACTGTCGTAAACATCTAGAAAAGTTACGGTAATATTATCATTATAATCATCATATTTCTTCAAAAGCTCGACAGTTTGGTTGTAATATACCGCGTTGTCAGAATTGTAATCAATGATGTGCTTGGAAGCAGCTACATAAGCAATGTCATCTTTGGTTCTTGTGATACTTTTGTACTGATCCTCGGTTGCAGTAACGTAAATCTTGATGGTTTCGTCAATGCCGCTGATATACTCAAAGTTATCGTTGCTTATCGAGTGCTGTTTGTTGGCGGTAAGGTCAATATCCAAAGGATACTTCTGTGCCAATGTAGTTGACAAGGCAACCACAAGAATAACAGCGATAATAAAAATTACCGACAGGAACGAAGCATAAATATTACGCTTGACTGCGACGGTGCTTTCGCCTTTGTTCTTCTTGTAAAGGAAAATTCCTGCAACAGCAAGTACAATACCGACAGTAAGAGGCAGAAGATTGCCACATACCGAAAGGATTATCTTTGATATGGATGCAGTGTTTATAAACTTGCCATCCAAAATTACAAAGCTGATAAAATACTTCACAAGCTGAGCAATGAGCAATGCTGCACCAAAAATCAGCAAAATCATACCGGTGTTACCCTTGGCAATAGAGGGCTTTGTTGAATTATCTTTAGATTTAAACATTTTAAAGCACCCCTTTCATTAAGAGTAACGGCGCTTGTCAAGTACGCGCACGGTAAGGAAGATAAATACTGCGGCAAAGCCGACAAAGAAAACAATGTTGGAATAATCAATTATACCGTTGCAGAAGGTATTGTAACGGCCAATAAAGGATATCTTCTCAACAATTTTTGTTATGGCGGGAGTATTGACCATTGCAGCAACTGTATCCATCATTGCCAATACAAGCGATGTCGCAAAACTGATTACAACCGAAATAACCTGACTTTCGGTCAAGGATGAAACAAATATGCCTAAAGCGATAAGTGCTGCTCCCATAAGGAATACACCTAAAACGTTTCCTATATAGAGCAACCAGTTGATGCTGACATCCTGAAAAGCAACAATTACCTGAAAAACAAAGGTCATTACATAGCTGAGCATAAATATTGCAAGGGTTGCAAAGAATTTACCAAAAACTATCGAATACAATCCGACGGGAGAGGTCAACAAAACCTGGTCGGTCTTCTGACGTCGGTCGTCACTCATGGTCCTCATGGTGAGGATAGGGATAAGAACGTAAATTGCAACAAAAGCAAAGGTGCTGCCGAAAACGTAGCCAATATCGGGATTTCCGTAAGCATACATCTGCGTAAATGCGAGTCCGTGGAACAGCATCATAATAGCCATAACCACGTATCCTAACGGAGTAATGAAGAATGACTTGAATTCTCTTTTAAATATAGCACTCATCAGTTATTCTCCCCTTTCTCAACAACAATTTCCTCGGCAGTTACTTCAACCAACTCTGACTCTTTTTTGTTCTGCTTGTTGCTAAAAATCTTTTTCTGTTCGGGTTCGGTCATCTCGGTCAGTCTAAGGAATATCTGCTCGAGAGTGAGCTCGTTAGACTGCATAAGAAGAATAGGCCACTTGCGTTCTGCAAGACGGGCAAAAATAGAACGGCGAACGTCGGTCAAACCGTCAGGCTCAATAATAAAGTCGTTTGAGTTGGTCTCCTGCATACCGATACAGGTGACATTCTTTACACCTGCGATGGTTGAGAGAAGTTTGAGGACGTCGGTTCTGGGACCGCCGACACGAACGGTGAGAGTATGGTCGTCCGACAAAGCCTTAGAAAGGTTAGCAGGGGTATCGTCGGCAACAAGCTTACCGTGGTTGATAACGATTACTCGCTCACAAACAGCCTGAATCTCGGACAGAATATGGGAACTCAAAATAACGGTATGGTTTTTACCAAGCTCGGTTATAAGGGTTCTTATCTCGATAATCTGCTTGGGGTCAAGACCTACGGTGGGCTCGTCCAGAATCAGTACATCAGGGTTGCCGACCAAGGCCTGAGCAATGCCCACACGCTGACGATAACCTTTGGAGAGGTTTTTGATAAGCCTTTCCTTAACATGGTCGATCTTAACAAGACGGCAAATTTCATCGATGTGGGGAGCCTTGGGGAATTTAACCTTCTTGAGGTCATAAATAAAATACAGGTACTCCTTAACCGTCATATCTATGTAAAGAGGCGGTTGCTCAGGGAGATAGCCTATACGCATCTTGGCTTCATTAGGATTTTCGAGTATGTCGTATCCGTCGATGGATACAGTTCCCGAGGTTGCCGAAAGGTAACCCGTAACAATGTTCATAGTGGTACTTTTACCTGCACCGTTCGGTCCCAAAAAACCGAGAATCTCGCCATCGTTGACGGTGAAGCTTACGTTGTCTACCGCTACGTGCGAACCGTATTTTTTGGACAGGTTCGAGACTTGAATCATAACGATTCCTCCAATAATTTATTTTGACACACAGATATTTTAACATTCTTACAGTATCAATGTGTAAACATTCGATTAACAATCGACAGAAACACAAAGTAATTGTACCATAAAACTTTGAAATAATAAAGACATTTCTTGCAAAATAACACTATTTTTTAAGACACAAACGCAACTTTGTCCCCAAATTCAACAAATATATTGACAACAGGCATATTTGTAAGTATTATATATTTGGAAATTTGTGTTCCCAAATTATTGAATTGGAGAGTTTTATCTAAAATGGACGACCCTGAACCTGATCCCAACACTATTATCTTTATCCTTTTATACGTTGTTTCCACCATCGTTTGTATGCTGGTGACTATGGGCACATCGGCCTTGCGCGAAGTTAGTGAAAAGAAGCTTCACGATATGGCTGATGACGGCGACAAAAAGGCTCAAAAGCTGGCCAAGCTTATTGACCGCCGACCCAAACCCTCCGACACCCAAAGTATGTACACCTCAATCTGCTCAATGGTATCGGCAGGCAGTGCTCTTTTGTGGCAGTTGCCGAAATATGCCGTAAACGGACTTTTGCCTTCAGGCTACGAGGGTAACGGTTGGCTTTTGAAGGTTGCTCTTCCCTCTTTTGTAATCGTGCTTGTTGCGGCTGCCGTTTTCTCAATAATCGGATTTATGCTTCCGAGACGTATCGGCAAGCAGAATGCCGATTCGGTTGCATTCGCGATGGCAGGTATGTTGAGATTTTTCAAGGCATTGTTGCTCCCCGTAACACTTATCACCTCGGGCATTGCAAGACTCCTTGTTAAAATCTTCGGCGGAGACCCTCATATAGACGAAGCACCCGTAACCGAAGACGAAATTCTCTCAATCCTTGACGAGGGTGAAGAAACCGGTGTTCTTGAGGAAATCGAAAAGGAAATGATAAACAACATTTTCGAGTTCGGAGATCTTACCGCTGGTGAGGTTATGACCCACCGCACATACCTTACGGCCGTCGAAACCGACGAGCACCTTTCGGAGGTTATCGCCAAGGCTATTGATGCCGGTTGCTCGAGAATTCCCGTTTATGAGGATGAGTTGGACAACATAAAGGGTGTTCTTTACGTTAAAGACCTTTTGAAATACATCGGCACTGAGATTCCGAAGGATTTGAAGCCTTCCGACCTTATGCGTGAGGCTATGTTTATCCCCGAATCCAAGAAATGCCGTGACCTGTTCACCGAAATGACCGAAAAGCACCTGCAGATGGTTATTGTTTCGGACGAATACGGCGGTGTTGCAGGTATCGTTACTGTTGAGGACCTTATCGAGTCCATCGTCGGCAACATTCAGGACGAGTTTGACGACGAAGATGAGGAAATCGAGCAGATAAATGAGGACGTTTTCAACATTGATGGCATCTCGGCCATAACCGACGTTGAAGAGCTACTTGATATCGAGTTTCCCGAAGGTGAATATGATACCATTGCAGGATATATTATGTCGGTTTTAGGAAGAATTCCCGATGCCGACGAGCATCCGACCGTAGAATATGAAGGCTTCTCGTTCACCGTTGAAGAAATGGATGAGCGAAGAATCGTCCGTATTCTAGTTGAGCGTCTGCCCGAGCCTGTCGAGGACGACGAGGCTGAGGCTAAAAGCGAAGAAGATTAACGCAATGATGTGCACGGCACCTTTGTTTATGAGCTTGACCCTGCCAAAATGACCACAATATAATTAAAAAGCATCCCGAAATGACACTATTGAACTGCCCCAATTTGTGCGGACAGCACAAAAAAGCCTCTTATGGTAACAAATATTAAATTTTAAGCGACATACTGACTTCGTTTTTCAAGCGGAGTCAGTTTTGTTTTAAGTTGTATACGTTGATGATTGTAGAAATGGATGTACTCACCTATGATGAGGCGAGCCTCATCATAGGTCTGAAGTTTTACTCGGTAAATGCACTCTGTTTTGAGAATTGAGAAGAAATTTTCTGCTAAAGCATTGTCATACGGATTACCACGTCTTGACATTCTCGTATCTTTTCAGCCAAGGGCAGATCCCATGCAGGTATATCCAT
>JAZTYO010000018.1:0-2265 GCA_045636945.1 Acutalibacteraceae bacterium | reverse complement strand
GCCTTGGTACTTATGATAAAGCTAAAGCCGAAGCAATTCGAGAAGCAGAAGATAAAACCGACCACCTTGAAGATGTAATTGGTAGTTACCTTGTAAAACTCAGCACCAAACAGCTTAATGAAAATGAAGGTGCGATGGCATCTATGCTTCTCAAAGCAATCGGTGACTTTGAACGTATATCCGACCACGCTGTAAACATTGTTGAATCAGCAGAAGAAATGCGTGAAAAAGGTATTGCTTTCTCTGACGGTGCGAAAGCAGAACTTGATGCCCTTTGTGCCGCAACTGAGGAAATTGTAGCTCTCTCTTATAGCGCATTTGTAGACAATAACGCTGACCACGCAAATCTTGTAGAACCTCTTGAGCAGGTTATTGATAGAATGAAAGAACTTCTCCGCACTCGCCATATTGATCGTTTACGTGTTGGTGATTGCAGCATTGAGGTAGGTTTTGTATGGAGTGATCTAATTACCAATATGGAAAGAGTTTCCGATCACTGCTCTAACATTGCAGGCTGCGTTATGGATACGAAAGCACAAAATATGAACCTGCACGAATCCCTCAAACTTCTCAGAAGCGACAACGAGTTCTACAGAGAGAAATACACCGAATATACCAAAAAGTATCTTTCTTTTGTATAAATACTATAGTAAGAGGAACTAATAATCTTATCGCCGCTTCTCACCACTGAGGCGGCGCTTTTCTTTTACTCCGATTTTACACCGATTTGGTTACGGATTTTACAGCGCAGCGATAAAATATAACCGTAGTCGAGAGAATCGACAGATAAAAAGCCAATAATAAATCAAAAGGAGATTTTGAAAATGAAAAAGATTATTAGTTTACTCACAGTAGCAATGTTGCTTGTATGTGCACTTACCGGTTGTGGCGGTAACAAGGAAGCCGTAGCAACAGACGGATCCACTTCAATGAACAAAGTTATCGGTGCTTTGGGTGAAGCCTTTGAAGCAGACACCGGCATTACCGTAACCTACAACGCTACCGGATCCGGCGCAGGTATTCAGGCTGTTCAGGAAGGCAGATGCGATATCGGCCTTTCAAGTCGTAACCTCAAGGATGAGGAAAAGGCAAATGGACTTGACGGAACTATCCTCGCTTACGACGGCATTGCAATCATTGTAAATCCTAACAACCCTGTTTCTGACCTCTCGGTAGAAACCATCGCTAAGATCTACACCGGTGAAATCAAGAACTGGAAAGAAATTGGCGGTAACGATACTGAAATCGTACTTATCGGCCGTGAAGCAGGCAGCGGTACAAGAGATGGATTTGAGTCTATTACCGATACCGAAGATAAGTGCAAATACCGTCAGGAGCTTACCTCTACCGGTGACGTTATCACTACAGTTGCAAGCAACCCTGCTGCAATCGGTTATGCATCTCTCGCATCTGTTAAAGACACTGTAAAAGCTCTCACCGTTGACGGTGTAGCCCCGAGCGAAGAAACTATCAAGGACGGTAGTTATGTCGTACAGCGCCCCTTCGTTCTCGTAACCAAGAAAGATGCCACACTCTCCGAAAGTGCTCAGAAGTTCTTTGATTACATCACATCAAGTGCAGCAAACGAGATCATCAGCGGCGCAGGTGTAGTTCCTGCTAACTAAGGACTCTAAGCGACGGTGTTTTCACGCCGCCGCTTATTCCCATTGAGGTTAGAATATGAAGAAAAACAAATTCTTTGAAAATATCGTACACGGCATATTTCTCATACTCGGACTCATAACGGTTGGTTGTGTGTTGCTTATTACGGTGTACTTGGTTATTTCGGGTATTCCCGCCATAAAAGACATCGGTTTGATTAATTTCCTTTTCGGCAAAGAGTGGGCATCCACCGCCACCGAGCCGAAATACGGGATTCTTCCGTTTATATTGACAAGCGTGTACGGTACGGCAGGCGCAATATTGATTGGTGTGCCGATTGGCTTCTTTACCGCCGTGTATCTTTCAAAGGTTGCAAACAACTAGCTCACAGCCGTTATTGAACCAGCCGTCAACCTCCTTCCAGGTATTCCTGCCATTAAGGAGATTGGTCTTTTTAATTTCCTTTTCGGCAAAGAATGGGCATCCACCGCCGCTGAACCGAAATATGGAATTCTGCCGTTTATTCTGACCAGCATTTACGGAACTGCCGGTGCTATCTTGATTGGTGTTCCCATCGGCTTTATGACGGCGGTATATCTGTCCAAACTGGCATCTCCAAAAGTGAAATCCGTCATTCAGTCTGCGGTGAGCCTGCTTGCTGGT